>CABRZC010000039.1 GCA_902475375.1 uncultured Collinsella sp. | reverse complement strand
GGTAAGACGACCTTGACGGAGAGCCTGTTATATACCAGCGGAGCAATCGAGGCGCTCGAGCCGTGGGAACAGCGCGAGATCATGCGCTTGGTCGGTAAGTTCTCCCATGTTCTTAACGAAGAGTGCGAGGCATTTAAACGGCAAGTGGCCGCCGAGAACGAGGCTGACGACAAAGGCGAAGGGGAGACATGCGACTCTTAATGAGATTTATGAGGCCGTATCGCGGGCTGATTGCGGTGACGCTGTTTGTACTGCTGATAGATAACGTCGGCACGCTGCTGGTGCCTACGATGCTGGCGAATATGGTCAATACTGGTATCACGACGGGTGATATCGACTACATCTTGCGCAACGGCGTGTATATGCTCATCGCGACCGGCATGGCCAGCGGTGGTGCGGTGCTGGGCTGTTATCTTTCGGCCCGTCTGGCGGCCAATGTGGCCTGCGACATTCGCAACGCCGTCTACGATAAGTCGCTCGAGCTGTCCGCCAGCGACTTTGAGCGCTTTGGTACGGGTTCGATGATCACGCGCTCGCTCAACGACATCAACGTGATCCAGCAAGCGATCCTGCAGACGATTCAGCTGGTGTTACCGGTACCGTTCTTGGCCGTGGCGGGCATCATCTTTGCCTGGTTTATCGATCCTGCCATGGGCACGCTGCTGGGCGTGGTCGTTGCGATCGTGCTGGTGGCGGCGGTCTTTACCGTTGCCAACGCCGCGCCGATCTTTATGCGCCTGCAGAGCTTTATCGACCGCATGAACGTGGTGCTGCGCGAGAACATCGTGGGCGTGCGCGTCATCCGCGCATTTAACAAGGAGCGCCACGAGGAGCAGCGCCTGGACGAGGTGTTTAGCGATTACGCAGCCAATGCCATCAAGGTCAACCACCTGTTTGTGGGTCTCGACAGCTCCAGCTTCTTTTTGATGAATATCGCCGAGGTGGCGGTGCTGTGGGTGGGCGGCAACCGCGTGGGCGTCCATGCCATGCAAATCGGCAGCATCTCGGCCGTGCTGGAGTACGCGATCCTGATCCTGTTCTTTGTGATGATGGCGCAGATGGTGGTGCTGACGCTTCCGCGCGCCGCGGCGTGCCTCAGCCGTGCACAGCAGGTGCTCGAAATCGAGCCGAGCATCGTGGACGGTAAGGCTACGCTGGGCGACGGGACACCTGAGTCCGCAGATGGGGCCGACACGGTGGCCGTGTTCGACCACATGTCGTTTCGCTTTGACGATGCCGACGAGGACACCCTGTACAACCTGAGTTTTGCCTGCCGCCGCGGACAGACGACCGCGATCGTGGGCTCGACGGGCTCGGGCAAGTCAACGGTGGCCAAGCTCTTGCTTCGCTTCCACGATGCCACGAAGGGCGCCATTCGCCTGAACGGCGTCGACCTGCGCGACCTTTCGCAAGACGACATCCGCGGGCGTATCGCCTATGTTCCGCAGAAGGCATGGCTGTTCTCGGGTACGGTGGCGAGCAACCTGCGCTTTGGTAACGAGGGTGCGACCGAGGCTGACATGCTCCATGCGCTGGAGGTTGCCCAGAGCACCTTTGTGCTCGACCAGCCCCAGGGGCTCGATACGCCGGTGGCGCAGGGCGGTACGAACTTTTCGGGCGGCCAGCGCCAGCGTTTGGCAATCGCCCGCGCACTCATGAAGCGCGCCGACCTGTATATCTTCGACGACAGTTTTTCGGCCCTGGACTTTAAGACCGATGCGGCGCTGCGCCATGCGCTGCAGGACGAGACGTGCGATGCCGCGGTGCTCATCATCGCCCAGCGCATCTCGACTATTTTGCATGCCGATCAGATCGTGGTGCTCAAGGACGGCGAGATCGTGGGCCTGGGCACGCACGACGAGCTCATGGAAACCTGCGAGGTGTACCGCGCTATCGCGGAATCGCAGATGAAGGGAGGTGAGTAGCATGACCGAGGAGCTCAAGAAGCAGGGCATCGCCGATGACGCCGCGGTTGCAGAGACAGTCGAGGAGGCGGGCGCCACGCCCGGCCTGGACGAAGCCGCCAAGGCGGCGGAGCGCGAGGCTCGCCGCCAGGCACTCTTCGAGGAAAACGAGCGCGCCGAGGACGAGCGTGCCCGCGCCGAGGCGGAGCGCATGCGCGACGTTGATGACGAGGACGAGGACGAGACGCCCCGCGACACCTGGGCGACGGTGCGCCGCCTGTGGAGCGAGGCCGCCGGCGACCATTGGCGCTTCTATATCGTGTTCGCGAGCATTGTGTTCTATGCCATCTTTAACACCGCTGCGCCGGCCTACAGCGCCCGCGTGATCGATGAACTGTGGGGGCACATGAAGCTGGCGTTTGCCAACAACACTACCTTCAGCATTACCTGGGAGAACTGCGGCAGGACCATCTTTATCTACTTTATGATCTGGACCGCCGCCGCCTCGTTCTACGCACTCCAGAGCTTTTTGATGTCGAGCGTTGCCGAGCGCCTCAACCTGCGCCTACGCAACCGCATCGCACAAAAGCTCAACCGTCTGCCGCTTGCCTACTTTGACGCGCATCGTCCCGGCGAGGTCGTCAGCCGTGCGACCAACGACTTGGACAAGATGTCCGAGAGCATGCAACGCGGCTTGCTGCAGTTGCTGGTGTCGATCGGTACCGTGGTGGGCGCCGTGAGCGTGATGTTCGTGTTTAGCGTGCCGCTCACGCTCGTCTTTTTGTTCTTTACGGCGCTTTCGCTGCTGGTGACGAAGGTCGTGTCGCGCCGCACGCATGATGTGACGGGCGAGCGCCAGGAGTGGGTGTCCAAGATTACGAGCGCGGTCGAGGAGGGCTACTCGGGCCGTCTGGTGATCCGTGCGTTTAACCGTGAGCGCCAGAGCTCTGCCGAGGTGCACGAGGCTTCGAAGGAGCTGGCGCGCGTGAGTACCAAGGCCGACTTTATGATTAACGCCGTCGGCCCCGCGGTGCGCTTTATCGGCCGTTTGGCGCAGATCGTGATCGCGCTGGTGGGCTGCAGCATGCTGGTTGCCGGGCATATGACCGTCGGCGTGTTCCAGGCGTTCTTCCAGTTTATCTACGAGGCGTCCGAACCCATGACGGAGCTGTCGTTTACCTTTAACTCGCTGCAGAGTGCGCTGGCGAGCGCAGAGCGCGTGTTCGACCTGCTCGACGAGCCCGAGATGGAGGCCGATCCGTTGCCGGTGGCCGCCGCCAAGCTGCCGGGCAAAGTGGAAGGCCGTGTCGCTTTTGAGCATGTGCGCTTTGGCTATGCGCCCGACAAGCCGCTTATGCGAGACGTGTCGTTTACCGCCGAGCCGGGTCAGAAGATCGCCGTGGTGGGAACCACGGGCGCGGGTAAGACCACGCTCATCAACCTGCTCATGCGCTTTTACGAGATCGACGGCGGCCGCATTACCCTCGACGGCGTGGACACGAGCCGCATGAACCGCGGCGAGCTACGCCAGCAGTTTGGCATGGTGTTGCAGGACGCTTGGCTATTTGATGGCACCATTGCCGAGAACATCGCCTACGGCTGTCCCGAGGCGACGCGCGAGGAGATTGTCGCGGCCGCACGTGCCGCACGGGTCGACTTCTTTGTGCGCACTATGCCGCAGGGCTACGACACGCGTGTGGCTAACGATGCCGAGAGCATCAGCCAGGGCCAACGTCAGCTGCTGACCATCGCGCGCGTGCTGCTCAACAACCCGGCGATCCTCATCCTGGACGAGGCGACGTCGAGCGTGGACACGCGTACCGAGCTCGCCATCGGCCGCGCCATGGATGCGCTCATGCGCGGGCGCACGAGCTTTGTGATCGCGCACCGTCTGTCGACGATCGTCGATGCCGACCTCATCCTGGTCATGGATCACGGCAATATCATCGAGCAGGGTACGCACAAGGAGCTGCTGGCTGCCGAGGGCGCTTATGCCGACCTCTACCTAAGCCAGTTCGCATAAGGTGACAAAGGGTCAGTCCCGCATGTCACATCGAAAAGAAGGCGCGCCGGGAGCGGATTCCCTGGCGCGCCTTTTGTGTTGGCGTTCATGCTGTGGCGGTTGCCCGCGGCCCTAGCGCTCGTCAACGAGCTTGGCGACGAGGGCTTTGAGCTCGGCCACCTCTTGCTCGAGTTCCTTGACGCGACGGGCGTTTTCGGTGATGCCCTGACGGTTGAGGGCGCTCTGCTCGGCGGCATCGTCGGGCATGTACTCGCGATGCTGCTTGGCGTCGAAGCTCTCCTCGAACACGCGGCAGCCGTTGCGCTTGATGATGCGCCCGGGCACGCCCACGACGGTGCAGTTGTCGGGCACGTCCTTGACGACGACCGAGTTGCCGCCGATCTTGACGTTGTTGCCGATGTGGATGTTGCCAAGCACCTTGGCGCCCGTGCCCACGGTGACATTGTTGCCCAGGGTGGGGTGGCGTTTGCCGGTCTCGTTGCCGGTGCCGCCGAGCGTGACGCCCTGGTAGAGCACGCAGTTGTCGCCCACGATGGTAGTCTCGCCAATAACGACGCCCATGGCGTGGTCGATAAAGAAGTGCTTGCCGATCTGCGCGGCGGGATGAATCTCGACGCCGGTGATGTGGCGGGTTAACTGCGAGAGCACGCGGGCAAGCGATCGATGGCCGTGTTCCCATAGCCAGTGCTCGGGCACATGATTCCACTTGGCATGCAGGCCGGGGTAGGACAGGAAGATGACCAGGCCATTTTGCGCGGCAGGGTCCTGCGCCTGGACGGTCTTGATGTCCTCGCGAATGGTGTTGATAAAGCTCACCGGCCGCCCTCCCTTAGCGCCGCGACAATGCGATTCAATAAAGTATAGCGATTCGCTAGGGATTAGGAAGGGCAATCTTGGCGGCTTTGCGTGACAGGTGTCAGTTATGCAAACTTGCTGGTAATGACGTAAGACTTTTGAGGGGTTTGACCCGTACTCGCGCTGCAACCGTATACTGGTCAACTTGGACGTGTCCGCGCCCACAACTGAGAGGTTTTACTTCATGGGTTTCATTAATTTTATCGCTGAGCTGCTCAAAGACCCGCGCACCGCGATCGCCAGCTGGATCGCCGCCGGCCCGCTTATGGCCTACGGCTGCGTGTTCCTGATCATCTTTATCGAGACGGGTGTGGTGTTCTTCCCGTTTCTCCCGGGCGATTCGCTGCTGTTTGCCTCGGGCTTCTTTGCCCACAACGGCGGCTTTAACATCGTGGCGCTTCTGGCTACCGCATGGGCCGCAGCCATCCTGGGCGATCAGTGCAACTTTATGATCGGCCACTTCTTTGGCCGCAAGATCATCGCCTCGGGCAAGGTAAAGGCCATGACGCCCGAGCGCATTAAAAAGTCCGAGGACTTCTTGGACAAGTGGGGCCACCTGGCCATCTTCTTGGGTCGCTTCTTCCCATTTATCCGCACCTTTGTGCCCTTTATCGCCGGCATGGGCGGCATGCACTGGCGCAACTTTGTCATCTTTAACGTGCTGGGCGGCATTACCTGGTCGACGGTCTTCACGCTGCTGGGCTACTTCTTTGGCGGTATTCCCTTTGTGCAGGAGCACTTTGAGCTGCTGATTATCGGCATCGTCGCCGTGTCGATCATTCCGACCGTGGTCGGCATCGTCAAGGCCAAGCTGGGCAAATAGAGCGCTTAGCCTGAATCGGCGCGCAAACCGTGTAGTTGAGGCCCGTCATCGCTTGCGGTGGCGGGCCTCTTTAGTGCCGTTCAAATGAGAATACTTTAGTTAGTTAAAGAAAAACGTTTTATCCGACGCGTGCGGGGAGTACAATCTCGTGCATGCGAATCGACGTGCCATCGGCTTTGATGCTGTTCGCGTGTCCCGTCCGGCTCTACGCTCCGGGCGTGCGACGTTGCGACGCGGTCGGCCCCGGTCCTTGCGTGCGGGTTCGCGAGTATGCAACTGTGTATGTAAGGAGCGACATATGACTGTCGAGAAGAAGGATATCGATTGGGGTAGCCTCGGCTTTGGCTACATGAAGACCGATTACAGCTACGAGGCTCATTGGAAGGATGGCGAGTGGGACGAGGGTGGCCTGACCACCGACCACACCCTGCACGTCTCCGAGTGCGGTGGCATCTTCCATTACTGCCAGGAGGTCTTTGAGGGCCTGAAGGCCTACACCGCCGAGGACGGCAGCATCGTCTGCTTCCGTCCCGACATGAACGCCGAGCGTATGTACAACTCTGCCCAGCGCCTCGAGATGCCCCCGTTCCCCAAGGACAAGTTTGTTGAGGCCGTCAAGCAGGTCGTTTCTGCCAACGCCGCCTGGGTTCCGCCCTTCGGCTCCGGCGCGACCCTGTACGTGCGTCCGTTTATGATCGGCTCCGGTGACGTGATCGGCGTGGCTCCCGCTCCTGAGTACACGTTCCGCATTCTCGTGACCCCGGTCGGTCCGTACTTTAAGGGTGGCCTCAAGCCCGTCAAGCTGCGCGTTTCCGAGTACGACCGCGCCGCACCGCACGGCACCGGCAACATCAAGGCCGGCCTCAACTACGCCATGTCCCTCAAGCCCACGATGGAGGCTCACCGCGAGGGCTATGCCGAGAACCTGTATCTCGACTCCGAGTCCCGTACCTATGTCGAGGAGACCGGTGGCGCCAACGTCCTGTTCGTGAAGGAGGACGGCACGCTCGTCGTTCCGCAGTCGCACACCGACTCCATCCTGCCCTCCATCACCCGTCGTTCGCTCGTTCAGGTTGCTCAGGACCTGGGCATGACCGTTGACCAGCGTCCCGTTGAGTGGGCCGAGGTCAAGGCCGGTACCTTTGTCGAGTGCGGTCTGTGCGGCACCGCTGCCGTCATTTCCCCGGTTGGCGAGATCGATAACAAGGTTTACGGTGCTGACGAGACCGTGACCTTCCCGGCTGGCTACACCGAGATCGGCCCTGTGATGAAGAAGCTCCGCGAGACCCTGACGGGCATCCAGTCCGGTGCTGTCGAGGATAAGCACAACTGGGTTTACACCGTCGCGTAAGCTGCCTTAGCTGTCCGGCCCGAGGGCGACCTTCCTTTCCGGCGCGTCCTCGGACATGAAAGAGCCCCCGCTGCGCACTTCGTGCGGCGGGGGCTCTTTCGTCCTGCGGAGTGCGCCGGAAAGGAAGGTCGCCCTCGGGCCTGCGTTACCTTGGCGTTGCCGTTACGGGCAATATAGATCTGAATTAAAGATGGTGCGCGGCCTTTTAGGCCGCGCTTTTGTTCAAGACTTTAGTCTGCTGGCCGCGCAGCGGCCAGCTTTAAACCACCCGCTACGCGGGTGGAGACAAACGGCTTTACAAAGCCACCCCTCCGACCGATATTGACGATTGTTCAGGCCGTCAAGAATTCGAGTCGAAGGGGTGGTCGCCATGGCCCAGAAGGCCTACAGCCTTTCCCACGCGAAGTGGATGTGCAAGTACCACATCGTGTTCACGCCGAAGTATAGGCGCAAAGTGATCTGCAACCAAATCAGGGGCGACATAGGGGAGATCCTCAGGAAGCTGTGCGAGTACAAGGGGATCGAGATAATCGAGGGGCACCTGATGCCCGACCACGTGCACGTGCTGCTGGCGATCCCGCCGAAGTACAGCGTCGCGAGCGTCATGGGCTACCTGAAGGGGAAGAGCTCGCTGATGATATTCGACAGGCACGCCAACCTCAAGTACAAGTTCGGCAACAGGAAGTTCTGGGCGGAGGGCTACTACGTGTCCACCGTCGGCCTGAACGAGGCGACGATCGCCAAGTACATCAGGGAGCAGGAGTCCCACGACATCGCACTGGACAAGCTGAGCGTGAAGGAGTACGAGGACCCCTTCAAGAGGGGGTGATGCCGCCGGTTCGACCGGCGCGCCACGGGTCAAGACGCACTAGGCCTGGACGAAGTCCGGGCCCGCGCCTTTAGACGCGAGCCCGGGGCCCGTGGGTTATACCCTAAGAGCAAACCACCCTTTTTAAGGGTGGTTCTGATTTTGCTTCGTGCCATGTGGGGGCGGTGGCGACGTGCATTTTTGCGAGTATTCTGCAATCGAAGGCCCCTGCATACCGACGTTCGGGCAAAAATCCGTGCTCGTCGATGCTTTTCGCGAATAATAGGCGGGGTTATGGGCCGACAGCACTTGATTTGCAGGGATATTCGCGGTCTTTGGCCTTCGTCATGGCGCCCGATGCTCTTGGTTATGTTGAATACTCCCAAAAATGCACGGCGCTTAGAGGGGGACCTACGCGAAAAAGGAAACCGCTCCGTCGAAGTATGCATTCGACGGAGCGGTTTATGCATATAGCCGATTCAGGATGCGTTGCCAACTTGTTAGAACTTGACGGTCGGTGCCTGGCGGGCGGCCTCGGCTGCCTCAAAGCCCTGGCGCTCCTTAAACTGGAAGATGCCGGCAAAGATAACGGCAGGGAACGTCTGGATGGCGTTGTTGTAGCTAAGCACGCAGTCGTTGTAGCTCTGGCGCGCGTAGCTCACCTTGTTCTCGGTGTCTTCGAGCGTGGCTTGGAGCTGCGTAAAGTTGGTGTTCGCCTTAAGATCGGGGTAAGCCTCGGCCACGGCGAAGAGCTGGCGCAGGGCGCCGGTCAGCACGTTGTCGGCTTCCATCTTGGCTTCGGGCGTGGTGGCGCTCACAGCGGCGTTGCGCGCGTTGACCACGGCGGCAAGCGTGTCCTGCTCGTGTTTAGCGTAGCCCTTGACGGTCTCGACTAGGTTAGGGATCAGGTCGTTGCGGCGCTGCAGCTGCGTGTCGATGTTCTGCCAGGCGTTATCAATGCGATTGCGCTTGGTGACCATGTTGTTGTAGATGCCAGCGATGGCGCAGACAATCACAACGACAACAACGATACCGATGATGACGGGAATCATGGTGTCTCCGTTTCGAATGGCCGCGGCGTTTTCCGCCGGCTGCCGTTGGTGTAACGCTACTAGTATACCCGCAACCTTTGGCGATACCGAACTTTCCGGTAAGCGTTATGTTTCCACCAAGGTGAGGCCATTCGCCAAGGGTGGGCGATACAGGTGTAAGATATGCGACAGATTAGTGAGCGCTGTCTTTTCCTTGAGGAGGGCGATACGTATGGACCTTCGCATCAAGAAAACCTATCGGGCCCTGTTCGAGGCCTTTACTGAGCTGCTCGAAGAGCATCGGTTTGAGGACGTGACGGTTGCCATGCTGTGCGACCGCGCTATGATTCGTCGGACGACGTTCTACAAGCACTTCCGCGACAAAAACGATTACTTTGCCTTCTATATCGATGAACTCATGTCGGGCCTACCGCAAAAGCGAGCCGATGCGGATGGCGCGGAGGGCGCCGAGGACGTGCGAGCGCTTCGCCACGAAGTGTTCGCTGATGCCATGGATCTGATTCTGGCGCATGAGCAGCTCATGGATAACATTTTGGCGAGCAGTATGTCGGGTATGCTGACCAGCATGATTTGCGACCGCATCGCGCGCTCCATACGCGGGCGCGTGATGAGCGCGCTTGACGAGGATGCGCTCGCGCCCGTATCGCTCGAGACAACGTCTGAGTTTGTCGCCGGCGGCATTATTCGGCTCTTTACCATGTGGTGGGAATCGGGCCACGTACTAGAGCGCCGATCCGAAATCGCCGACGTGGTCGATGCGCTGTTCGAGCGGACTATGACGCCGGTGAGTCACTAAGAGTGGCGGAGAGAGGGGGATTCGAACCCCCGGAACGCTCTCGCGCTCAACGGTTTTCAAGACCGCCGCATTCAACCGCTCTGCCATCTCTCCGTGAGTCGTAATGATAGCATCGTTTTGGATTTGCAACAGGGGAGGCGAACGATGACGAGCACCGGAATCGATGAGAAGTTCATGCGCGAGGCACTGGCGGAGGCGCGTGCCGCCGCGGCGGTGGGCGAGGTGCCGATTGGTGCCGTAGTGGTGCGCGCGGGTGAGATCGTCGCGAGGGCGCATAATCGCCGCGAGCTTGACCAGGACCCTTCGGCGCATGCCGAGTTTGCGGCCCTATGCGCCGCCGCGCAGTCGCTCGGTCGCTGGCGCCTTTCCGATTGTACGGTCTACGTGACGCTTGAGCCCTGCTGCATGTGCGCGGGGCTTATGGTTAACGCGCGCGTGGGGCGCTGCGTGTACGGCGCGAGCGACGCCAAGGCGGGCGCGTTGGGATCCCTATACGATTTGAATGCCGACTCGCGCCTGAATCATCGGTTTAATGTGACCGCCGGCGTGCTGGCAGATGAGTGTCGTGAGGTGTTGAGCAGCTATTTTAGTGGGCTGCGTGGCACCGCTGGTGCTGGCTGCGGTTGTGGGGCAGATCTTGAGGCACATGCCGCTCACGCCGCAGCGCTTGCGGGTGCCGGTGAGGATGCTGGCACGGCGGTCGATTTTGGTGCCGCGTGCCGCCGGCCCCGCAGTGTGCTGTTGGCGATCGATTCCTTTAAGGGTAGCGTTTCGAGTGCACAGGCGGAGGAGGCCGTTGTCGAAGGCGTGCGCCGTGTATGGCCCGATGCCCAAGTGGCCACGTTGCCGCTGGCAGATGGTGGTGAGGGAACGCTCGATGCCGTTGCCGCGCGCGGCGGTGAGATTGTGACCTGCGAGGTTGCAGGGCCCTTTGGCGAGCGTGTGCCTGCTCGGATGCTGGTTGATGTCGAGCACGAGTCGGCTGTTATTGAGATGGCCGAAGCCGCGGGCATCGGGTACTCGCCTTGCACGGAGTCGTCGGCGCTTGCGGCTTCGACCTATGGCGTGGGCGAGCTGATGCTCCGTGCGGTTCGTGCCGGGGCAAAGACTATCTATATTGGCTTGGGCGGCAGCGCCACCAACGATGGTGGCGCCGGTATGCTGCAGGCGCTGGGCGCGCGCCTTGTCGATGAGTGTGGCTGCAATATCGCCCCCGGTCTTGTGGGCCTTGAGCAGGTGGCGAGCGTTGATTTGGCGCCAGCGCTGCAGGCTTTGGGCGGCGCACGCATCGTCGTGCTTTCCGATGTCGAGAATCCGCTCGTGGGGCGTCGCGGGGCACTTGCGGTGTTTGGCGGGCAAAAGGGCCTGCCGACAGACGATGTCGAAGCGCTGGGCGGGTACGACGGCTGGATGGTCGGTTACGGTCGCCTACTCGATACGGCGATTGCCGAGGCGCGGGCCCAGGGGTTACTGCGCGTGCCCGAGGGCGCGCGGACGTTTGGCTCGGTGCTCGGCGTGCCCGGCGCCGGTGCCGCTGGCGGTCTGGGCGCCGCGTTGCTGGCGCTTGGTGCCGAGTTGCGTTCGGGCGTTGAGACGGTGCTTGATCTGATTGGGTTTGACGAGCACGTGCGCGATGTCGACCTGGTCATAACGGGCGAGGGCAACATGGATGAGCAGTCTGCCGCCGGCAAGGCGCCGGTGGGCGTGGCCCGCCGTGCCAAGCGCTATGGCAAGCCGGTTGTTGCCGTCGTAGGTGGTCGTGCCGACAACCTGGATGCGGTGTATGGGCAGGGCATCGACTTGGTGCTTCTGATCTGCCGCAAGCCCATGCCCCTCGACCAGGCGCTCGGCGTGCAAGAGGCCACAACCAACCTCATCTGCGCCGGTGAAGCAGCCGCCCAAGCCTACGACCTCGGCCGTGTCTAAAACCTATCTCTCTATAAGTTGCGGTGAAATACGGAGTGTTTTTGCCTTTAAGGGGCCAATTCAGTCCGTATTCCACCGCAACTTCGTGAATGGTCATCCGAGGCTGGCCGCCTTGTGCCTTGGGTCGGACCGTCCGCCACAAAATGCGGCCATCTACTACGTTTAACCGGCCGCCCTCGACCATCTCGGAATTTGCAAAAATGAAACCGCAGGTAGAGAGCTTGCCGGTTTTCGAAAAAGCCGGCTATGGTTGACCCCTGCGGCCTAAACGTAGTAGATAGGCCACTTTCGTGGCACAGCGTCAGACCAGTCTTTTTGGAACGGGGCGATTTTGACTACTTGCCGATCCGATTGCCCGAGTAGTCAAAAAAGCCCCGTTCCAAATTAGCTATCTTGCCCCATCGGGCGGGAGCGGGTAAGATATATCGAGCGCCTAGCGCGTTCGATGGGTTCGGATGACGACATGTTCCGAATCTGGTCAGGTCCGGAAGGAAGCAGCCATAAGGAGCCTCTGTCGGGCATCCGAATCCATCGAGCGCACGGGCGCTTTTTGGTGCCGCGACATGGCCCGGCCGGCGACGAGGTATTTGGTGTCTCGCTGGTCCTCGGCTGCGCCTGCGGGATCGCTCGACTACCAAATGCCTCGTCACCGGCCGGGCCCCGTCGTCCAAAAATCACCCGTAAAGTCGCGTTTATCGGATAACTTAATCCCTTGCTTTGTGTTGCTCGCTGGCTTTGCCAAAACAGCGGCGGATACATGCCTTGGGCACTGGTAGCCTTCGTGCTCACTTCGCCTTAACATCTGTAACGAGTTGCTTACGCATCTCCAGGGCTCTCCGTACTATCATGAATCAGATTGAATAGAGATGATGATAGGGAGCGCCTATACATGATTGAGTTGCTCAGGCGTTTTGGTGGTAAGTTTCGCCGATATATGGTGATTGGCCCGGCGTGCAAGCTGATCGAAGTGATTTTTGACCTGCTGACGCCGCTGGTGATTGCCCAGATGATCGACAAGGGCATCGGCGCGCACGATGTGAACGCCGATGCCCGTTACGGCGTGGTGCTTGCCGCCATGGCTGTGATCGGTATCTCGTTTACGCTCGTCTGCCAAAAGATGGCGGCGCTGACCTCGCAGGGCATGGGCACCGACATCCGCGGCGCGCTCTACGAGCACATCAACCGCCTGAGCTATGCCGAGCTCGATCGCTTTGGCACGCCGTCGCTCATCACGCGCATTACCAACGACGTCAACCAGGTGCAGCTCGCCGTGGCGCTGGGCGTGCGTATGCTCATCCGTTGGCCTTTCCTGGCGGTGGGCTCCATGGTCGCGGCCCTTGCCATCGACCTTAAGCTCGGCATGATCTTTTTGATCTGCACGCCCGCCATCGGCCTGGTGTTTTGGTTTGTCATGGCGCGCTGCATCCCGTACTACAAGCAGCTGCAGGCAAAGCTCGACCGCATCGCGCTCATTTGCCGCGAGGGCCTTTCGGGCGCCCGCGTGGTTCGCGCCTTTGTACGCGAAGATCACGAGCGTGAGCGTTTTGCCCAAGCCGCCGATGACCAGGCCAATACTGCCATCGCGGTGGGCAAGCTCTCGTCGGTGCTCAACCCCGTCACGTTTCTTGTGATGAACCTGGGCGTGTGCGCCATCCTGTGGGTGGGTGGCATCCAGGCCAACGTGGGCGAGCTTACGCAGGGCCAGGTTATGGCGTTTGTGAACTACATGACGCAGACCCTGACCTCCATCGTGTACGTTGCCAACCTGGTCGTGGTCTTTACCAAGGCGAGCGCCAGCGCGTCGCGTATCAACGAGGTGCTCAATTGCGTGCCGAGCATCACCGACGAGGACAACGAGCCGGTCGCACTGCCCAAGCCGGGCGCGACGGGCAATGTCGCCCTGGCCCCCGCGCTGAGCTTTGACCATGCGAGCTTCTCCTTTGGCGCGGGCGCCGCCAACGCCGTCAATGACGTAACCCTGGAGCTGCCGCTGGGCAAAACGCTCGGCATTATCGGCGGTACGGGCAGCGGTAAGTCCACGCTCGTCTCGCTCATCCCGCGCCTGTACGATGCGAGCATCGGCAGCGTGAGCGTAATGGGTGCCGACGTGCGCGCCTGGCCGCTCGATCAGCTGCGCCATGTGGTCGCGACCGTACCGCAGCGCGCGTCGCTCGTGAGCGGCACGATCCGCAGCAACCTGACCTGGCGCGACGAGTCGGCAACCGATGAGGAGCTGTGGGCGGCGCTCGATATAGCGCAGGCCAGCGAGTTCGTGCGCAACAAGCCGCAGGGGCTCGATGCCCCGGTTGAGGCGGGCGGCAAGAACTTTAGCGGTGGCCAGCGCCAGCGCCTGACCATCGCGCGCGCCCTGGTGGGCTCGCCACAGGTCCTGATCATGGATGATTCCGCCTCGGCGCTCGACTTTAAGACCGATGCGGCGCTTCGCCACGCCATTCGCGAGCGCAGTGGTCGCGCCGCCGCCGAGGGCGGGCTGCCGCTGACCACGGTGATCGTGAGCCAGCGCGTCTCGACCGTTCGCGATGCCGACATGATCTGCGTACTCGACCACGGCTCGGTAGCGGGCCTGGGCACGCATGACGAGTTGTATGCAAGCTGCCAACTCTATCGTGAGATTTGCCAGTCGCAGCTGCGCCGCGAGGAGCTCGAGGGCCAGCAGGGGAGCACGACGCCCACGCCCACCCCAAGACCCGCGTCCGCTCCGACCGTCCCCGCATCTGTCTGCGCAAAGGAGGGCTGCTAGATGAATCCGTACACTTCCTCCGGTTCGGTCGCCACGATGACGGCCAACGTGTCCGGCAACGATAGCCTTAACGACTTGGGTGACGGCCCGCGTCAGCCCGGCGACCCAGAGCGCTATCCCGTGGGCGCGGTGACCCGCCGCCTGATGGGCTACGTCCGTCCGCACCGTATTTCGTTTACGGCGTCGTTTGTGAGCGCCGCTATCTCGGTGATTCTGCAGCTCTACACGCCTATCCTTATCGGCGAGGGTATCGACCTGATCGTTGCCGCGGGCCAGGTGGATTTCGATGCACTGCTGCCGCTCGTTACCAAGCTCGCGATTGTCGTTGTAGGTGCTGCGGCCTTCCAGTGGCTGCAGGGCTATTGCGTCAACCGCCTGTCCTACGAAACGGTGCGCGACATGCGCGTGGAGGCGAGCGACAAGCTCAGCCGTATGCCGCTCAGCTTTATCGACAGCCATGCTCACGGCGACCTCATGAGCCGCGTGGTCAACGACGTCGATCAGGTGGGCGACGGTCTGCTGCAGGGCTTCACGCAGCTCTTCACCGGTGTTATTACCATCGTGGGCACGCTCGCGTTTATGCTTTCCATCAACCTGACCATGACGCTCGTGGTGGTGCTCGTCACGCCGCTTTCCATCTTTGCGGCCGGCGCCATCGCCAAGCTCTCCAACAAAAGCTTTACGGCTCAACAGCGCATTCAGGGTCAGCTCGGTGGCCATATCGAGGAGTACGTAGGCGAGCAAAAGCTCGTGGACGCCTTCGCCTACGGCCCGCACGCCCAGCAGCGCTTCGATGCCCTCAATGCCGAGCTCTACACTGCGGGCGAGCGCGCGCAGTTTATGGGTTCGCTCTCCAACCCCGGCACGCGCTTTATCAACAACATCATCTATGCCGTGGTTGCCGTGATTGGCTGCGTGGGCGTGATCACGGGCGTGCCCGCGGCGCTTACGGTGGGCGGCGTGCAGATCTTCCTGTCCTACGCCAACCAGTACACCAAGCCGTTCAACGAGGTCACCAACGTCATTACGCAGATTCAGACGGCGTATGCCTCGGCGCGCCGCATGTTCGCGCTGCTCGATGCACGCGAGCAGGAGCCCGACGCGTCGGACGCCGTGGAACTTGCTGCCCCGCAGGGTGAGGTGACTTTTGAGCATGTGGACTTTAGCTATGTGCCCGACCGCAAACTGCTGCAGGATATCTGTATTGAGGCCAAACCCGGCATGCGCTTTGCCCTGGTCGGCCCCACGGGCTGCGGCAAGACGACGCTCATCAACTTGCTGCTGCGGTTTTACGATATCGATGCCGGACGCATCATGGTCGATGGCCGGTCTTCGCGTGACTACACGCGCGCAAGCCTGCGCCGCGCCTTTGGCATGGTGCTGCAGGACACTTGGCTGTTCGAGGGCACGGTGGCGGAAAACATCGCTTACGGTTGCCCGGATGCCACGCGCGAGCAGGTTATCGAGGCGGCCAAGCGCGCGCACGCGCACAAGTTTATCGTGCAGCTGCCCGACGGCTACGATACGGTGATCGGCGAGGACGGCGGCACGTTTAGCCAGGGTCAAAAACAGCTGCTGTGCATCGCGCGCGTCATGCTCACCGACCCGACTATCTTGCTGCTGGACGAGGCGACCTCGAGCATCGATACGCGTACCGAGCTGCAGGTGCAGGCGGCATTCGACGAGCTTATGGCAGGTCGCACAAGCTTTGTCGTGGCACACCGCCTGAGCACCATCCGCAACGCCGACTGCATTCTGGTCATGCGCGACGGCCAGATTATCGAGCGCGGCACACACGACGAGCTGCTGGCGGCAGACGGCTTCTACGCCGAACTCTACCGCAGCCAATTCGCCCAGTGAGCAAGCCCGTGGGGCAAATTAATCAATCGACAGACGGTGGTTTACAACTGTCACGTTAGTACTAAGATATTCATCTAATAAATTGCATTAATGGCTCGAGTTTCGGGGGAAACGAGGCAACGTGACTATGACGTGCTCTTTGGTGGTTAACAGCAAGAGCGGTAATACCAGGATGGTTTCGGGTGCGATCAAGCGCACTCTGCAGGCTGCGGGCGTTGAGTTTGTCCATGCCGCGGCGTTGAGCGACGATGCGGATGCAGATCAGGTTGCGCTCGAGGCGCAGGGCGCCTGCGCGGCCGACACGGTGCTCGTCGGTTTTTGGTGCGACAAGGGCGCGTGCACGCCTTCGGTCGCGGCGTTGCTCTCCGCCTTGCACGGCAAGCGCGTCTTCCTGTTTGGCACCTGCGGCTTCGGTGCCGACCAGAGCTATTATCAGCAGATTATCGACCGCGTTTCGTCCAATTTGGCCGAGGATGTCGAGCTTGCGGGCTGGGCGATGTGCCAGGGCAAGATGGGTCCTGCGGTCAAGCAGCGCTACGAGGCAATGCTTGAGCAAGATCCCGAAAACGCCCGATTTAAGATGCTGCTCGACAACTGGGTTGCCGCGAAGGATCACCCCACCAAGGAGGATCTGGACAACATGGCCGCAGCTGCAAAGAAGGCCGTGCTGGGCGAGTAGCTTCGCCGTTCGCGGTCCTTCGTGCAAAACAATACAAATGTGAAAGCCTCGAAGTTCTCGAGGCTTTTTTCGTGACACGAGGGCGCCCCTTTATTGACGGAAGGCCTAATAAGCTGATTGTTCTATGCCCGGATGTGTGCGGAGTGGGATGGGATTTCCGGATGGGCGGGGTTTCGGAAAATGCGTCCCGGAATTTGCCTTTGGAATGGGATGCCGTTTCCGGTTGAGGGCCTTGGCGGAAAGTACGACCCGGAATTTGTGAGCGAAGTGGGATGCAGCTTCCCGGCGGAGGAGCAAGCGGAAACGGCATCCCACTCCGCACACGAATTCTGGGACACGGCTTGCAGAGGGTTATGGGCTGCGAGCTATATGTGGCAGCCATGAAACTCCAATAGGGGGGGTTAAAAACAAATGGTACATCCAGCAGCTAATTTTAATGTGGGGGG
>CABRZC010000038.1 GCA_902475375.1 uncultured Collinsella sp. | reverse complement strand
ACCCATGACCCCCGCACAGATTGAGTTTTACAAGCGCCTTGCACACGGCCTGGCACTCCAGTTTGGCCCCAACTGCGAAGTCGTTGTCCACGACTTGGAGACCGAGGACGTGGACCATTCCATCGTAGTGATCGAAAACGGCCACGTCAGCGGGCGCAAACTGGGCGACGGCCCCAGCCATATTGTGTTTGAGTCCATGCACGAGGGCGCCACCGACGTGCGCGACCGCGAGCCATACCTCACCAAAACCACCGACGGCAAGCTGCTCAAGTCCTCGACCATCTTTATCCGCAACGACGAGGGCAAGCCTGTCGGCATTTTGGGCATCAACTTTGACATTACGCTCATGAAGGCTTTTGAGCGCTCGCTCGACGCGCTCACCGGCACGGGCGACAAGGGATACACCGAGCCCGAGCCCATCACCAAAAACATCGGCGACCTGCTCGAAGATCTGCTGCGCGAGTGCGAGCAGTACGTGGGCAAGCCCGCCGCCCTCATGACCAAGGACGAGCGCATTCGCGCTATCGGATACCTCGACCGCCGCGGCGCCTTCCTCATCTCCAAGTCGAGCGAGCGCGCCTGCGAGTTCTTTGGCATCTCCAAGTACAGCTTCTATAGCTACCTCAACGAGGCCAAAGCTGCTGCTGGCGACAAATAGTCAGCGCGCCTGCACCCCTCCCCTTTTGGGCGCGAGTTCTGGAATGCGCGAATCCGAGAGTCGGCCGCAAGGTAAGTTCCATATAATCGATGAATGTGAGCATTTCGAAAGGATGGAACAAGATGGGGTCGAGCAACGCATCACGCAACGGCCGCGGAGGCACCGCTTCTGGCGCCAGGCATGCGAAACGCGCGTTTGACGAGGGCGAAGACGATCTGTTTGCGTTGAGCCTCGACGACGTGATGAGCGACCGCCCTTGGACCGCCGATGAACTCGTGGGCGGCGGGGTTCGCCCGACAAGTGCAAAGCCCGCACCTTCCGCCACGCCCGCGCCGGTATCCGTGCCCGCGAACGACTTTGCCACCCGCCCCATCGTGCAGACGACGCGTAAAGCCGCCCCTGCACCCCGTCCTGCTAGCGATCCGTCCGAGACGGCGGCGTTTCTCGCTGCAGCGGCACAGCGCCCCACGGCAGACAGCACGATTCGCTACGCTGCCCCGCAGCAGTCGGCATACACGGCTCCCGAGCCCGAGCTCGAGCCGCCCGTCATGGACCTGGATGATCTTTCCAACCGCCAGTTTGCCTTTGATTCCTGGGCGACGGCAGATCTGGACGAGACCTCGGGCGACATGCCGGCGCTCGGCATTCCGGTAAACCCCCTGTTTGCGGCTGCCGAGGAACGCAACTCCGCATACGACAACACCGCAGCATACGACAACCGCCCGAGCGAACAACCTCGCGCCGGCCGCATCGAAACCGAGGATTACGGCCAAACGTCGAGGGGCTATTCTCGCGACCCGCTTGCCGCCACGCCCGCTCCCGATTACAACCAAGCGAGCGTAAAGGCAGCCTCGGCATCGTCGTATACCCACGGCACCGACGATAAGCGCGCTGCCGATTACCACACCGAAGAAGAACCGCCGCGCTTTTCGGAGTTTTCGCAGGCGGCAAAGGTTGTCTTTATCGCCATCATCATCGCTCTGCTCGGCGTAATCGCATTTGAGGGATTCCAGCTGTTCCGCGGCCCCACCGCGTCCGAATCGGCAACGCAGCAAAAAGAGAACGACGATCAGCACCTGGACATCAACACCCTCAAGGGCGACCCCAACGACGGAGACGAGTAGCGAGGGCTGGGGGCGGCTGAAGCGTCCATATGTAGCACCAGCTTCTACGTGCTGTTTTGTCATCCGGTTACACTTTTCCGGATGTTGAGACCGTCAGATTCGACACTTTTCCGTACTTTCTTACGGCCGATTTTGACACTTTTCCGAATTTAGGCCGAATAATTGCCGCGCAATCAAGCGTCGCTTGCACGTCATTTCGCAGGCGGCGCTTGATTTGTGTCCGCGCATGCTGATAGACTCCATCGTGCCCGCAAGGAGCGGGCGCGTTTTATCCAGAGTCGGGGTAGAGAGTTGGCTCCACGATCCCGACGCCAACCGGCCAAGAGGCACGGTGGCCCTGCCAACATCGATGAAAGGAGTCCGTATGGACAATTTCTCCGTGCGCAGCGAGCGCAATTTCCACAACCTGGCAGCCAAGCCAAAACGAATGCATCTCTTGGACGAGCCGAGCGGCTATGCCTCGACCATGGTCAAGAGCAGCCTCTCCCACCAGATGCGCTTTACGATGCAGAAGCTCGAGGAAGAGCTCTGTGCTGCTGGCAACCCACATGTGCTGCAGATCAAGCTGCTCGGAGATGACTCGCGCGAGCCGTCGAGTTGGAAGCTGTTTGCAGACGGCACGTGCATCGCAAGCGGCTCGGGTGACTTTGCCCGCGAGTGCTTCTGCAAGGGTGCCGAGGTGTTCCTGAATCTGTGTCGCGATGCCGTCGAGACTGCCGAACTGCGTCAGTGGAGTCAGAGGGAGTATGAGCTGTTGAGTGCCGCGCGCGGGATCGTGGGGGTGTAGGCAGACAGACCAGACAGCTCGTCATACTGGTTGACGCTTCGATTCAAACAGCAGGGCGAAGTCGCGCTTACAGTCCCGCCATGCCAAACCGAATGGCGTTCTCAAAAGGCCTACCTCCCCTCCGCCTTCAGCTTCAGCAGCAGGTCGCCCAGCTCGGGGCATTTGCTGGAAAGGCGCGTCTGAGCTCGCTCGCCCATCCCCCACCGTTGGCGGACTTCCTGGGCGTGCGGACTCACGTGATAGTCCCCCTCCATCATCTGCTTGAGCAGCTTGGCGGTCACGCGGGCATCGGCTAGGGCACTGTGGGCGTGGCCCGTCGACTCGTCGAACTCGATACCGAACCACGTTGCCGCATCGCTCAAAGAGACGCGCCCGTGGCTGCCAACGTCCATGATCGAGGTGTAAAACGCCTGCAGGTCGGCCCAGTCCGTAGGAAATGCGGAAGGGTCGATGTGCTTTGCCTGGCACTCGGTCAAAAGCTGTCGACGGTCCGTCCCGCTCCAACAGACCACTTGGGCGGAGTAGCGACCGATCCAATCGCTGAGCCTTTTGATCACCACATAGAGCGGATCGGCCATCGCGGTATCCACCGCCGATATCCCCGTGAGCTCGCGGACGGGAAACGCAACGCCTTCGGTAAATTCCGTCTGCACAAACTGTGAGAACTCGCCCATAACGTTGCCGTGGTAATCGAGCTTGACGGCACCGACCTCGATGATCTCATTGCGCAGCCCACGGCGCTGGCGCTGCTTTGGCACCGGCGCAAACTCAAAGTCCAGCACGATCTGGCGCGCAAAGTTCGTCGTATCGATAGCCGAGACACCCGGCGTCTTTTCAGCTGACACGGTTAGGGCCTTTCTCCGTCAAATGCCGCTTGCTACATAGGCGGCTACATTGCCGTAAGGATAGGCGCTCGTGCGGACACAAAAGCGGGACGCAATGCCACGCGTCAAGCACACGCCATGCAGACGGCCCCAAGAGAGTCGCCCACTCTATTCAAATGCATGAAAAAGATTGAGGCCCGGTGACTTGAATCAGAGGTCATCCCGGGCCCATCAGAGCTCGTAGAGCTCTTGGTTGCTTTGGTCTCGCTCTTCACGGCGCTTATCGAACTTTCCGAGGCACTCAAGCAGCATTCGAAGCATAACAAGTCGCTGCCATTAAGGCACTGACCTCTTGACCAAGCAACGGCGCTGCCCAGCTATCCACAACTTGGGCTGCCGTCGACTATATTCTATCCGCGAGCATCTGGTTTACCAAATGGATTTTCGGTAAAGGAAGCCCGACGCCCCGCAAAACCACTACGCCCCAAGTGCCGCCATGGGGATCACCGCCACGCCGTCGTCGCGCGTGTAGGCGATGCTCCCCTTGCCCACCACAATCGCCAAAAACGCCGGCGCGGTATTCTAAGACGCGCTTTCCACTTGAAGCCATGTCGATTCTGGGACACAGTTTCCGCTTGAAGCCCTTCCGGAAAGCACGTCCCATTCCGAGGCTTGAATCCGGGACGTAGTTTCCACTTGAGCTCCTGACGGGAAAGCACGTCCCACTCTGAAGCTCGATTCCGGGATACAGCTTCTGCCAGAGACCTCAACCGGAAACGGCATCCCACTCTGGAGCCAGAATCCGGGACGCAGCTTCCGCTTGAAGGCCGATCCGGAAACGGCATCCCACTCTGGGGCCGAAATCCGGGACACAGTTTCCGCCGACATTCCGCCGGCAGCCAACACGACAAAAGAAGGGGCCCCATTCCAGCAAGTCGAGGACAGGCTCTTGCCCTCGAGCAGAGCTACCCCGCCCTCACATCTCGGCAAACGAGATCAGCTTGACGTCTCCCCTACTCTCCGCGGCATCCCGACATCCCTGCGTAAAGCCGCTTTTTGAGAAAAGCGCATAGCTTTTTCGTTGCCGCCTAAAGAGCTCGCTTCGGTGCACGAGCTTTTGCAGCACGTCTTCGCCCACCGGTTCATTACGCCATTTGCATTCCGCAAACAGTGCAGTGCCCTCGCCATCGTCAACAATCAAGTCGATTTCTTCCTGCGTATGCGTGCGATTATCCGTCCCCCACCAGCGCCCGACGCTCGCCGGAACCACATCGAGCTTGCCCGCCCGCGCGAGTTCGTACACATACTGCCTGCATATAAGCTCAAAGACCGTACCCATGTAATCCGATACGTGCGGCTCAATGCGCTTATACGCCATCTCGGCCATATCGTTTTGAATCAGCCCGATGTTCTGCGGAACAAACATATACCAGAACCTAAACATCTGGTCGCTCAGCAGATACACGGCTCGCTTATTGCTCGTCTCGTTTAGGGGCAGCTCGCGCTCGACAATCCCAAGCGACGCCAGCTTATCCACATAGCTCTTTACGTTGCTCGCAGGGATTCCCGTAGAGCTCGCAATCTCCGAGATCTTCGAGCGCCCCTGAGCAATTGCTTGCACGATCGCATCATATTGCTCGGGATTGCGGCACTCTTGCAATAGCAGGTTACTTGGCTCCTCAAAGAGATAGCCCGTAGGCGTAAGAAAAAGACGTTTGATGTTGTCCTTGAGCGGTGCGGCAGGATCGACTTTCTCGATATATGCAGGAATGCCGCCCGTCATGCCATAGCAAACCGCAGCATCTTCGCGACCCATGCTCTGCCACAGGCCGAGGGTCGTCGTAAAATCGAGCGGCATGATCTTAAACTGGGCCGTACGCCTACCGTATAGCGGACTCTCGTAGCCCAACACCTGCTCTTCCATAAACGAAAGCGACGACCCGCACAGGATAAGCATAAGCTTGGTCTCTTTGTACAAGTGATCGATCTTGTCTTGCAGCAACGAGCTGATCTCGGGATTCGATTGGGCGAGATAAGGATACTCGTCGATCACGACAATCAAACGTTCCGTGCGAGCCATGGTAGCCAATGCATCGAACGCCTCGTCAAAACTACGAAACGACACGCCTGCAGCACCAACCGAACCCGCGAGTATCGCCTGGCTAAAGCCGTGCAGGTTTGCCTCCGCATTGGTACGACGAGCTTGAAAGTAAATAGCCTTCTTGCCTTGGATGAACTCTGTGATAAGGCGCGTTTTACCCACACGACGGCGGCCGTAAATCACAGGCATCTCAAAGGAGCCCGTGCCATACAGTCGATTGAGCTCGGACATTTCCGCTGTTCTTCCGATAAACATAGGGCCATCCTTCCCTTACGTTATAGCTAGCTATATTATACCTTCCTATAATATAGCTAGCTATAACGTAATTCGACAAGCGGCGCACGCAAAAGGGCGGTATACCACCGCACGTGAACCGTTCCGGAAAATGTGTCCCGTTCTGGAGCCAAAAACTGGGCCGTAGTTTCCGCCAAACATACCATCCGGAAAGCGCGTCCCGTTCTGAGCCTGAATTCTGGGATATATTTTCCGCTGAAGCTTCTACCGGAAAATGCATCCCATTCTGAACGTCGAATCCGGGACGCAATTTCCGCCTGCAGCCCCGTTGGGAAAGTTCATCCCGCTCTGAGCGCTCATTCCGGGATGCAATTTCCGTTTGAGGCCCGATCTGGAAACGGCATCCCGCCCTGGGGCCAAAATCTGGGTCACAGTTTCCAGTTGAGGGCTGTTCCGGAAAGCTTGTCCCGTTCCGAGCGGCAATTCCGGGTCACGGTTTCCTCAGGTACAAGGCGACGATCCGCCGCCCTTATCACCTGCCTTCAAATATGCGATCCAGAAACACAAAACAGCAGATAGAATGCTCTTTTTTCAAAAAAGTACACGTCCCGAAACTTACCAAGACTTCATATCTAGCTACCGTTCACGGTCGCCGATTACCGCCCGCCGATTCGGATGTAAAAATGTCGCCGAAAACAGGCCATCTACCTGCATGGTTAGATTTTGGTCAGCTTTTGGTCAGCTGAGCGGCAAGTTCCAGCTGATACGTTTTTGCTACCCAAAAGGAGGCGGTAGCTCATGACCCATTGCAATGACCAACTCATCGACCAGCTGTTGAACCAAGCCGAACAAGAGGGGCGCTGTCTGATTCCCCCGAGCGCGGCGATCCGAAAAGCGCTCCTTCGGCGCACCGGCGGCACGGTTGTCTCGCCCATGCCGGGGTTGTTTGCGCGAAAAACGCGCTGGGATGAACTCAACCGAGCGCAACGCCATTGCGAAATCCTCCGCGCCCTTGCGATCATCCACCCCGATTGGACGTTCTGCTCGTTTTCGGCCGCCTGCCTGCTGGGGCTCGAGGTCTCGTGGCGACATCTGAACGTTGTGCATGTCTGTAGCTCGACAAAGCCGTCGGCTCGCCCGGGCGCGCATATTCAGCGGCATCAGATCGAGCCGGCCGGAGCAATCCGTCTATCCGGCACATCAGTAACGCCGCCCATCCAAACGGCTACAGATTGCCTGCTGCAAACTGGCTTTGCAGACGGCATGCCCATTGCCGATTCGGCGATCTCAAAGCTCGGCCTTACGCGAGAGCAGTTGATGGAGGCCGTCGAACAACGAGCGACCGCCCGCAATGGTCGCGCGATTCGCACTGCCCTCACGACACTTCGATATGCCGACGCCCGCGCCGAGAGCGGTGGAGAATCGGTCGCCCGAGCCGTCATGATCGAGACGGGCTTTGCGCCCGACTGGCTTCAATACGAGCTGACGGACCCCTTCGATTCGGCCAAGCCCATACGAACGGACTTTGCCTGGGAGCGCCAGACGCGGGAACTCACGCTGGGCGAGCTCGACGGGCTCATCAAATATACCGACCAGACCATGCTGGCCGGACGCACCACCGCCGAGGCGCTCGTTGCCGAACGACAGCGCGAGGCGCACCTATCGCTCTACGGTCACCCTCTGCTGCGCTTTACCATGAACGAGGTCCGCTCGGCAGGAATGCTCGCCAAAAAGCTGCAGACGGCAGGCATCCGGCAGACCGCGCTACCGACATGGCTCAACGACGTGGAGCTGTAGGAGCCGCTAGGCCGCGCATCGCCGAATCGCATCCCCCTATCTGGGCCGCGTTTTCCCAACGGCCACGCCAACGGAAAGCGCGTCCCAGTCTGGACGCTCAAAACGAGACACGCTTTCCGGATGGCGGGCCAGCGGAAAGCGTGTCCCGGAATCAAGCCTCAGAACGGGACGCAGCTTCCGCTTGAGAGCTGTTCCGGAAAACGTGTCCCACTCTGGAGCCGAATTCCGGGATGCAGTTTCCGTCAGAGGCTCAGGAGGAAAATACATCCCATTCTGAGCAGCGATTCCGGGACGCAGTTTCCGCTTGAAGGCCGATCCGGAAAGTACGTCCCACTCTGGGGCTCGATTCTGGGGCACAGCTTCCGCTTGAGGCCTCCGCCGGAAAGCGTGTCCCGTTCTGAGGCCTGATTCCGGGATGCAATTTCCGCTTGAGAGCCGTTCCGGAAAGTACGTCCCATTCTGGAGCCGAAATCTGGGACGCAGCTTCCGCATGCGGAGGCGCTCCAAACAAAAGGCCCCGGCTCGCGATGGAGCCAGGGCCAAAGGTGCAGCGTATGTAGTTGATGCTGAGCGCGAACGGCCCGTTAGCAATGGCCGTACGCGCTCTACCCTAGCCGCGGTGACGGGCGCGGCTGTACGGCGTATCCACCATGGGCAGATCCGGACGCAGCTTGCCGTCAAACGCGCGATAGGCGTTCTGCACGGCGGGCGCCGTGGGAATCGTTGCGATCTCGCCGATGCCCTTGCCGCCGTATGCCACGGGCAACAGCTCGTCCTTCTCCACGTAGATGGCGTGGATATTCGGAATCTCGGGCGCACGGAACAGCCCGAGCGTACCGTACCTTGCCTGGGGTACGCAGTCCTTGAGCGGCCAGTCCTCGGTAAGCGCATAGCCCATACCCATGAGCACGCCGCCTTCGATCTGACCCTGGATGGAGATGGGGTTGACTACCTTGCCGGAATCGTGCGCGGCATAGACCTCGCTCACGCGGCCGTCATCATCCAAAATGACCACATGCGTGGCAAAGCCGTAGCAGATGTGGCTCTTGGGGTTGGGAACGTCGGCGCCCAGCTTGTCGGTCGGCTCCAGATACACGTAGCCAAACTCGCATCCCTCGAGCGCCTTGATGGCGGTCGCGGGATCCTGGGGATGCATGCCCTGGCCGGCGACGAGTTCCTGTGCGCGCAGCTGATAGGCGCGACCGTCGTCGTACTCGATCTTGACGCCGTCGCCATGCGCGCTCACCGGGGCGGCAGGTGCGGGCTTGTCGGCCTCGACGTCAAGCATGGCATCGCGCAGCAAGAAGGCGGCACCGCGCACAGCCTCGCCGGTCACGACCGTCTGACGCGAGCCAGACGTGGTGCCGGAGTCGGGAGCGTTTTCGGTGGAGCACTCGCCATTGGCAATGCAGCTCAGCGGCAGACCGCAGGCCTCGGCAACGTCCTGCAAAAAGACCGTGTTGCAGCCCTGGCCGATGTCGGACGTGGCGGCGTAGACCACGGCGTGGCCATCCTCGACGCGAATCTTGCAGCGACCGGCATCGGGCAGGCCCACGCCCACGCCGGCGTTCTTCATGGCGCAGGCAATGCCGGCGTGTCCGGGATGCGCGTAGTAGGCATCCTTGACCTCGAGCAGCGTCTCCTTAAGCGCCGTGGAGCAGTCGGCAATCTGGCCGTTGGGCAGAACCTCGCCCGGCTCGATGGCGTTACGGTAGCGGATCTCCCACGGATCCAGGCCGACCTTCTCGGCCAGCAGGTCGATCAGGCTCTCGAGCGCAAACTCGGACTGGCAAACGCCAAAGCCGCGGTACGCGCCGGCGGGCGGGTTGTTGGTGTAGTAGCCAAAGCCGCGAATGTCGGTGTTCTGGTACTTGTAGGGGCCGACGGCATGCGTACAGGCGCGCTCGAGCACCGGACCGCACAGCGACGCGTAGGCGCCGGTATCAAAGTTGATCTCGCAGTCTAGGCCAGTAAAGTTGCCCTCGGCGTCGCAGCCCAGCGTAAAGGTGCCGTCCATGGCGTGGCGCTTGGGATGGAACGCGAGCGACTCGGCACGCGTGAGCTTGCACTTCACGGGACGCTGGAACTTATAGGCAGCAAGCGCGGCCAGGTGCTGGATGGACACGTCCTCCTTGCCGCCAAAGCCGCCGCCCACGAGCATGGTCTCGACGACCACGCGCTCGGGTTCGCTATCCCAGCCAAACATGTGGGCGCACTCTTTGCGCGTATCGTAGGCACCCTGGTCGGTCGACTGCACCTTGACGCCGTTCTTGTACGGGAAGGCGACGGCGCACTCGGGCTCCAAGAAGGCATGCTCGGTAAAGGGCGTGGTAAAGCGCTGCGTCACGGTGAACGCGCTTTCGGCCAGCGCCTTGGCGGCGTCGCCGCGCGTCACGTGGCGGCTCTGACACACGTTGTCCTTGAGCTCCACCGTGTTGCCAAAGGCAAAGAAGCTGTCGTGCAGGCGCGGGGCATCGGCGGCCCTGGCCTCGGCAATGTTGCGCACGGGCTCCAGCGGCTCGTAATCGATCTTTACGAGCTTCTTGGCCTTCTCGAGCGTCGCCTCGTCCTCGGCAAC
This sequence comes from uncultured Collinsella sp., assembly GCA_902475375.1. Taxonomy (GTDB): domain Bacteria; phylum Actinomycetota; class Coriobacteriia; order Coriobacteriales; family Coriobacteriaceae; genus Collinsella. The sequence goes on along the minus strand of CABRZC010000038.1, from coordinate 7,381 downwards.
CACCAGCACGATGGCATCGCCCACGCAGCGGGTGATATCGCCCTGGGCGATCATGACGTCCCAGTCCTGGATAAGGTGGCCGACCTGGTTGACCGGCACGTCCTCGGCGCGCAGGATGCCCACCACACCGGGCAGGGCCTCGGCCTTGGAGGTGTCGATGGAGAGCACACGGGCGCGCGGATACTTGGAGCGCACGGCACTGGCATAGGTCAGGCCCGGCTGGTCGAGCTCGTCGATGTCGTCGGGATACTTGCCCTCGCCGAGCACCTTCTTGCGCACGTCGATGCGGAAGGCGCGCTTGCCCACGCCGTAGTCATCGCCGCGCTCCAAGTCCTCGTCGATCTGCTTTTCGCCGCGGAGCACCGCAGCTGCCAGCGAGATGCCCTCGATAATCTTCTTGTAGCCGGTGCAACGGCAGACATTGCCGCGGATGGCGTACTTGATCTGCTCCTCGGTGGGCTCGGGGTCCTCGGCGATGAGCGCCGCACCCGCCATGACCATACCGGGGATGCAAAAGCCGCACTGTACGGCGCCCACTGCGCCGAAGGCGTACACAAAGGCCTCGCGCACGTCCTCGGGCAGGCCCTCGACGGTCACGATGTTACGGCCGGCGGCAAGGGCGGTGGTCAGCACGCACGCCTTGACGGCCGCACCGTCCACATGGATGGTGCAGGTGCCGCAGGCACCCTCGGAGCAGCCGTCCTTGGCGGAGTGAATGTGCAGGTCGTCGCGCAGATAGCGCAGCAGCGGTTTGTTTTGGGTCGTCGTGTGCTCGACGCCGTTAACGGTAAAAGTGAATTCCTGTGCCATGGTGATTCCCTTCTACACGCCGGCGGCGATACCGGTGCGGTCGTGGATGGCGCCATGCGGGCAGACGACGGCGCACATGCCGCACGACAGGCAGTCCGTGCCGTCGATATGGGCGCAGTTGTCCTCGATGCGGATAGCGCCGGCAGGGCACTTTTTGGCGCACATGCCGCAACCGATGCAGCTGGTGTCGCAGATCTTGCGCGCAATGGCGCCCTTATCGGTGTTGTTGCAGCGCACCAGGATGTTCTGGTAGCCGGGAACGAAGGCAATCACGCGCTGCGGGCACGCCATGCCGCACAGGCCACAGCCCGTGCACTTGGAGCGGTCCACGCGGGCGACGCCGTCGACCAGCGCGATGGCACCGTGGGGGCAGGCCGTAACGCAGGCGCCACAGCCAATGCAGCCTTCGCTGCAGCGGGCGTCGCCGCCTGCGGAAGCACAGCCGCTTCCGCAGGCAACGTAGGCCACGTGATGTTGAATGGATTTGGCCATAAGAGACTCGCCTATTTCTTAAGAAGGTACGAATAGTTGTCGCGCACGGCCCTGATGGTCAGGCGGACGGCCTCGGGCAGACCGGTGTTGACGGCATCGACCGAGACGGTGCGGACCGTGCCGGCGACGCGGACCTTAAAGTGGTCCTCGTCCACGGCCAGGAAGCCCTCGTTCTCGGAGTTCTCCATGTCCTCCTCGCTCCAGAACAGGGTGAGCTTGTCCTTGTAGGGACGGCCCTCCTGGTAGGGGCAGAACACGGCGCAGTTGCCGCACTCGTTGCACATACCGTCGACGTGGACGACCTGATGCTTGGCAAGGCCCGGCACCTTAATGGCCACGTTGGCGCGGTTGGGGCACACGTCGCAGCAGACCTCGCACACCGAGCCGCAGCCCAGGCAGCGAGTCTTGGTGCAGTTGCGCTTGTCGCGGCACAGCGACCCCTTGCGCTCGTAGCAGGTGTCCTCGCGGCCGGCCTGCTCGTTGCAGTCGGCGTACTTGTTAAAGTCCACGCCAGCAATGGCACGGGCGACCTCGGCGGCGTCGGCAATAGCCTCAACCACGGTGGCAGGACCGCGACGGCAGTCGCCCGCAGCCCAGACGCCCTCGACGCCGGTGGAGGTGGCGGCAAGACGGCCGCGACGGTCGTGTTCGACGCCCGCGGCGTCGTACAGGCTGGCATCGATGCCCTCGCCCACGGCGCAGATCACCGTGGTGGCGGGAAGCTCGACGGTCTCGCCCGTGGCGACGGGGCTGCGACGGCCGCTTGCATCCGGCTCGCCAAGCTCCATAACGTCGCAGGTCAGCACGGCGCCATTGAGCGCCTTGGGCGCCAGCAGCTCGCAGAACTCAACGCCGTCCGCAAGAGCAAGATCGAGCTCTTCCTCGTCGGCGGGCATCTGCTTCTTGGTGCGGCGATACACCAGGCGCACGTTCTTCACACCAGCCAGGCGCTTGGCCACGCGGGCAGCATCCATGGCGGTGTTGCCGGCGCCAATGACCACGACGTCCTCGCCCAGCTCGAGCTTCTCGCCCTTCTTAGCGGCCTCGAGGAACTCCAGCACGTCGAGCTCGGCACCCTCGCCCAAACCTGCAGAGCCGGGCATCCAGGCACCGGTGGCCACGACTACGTCGGTAAAGCCCTGGGCCTTGAGCTCTTCGATGGACTCCACGCGAGCATTGAGCTGCACCTTGGCGCCAAAGGCCAGGCAGAGCTCAGCATCGTGCGAGATATCGTCGCTCGCGATACGGAACTCGGGGATCACGTGACGGACCACGCCGCCGAGCGAATCGCGGGCCTCAAAGATGGTGACGGGCACGCCAGCGCGCGTCAGGAAGAACGCCGTCGCCAGGCCGGCCGGGCCGCCGCCGATAACGGCAACGTTGCGCTCGCCGTCGTTGGCGATGGCCTGGGCGCGCAGCTTGGGCAGCACGGCGGTCATGGCCTCGCGGGCGGCCTTGAGCTTGCTGGCGCGGATCTGGGCGCCCTCGGGCTCGTAGAATGCACGCTCGCAGGCACGGCCGCAGGGATGCGGGCAGATGGTGCCGGTAATGAACGGCAGGGCGTTACGCTCGATGATGATGTTGAGTGCGTCCTCGTAGCGGCCCTCGTCAACAGCCGCCAGATAGGCGGGAATATCCTGCTGGATGGGGCAGCTCGTGCGGCACGGCGTGGTAAAGCAGTCGGAAAGCGGGCTCTTGCCGGCGACCTTGCGGTCGGGCAGCGGGCGCAGCGGCTTCTTGTAGAGCGGGTTGGTGAGCGAGTCGGTCTGGATCGCAGTCACGGCCTCGAGAGAGACGCCCTCAAACGGCTTGCCGTCCAGATCGCCAAACTCCCCGGCCATCTGGCTAAAGCGCTCGTAGCCACCGGGCTTGAGCACGTCGGTCGCCAGAGTAACGGGCCAAATGCCGGCGTCATACAGGGCGCGAATGTTGTAGACCGTAGCACCGCCGGAGTAGCTGATGCGCAGCTTGCCATCGAACTGCTCGGTAATGCGGCGGGCGGCCTCGATGGTCAGCGAGAACAGCGAACGACCGGACATGTACATCTCGGTGGAGGGCAGCTCGTTCCTGGTCACGTCGACGGGGAACGTGTTGGTCAGCTTGACGCCAAACTCCAGGCCGCGCTCGGCGCACAGGTCAATCAGGCGCTCGAACATGGGCACGGCGTCGACCCACTGCAGGTCCTCGCGGAAGTGCGTATCGTCGAAGACGATGTAGTCAAAGCCCAGCTCGTTGAGGCGCTGACGGGCAAACTCATAGCCCAGCAGCGTGGGGTTGCACTTGATGTAGGTGTTGAGGCCCTTCTCGGTGATCAGATAGGTCGCGATGCGCTCGATCTCGGCGGGCGGGCAGCCGTGCAGGGTGGACTCGGTGATGGAGTTGGAGACGCGCGCCGGAATGGACTCGACAAACGCGGCGTCGACATGCTCAAACTTGTCCAGATTGGCGAGAGCCCAGGCACGGCACTCGTTCCAAACCTCGGAGCCGCTGGCATCCTTCATGCCCTCGATGTAGGCGTCGACCTTGGGACTCTTAATACCCTCGAGGTCATAACCCACGGACATGTTGAAGACAAAGCCGTCCGGGCTGCCCAGACCGTACTCGCGAGCGATCAGGTGGCAGGCGAACCATGCCTTCACGTACTCGGCAAAGGCCTGCGGAACCTCGAGCTCGGTCGACCATTCGCAGTTGTAGCACTCGTCCTGAGCCACAATGCAGGGCTTGTTGACGCACTTGGAGAGCTCCTCGCCGTCCATAACCTGGACGGTCTTGAGCTCAAAGAAGCGGGAACCGGCCACGTAGGATGCCACGATGTTCTGGGCCAGCTGCGTATTGGGACCGGCGGCCGGGCCAAACGGAGTCTCGATTCGCTCGTCAAAAATGGGAAGCGCGCCCTCCTGGTTGGCCGTGACCATCTTGCGCACGCCAAAGATGGCGTCCTGGGTCTTGTGCTCCTCGATGATCCAGTTCATCAGCTGCGAAAACGGGATCGGCCTCATGATGTCGCTCATAGTGAGCTCCTCTCTGTAACGCCCGGCGAGACCGCGCGGCGGGCGCAAATACGGTGTAGCGCTAGCACAGCGCCGGCGACCCCGCGGAGGTCGCCTATACGCGCGTCGGATGCGGCGAAACATCCGACGCGCGTGAATCTACTTGCTAATTAGTAGGCGCGATCGTTGAGCGTGCTCCAAAGCTTCTTGGACTCAGCCATGGTCCACGCGTTGATCTTTTCCTCATCAATGCCAACAAACTCGCGATCCTTGTACAGGACGCGGCCGTTGATGATGGTGGTGCGGCAGTTTTTGCCCATCATGCCAAAGAGCATGTGGCCGTCGATGTTCTCCTCGCTCAGCGGCGTAAAGGGCTTGTAGTCCATGACGATGACGTCGGCGGCAGCGCCGGCCTCGAGCACACCGAGCTTGCGATCGAAGTACTTGCTCGCCATCTTGGCGTTGTTCTCGAACAGCATGGTCATGGCCTCGCACCAGCCCACGTTGGGCATGGCGGCGTTGTGGCGCTGAATGATCAGGAAGACCTTGAGGCTCTCGAGCATATCGTGAGTGTAGGCGTCGGTGCCCATGCACACGGGGATGCCGCGGCGGAAGAACTCGAGCACGGGGGCGCAGCCCACGGCGTTGCCCATATTGGATTCGGGGTTGTTGACCAGCCAGGTGCCGGACTCCTTGACGATATCCATCTCGGCAGGCGTCACGTGGATGCAGTGGCCGAGCATGGTGTCGGGACCGAGCAGGTTGTGCTGCAGCAGGCGCTCGACGGGGCTGATGCCACCGCGGTTGAGGCGGGAGTCCCACACGTCGTTCATGCCCTCGCACACGTGGATGTGGAAGCCGGTCAGGCCGTTGTTGGCCTCGGCCATCTTGTCCATGGTCTCGTCCGACAGCGTAAAGGTGGCGTGACCGCCAAACATGGCGGCGATCATGTGGTTGTCGTTATCGCGACGCTCCTTGGCGGCCCACTGGGCAAACTCGGCGTTCTCGGCAATGGCCTGGTCGCATTTTTCCTGGCCGCGGCGGTCGGAGACCTCGTAGCACAGGCACGAACGCATGCCCAGCTCCTGAGCGGCGTCCTTAATGGTAAAGAGGCTTCCCGGGATCTCGCAGAAGCTCGCGTGGTGATCGAAGATCGTGGTGACACCATCGCGGATGGAGTCCAAGATCGTGGCATAGGCGCTGGCCTTGGTGCCGTCGAGCGTCAGGTTGTCGTCGATCTTCCACCACTGCTGCTCAAGATTCTCCAGGAAGTTGGTGGGGTTGCAGCCCTTAATGGCAAGGCCGCGGGCCAGACCCGAGTAGATGTGGGTGTGGCAGTTGATGAGTCCGGGCATGATGAGGTTGCCCCGGGCATCGACGTACTCGGCATCCGGGTACTTGGACTTGAGCTCGCACTCGGGGCCCACTTCGACGATCGTATCTCCGTCAATGGCGACCGCACCGTTTGGAATGAACGGGGTCTGAGAATTGCGGGTAAAGACGGAACCGTTAGCGACCAGAAGCATGAATGCTCCCTTCAACATCAGGGGCGGGGTTTGACACCTCTGACATGGCGGAAGTGCGAAGCGCCGGCCTACACCGGAAACGGGCCCTCTCCCGTCAACGCTTCACCAAAGGGACAAGCCCTTTGAAGTGCGGCTTGGCGCCGCATGGCGCCGGCGGACGAGGCGATGCGTCCGCCGGCGAATAGCACCGAATTGGCTACTTCTTGCTCTCGGGCAGGACCAGATTCACAGCGGCATCCTTGGCGGCATCGATGTGCTGAGCCACGACCGGCGTCTGCGGAAGGATCAGGTTGAGCACGATGGCCATGATGGCGGTGGGGGTCACGGCGTTGGAGCCGATGACGGTGGACACCCAGGTAGGCATACCCTCGCCGGCAAGGCAACCGCTGGCCATCCAGATACCCAGGCCAAAGACGACGGAGGTACCGACGATGGTGGTGGTGCGCTGCGTGAGGCCCTCGCGGGTGAACATGCGCACGCCGTTCATGGTGATGGTGCCAAAGACGCCGACGGTCGCGCCGCCGATGACGGGCTGCGGGATAGCGGAAAGGATGGCAGAGAGCTGCGGGAACAGACCGGCGATGGCAAAGACGGCCGCGATGATCACAAAGACCCACTTGTTGACGACCTTGTTGGAGCAGATGATGCCCACGTTCTGGCCAAGGGCGCTGGTGGGAAGACCGCCCAGCAGGCCGCCGACCATAGAGGTGAGGCCCTGAGACACGATAGCGCCGGAGAGCTCGCGCTCGGTGGGCATACGGTCGATGGAGCCAAGGCAAGCAGCGGAGACGTCGCCGATAACCTGGATGGCAACCATGGGGAACACGACAGCGAGGGTAATGCAGACCTCGGGATCAAACTCGAGCGCGTAGGGCATGAGCTTGGGAAGAGCGAAGACCTGAGCGGTGGCGACGCTGGAGAAGTCGATCATGCCAAAGGGGATGGAGACGATCATGCCAACGATCATGCCAAAGAACACGGAGCCCAGCTTGAGCGTGCCCTTGCCAAAGTTGGCGAGCGCGAAGACCACGGCGAAGGTGATAAGAGCGACGCACCAGGCCTGCGGGGTGCCCCACAGCGGCGTGCCCATGCCACCGGCCATGTACTTGACGGCCGTGGGATAGAGAGAGACGCCAATGGAGAAGATGACCGTACCGGTCACGACGGGCGGGAACAGCCACTTGATCTTGCTGTAGGCCAGACCAAAGAGGACCGCAACGGCGCCGCCGACGATCTCGCCGCCCAACAGCGCGCCAAAGCTAAAGCCCGAGGCGCCCATGGCCTGCAGGGCCGGCAGGAACGCGAACGAAACGCCCATGACGATGGGCAGGCCGCCGCCGATGCGACGGAAGGGAGCGAAGGCCTGAAGGGCCGTGTCGATTGCCGAAAGAATGAGCGCAACCTGAATGATGTCGGTGCTCTGCTGGCTATTAAAGCCGTAGACGCCGGCCATGATGACCGCCGGGGTAATAATGCCGGCAAACGATGCCAGTACGTGCTGAAGGGCACACGGGATCATTTCCTTAACGGGCGGCATGCCTTCGCGAGTGAACAGGGCTTCAG
>CABRZC010000037.1 GCA_902475375.1 uncultured Collinsella sp. | reverse complement strand
CTGTATGAATCAACGAAAGCAACCTCTTCTGTGGTGATATAGTGACAACAACACGTCACGTGGTTACTACCAGTTAAGAAACCACTGGTCTTTAAAGAACGCTTTCCAAGAAGCTTTAAGGGCACTCGCCCGCTGGCTTCCGAACATCATCGGACTCAGATCGTACACACCTTCGGAAGGGAAATTTGAATGGTTGGCTTTATTCTTACCGGTCATGGACAGTTCGCACCCGGCCTTGCAAGCGCTATCGCTATGGTTGCCGGCGACCAACCCGCTTTTACCGTCGTTCCTTTTGAGGGCGACCAGGCTGCTTCCTACGGTGAGGATCTCCGCGCCGCTATTACCGCCATGCGCGAGGAGTGCGATGGCGTGCTCGTCTTTACCGACCTGCTTGGCGGCACCCCGTTCAACCAGTCGATGATGATTGCCCAGGATGTCGACAACGTTGAGGTTCTGACTGGCACCAACCTTCCCATGGTTATTGAGCTTCTGTTCCTCCGCGGTAACTCCACGCTCGCCGAACTTGGCGAGCAGGCCGTGACCGTTGGCCAGACGGGCATCACCGCCCAGACGGTCGCATCCGTTGCCGGCTCCGATGAAGAGGATATCTTCGGCGACGAGGACGGCATCTAATGGCTGACTTCGGAGCCAGCGTCCTGAGCTCTTCGGTCGCTCTATTGGGCCTGCTTGTCATCATGGGCTTGATTTACACCATCTGGTCGCAAATCAACATGAAGAAGAAGCAGAAGTACTTCAAAGAGCTGCACACCGAGCTCAAGCCGGGTCAGGAGGTTCTTTTCGCCGGCGGTATCTACGGAACCGTCAAGGGTATCGAAGGCGAGAAGGTCCAGATTAAAGTCCGATCCGGTGCCGTCGTAGATGTTTCGCGTTACGCGATTCAGGAGATTAAGTAACTGTCGTCAGCAATCAACGAAAGGAAGCTGATCAACATGGCAGAACCCAACATTCTTCTTACCCGTATCGATAACCGACTGGTTCATGGTCAGGTCGCGACCCAGTGGAACTCCACCCTGGGCTCCAACCTCATCCTCGTCGCCAACGACGACGTGTCGACCAACACCATGCGCCAGAACCTCATGAAGATGGCCGCTCCCGCCGGCGTCGCTACGCGTTTCTTCTCTCTGCAGAAGACCATCGACGTCATTGGCAAGGCGAGCCCGCGCCAGAAGATCTTCATCGTGGCCGAAACACCGGAAGACGTGCTTACGCTCGTCAAGGGCGGTGTGCCTATAAAGAAGGTAAACATCGGCAACATGCACATGTCGGAAGGAAAGCGCCAAGTCGCCACCTCCGTCGCAGTTAACGACGAGGATGTCGCTGCGTTTAAAGAGCTGCAGGAATTGGGGGTGGAGTTGGAGATCAGGCGCGTTCCGAGCACGCCTGTTGAGGACACGAGCAAGCTCTTCTCGTAATCCTCATGATCCACGCTGTCAGGAATGAAACCCTGACATTCTGTACGTGAAATCCAAAGTGCGTACATACATTTTGAAAGGAGGAGCAAGATGGAATACTCGATCATCCAGGTCGCTCTGGTCTTCATCGTCACGTTCGTCGCGGCAATCGACCAGTTCAACTTCCTCGAGTCTCTCTATCAGCCCATCGTCACCGGCGCCGTCATCGGTCTTATCCTTGGCGACCTCAACACCGGTCTTCTCGTGGGTGGTACTTATCAGCTCATGACGATCGGCAACATGCCGATCGGAGGCGCTCAGCCGCCTAACGCCGTCATCGGCGGCATCATGGCAGCCATTCTCGCTATCGCTACGGGCCTCGAGCCCAACGCGGCAGTCGGCCTTGCCATTCCGTTCGCTCTGCTTGGTCAGCTCGGCGTTACCCTGGTCTTCACGCTTATGTCGCCGCTCATGTCCTCTGCGGACAACATGGCTCACAACGCTGACACCAAGGGTATCGAGCGTCTGAACTATTTCGCCATGGCTCTGCTCGGCCTGATCTTCGCCGTCGTCGTCACCCTGTTCTTCATCGCTGGCGCCACCATCGGTCAGACCATCGCTTCCGCCATCCCGACTTGGCTGCAGACCGGTCTCTCCGCTGCAGGCGGCATGATGCGCTTCGTCGGCTTCGCCGTCCTGCTCAAGGTTATGATGAACCGCGATATGTGGGGCTTCTTCCTCATGGGCTTTGGCCTCGCGCTCATCACCGTTGCCAACGATTCTCTGGCAACCCCTGCTCTGCTCATCCTCGCTCTCATCGGCTTCGGCATCGCTTTCTGGGACTTCCAGCAGCAGACCGAGCTGAAGGGTGCAGCTGTTTCTGACGGAGGTGACTTCGAAGATGGCATCTAATGAGTATGTGATCCCGGAGCACTACGAGGATCTCACTCCTGCTCCGCAGCTCGACCAGAAGACCCTCAACAAGATGGCCTGGCGCTCCTGCTTCCTGCAGGCCTCGTTCAACTACGAGCGTATGCAGGCCGCCGGTTGGCTCTACTCCATCATCCCCGGTCTGGAGAAGATCCACACCAACAAGAACGACCTCGCGGCTTCCATGAGCCACAACCTGGAGTTCTTCAACACTCACCCGTTCCTTGTCACCTTTGTTATGGGCATCGTGCTTTCGCTCGAGCAGAACAAGGTTGACATCCCCACGATCCGCGCCGTCCGCGTCGCCGCAATGGGCCCGCTCGGTGGTATCGGTGACGCCCTGTTCTGGCTGACGCTCGTGCCTATTACGGCCGGCATCACCTCCAACATGGCCATCAACGGCAACGCCGCTGCGCCGATCATCTTCCTGGTGATCTTCAACGTCGTCCAGTTCGCTCTGCGCTTCTGGCTCATGAACTGGTCCTACAAGCTTGGCACCAGCGCTATTGACGCTCTGACTGCCAACATGCAGGCCTTCACGCGTGCCGCTTCCATCATGGGCGTCTTCGTCGTCGGTTGCCTGGTCGTCACCATGGGTGGCACCCAGATCAACCTCCAGATCCCCAACGGCACCACCCGTGGCCTCTCCGCTACTACCGTGATCGTCTCCGAGAAGGAGGCCGAGAACTTCACCGGTATGGAGGGCATCGATACCGAGACCGCTGAGGCCGGTACCATCGCCATGACCGATGAGGACGGCAACGCCCTCACCGCTTCCGATGCCGACGGCAACGCTGTCGAGTGCGGCGTCACCGATCTGGGCAACGGCATGGAGTCCGTTACCTACGGCACCGTCACCGAGGATCCGGTCAACTTCTCCGTTGCCGACACCCTCAACACCATCGTCCCGAAGCTCGTCCCGCTTATGCTTACGCTGCTGCTTTACTACATGTTCGCTAAGCACAGCTGGACCCCGACCAAGGGCATTCTGCTGCTCTTCGTCCTGGGCATCCTGGGCGCTGGCCCGCTTGGTCTCTGGCCGAGCATCTGGTAAGGCTCTAGCTTGAGGGGTGTGTCCCTACGCGGCTCACACCCCGACCCCTTAAGCCATGTGTATGTTAAAAGCCGCGTGCTCGAAAGAGCGCGCGGCTTTTGTTTTCTTGATGATTCGGGTGTTGCGGACTGATAATGCTTAACACCCTAGGTAGTTAGCCGAATTCGAGCAAAAGGGAGGATAGGATGGCGATCGGAGCGCGCAAGCAACCGCTGTACGATCAGCTGGTCGATATTCTGACCGAAAAGATTGACCATGAATATCGCGCCGGTGACATGATTCCTTCCGAGCGCGAACTTTCGGAGCGCTATGGTCTCTCGCGCACTACGGTACGCCTGGCTCTGCAGGAACTGGAGCGTTTAGGACTGGTGGTTCGGCAGCACGGTCGCGGTACCTTTGTGACCGACCGTTCGGCAAAGGCAACCAATCTTATGCAGTCCTACAGCTTTACCGAGCAGATGCGCGCGATGGGTCGCGACCCCGAGACCACGATTCTCGATTTTTGCGAGATGGAGGCCGATAAGAACCTGGCCGAGCATATGGGATTGCGTATCGGTGATCGCATTTTTAAGCTTAAGCGCCTTCGTTCTGCCGACAACATGCCCATGATGGTCGAACGCAGCTATCTACCGGTTCGTCAATTTCTGTCCCTAAAGCGACCGCTGCTGGAGCGCAAGCCGCTTTACGATGTGATTGAGCAAGACTTTCAGCAAAAGATACGCGTGGCTGAAGAGGAGTTCTATGCGAGCATAGCCCGTCCCACCGACGCCCACCTTTTGGGAATTGTCGAGGGCTCGCCTGTGCTCGATTTGGTCAGGACTACGTATAACGAGTCAAACGAGGTTGTGGAGTATACACTCTCGGTTGCTCGTGCCGATCAGTTTAAATACAAGGTTTACCACCAGCGTAGCAACTAGTGTCCGCATCGTTTCCATATGGTGATTCTTTGCATTTAACTGGTTACTACCAGATAACCAACCGAAGTGTATAATTGCACGTCAGAGGATTACTTCTAGAGAGAGGTATTAGAAATGTTCGAGAAGAGTGTCGAGGAGCTCACCGAGCTCGGCGCCCAGATCACCACGGCCGAGATTGCTCAGCAGCCCGAGCTTTGGCGTAATACGCTCAACATCTATCGCGAGAACAAGGAGGCCATCGAGGCCTTCCTGGCCGAGGCTCGCGCTATGGGCGAGGGCCGTCTGTCCGTTGTCTTCACCGGTGCCGGTACGTCCGACTACGTTGGCGATACCTGCGCCCCGTACCTGCGTCACGCTGGCAACACTGATCTCTACGACTTTAAGCCCATCGCCACGACCGACATCGTGAGCGCTCCGCGCGACTTCCTGCGCGCCGAGGATCCCACGCTCGTGGTTTCCTTTGCCCGCTCTGGCAACAGCCCCGAGAGCCTTGCCGCCGTTGCCGTCGCCAAGGAGCTCGTCCACAACGTCAAGTTCCTCAACATCACCTGCGCTCCCGAGGGCAAGCTTGCCGTCGAGTCCGCCGATGATCCCAATGCGCTGACGCTGCTCATCCCGCGCGCCAACGACAAGGGCTTCGCCATGACCGGTTCCTACACCTGCATGACCCTGCTCTCCACCCTTATTTTCGACACTGCCTCTGACGAGCAGAAGGCCGAGTGGGTCGAGACCATCGCCAAGATGGGCGAGGAGGTTATCGCTCGCGAGTCCGAGGTTGCCGATTACCTCGCTGGCGACTTCAACCGCGTGACCTACTTGGGTTCTGGCTCCTTCGGTGGCCTTGCCCAGGAGAGCCAGCTCAAGATCCTCGAGCTCGCTCACGGTCTGGTCGCTACTTCCTACGACACCTCTATGGGTTATCGTCACGGACCCAAGTCCTTCGTCGACGACAAGACCCTCGTGTTCGTGTTCGTCAACAACGATGCCTACACCCGTCAGTACGATATCGACATCCTCAACGAGATCGGTGGCGACAAGATCGCTCAGCACACCGTTGCCGTTCAGCAGGATGGCGCTACCGTCTACGAGGGCGAGTCCTTCACCTTTAAGGGCTATGAGGCACTCCCCGAGGGCTACCTTGCTCTGCCGTTCGTGATGTTTGCCCAGGCTATCAGCCTGCTCAACTCCGTGCGCGTGGGCAACACGCCCGATACGCCGAGCCCCACCGGCACGGTCAACCGCGTGGTTAAGGGCGTGACGATTCACCCCTTCACCGCTTAATCGCGTCCCCCTGTAAGGGCGCCCGTCCGCTCATAACGGCGGGCGGGCGCTTTTTGTTTTACCTGAGCTGGGTATAAGCATCACCACAGTCAACTGCTTTAGAAGCAAGGAGTGCATATGAGCACGTACGCAATTAAGGCTGACAAGTTCTTCTTGCCGGCAGGCCCGCAACTGGGCGGCTATCTTATGGTCGAGGATGGCGTCTTTGGCGCCTGGCAGGCCGACGAGCCCTCTTGCGAGATTAAGGACTACACTGGATCGTGGATCGCACCGGGCATGGTCGACACCCACATTCATGGCTTCTATAACCACTCAACTACCGATAACGATCCCGAAGGCATCGATATCAGCTCGACCGAGCTTGCCCGTCGCGGTACCACCAGCTGGCTGCCCACGACGTTCACCGATGGCGTTGAGCAGATCAAGGACGCCTGCGCCGCTATCGCCCAGGCGGACGAGGGTCGCGGCCCCGACTTCTGCGGTGCTCGCATTCAGGGCATCTACCTGGAGGGCCCCTTCTTTACCATGAAGCACGTGGGCGCGCAGAACCCCGCTTACCTGATCGATCCCTCCGAGGAGGTCTTCGACCAGTGGCAGGAGGCTGCTGGCGGACGTATCGTCAAGAGCGCTATGGCCGCTGAGCGCGATGGCGCTGCCACCTATGCTGCCGCCCTCAACGCGAAGGGTGTCGTGACCAGCATCGGTCACTCCGACGCCACCTACGATGAGTGCATCGCCGCCATCAACGCCGGTGCCAGCTGCTTTACGCATACCTATAACGGCCAGCGCGGGCTGCATCACCGTGAGCCCGGTGTCGTGGGTGCAGCCATGTCCACGCCCGAGACCTACGCCGAGATCATCTGTGACGGCAAGCACGTAAACCCTGCCGCCATCAAGGCACTGCTGCAGGCAAAGGGCTGGCAGCACACGGTGCTCATCACCGACTGCCTGGGTTGCGGCGGCATGCCCGAGGGCAGCTACACCAGTGGTGGCATGGACGTCATCATGAAGGACAACCTGTGCTGGCTCGCTGACGGCAAGAGCATTGCCGGCTCGGTGCTCACGCTTGCCCAGGGCGTCAAGAACATCGTCGACTGGGGCATCGCCAGCGCCGATATCGCCATTCGCATGGCAACCGAGGTGCCGGCTCGCTCTGCACACATCGAGGATAAGTGCGGCAGCATCATGCCGGGTCGCGACGCCGACTTTGTCGTGTTCGACCATGAGCTCACCCTCGTCGAGACGTATGTCGGCGGCCAGAGCGTCGGCAACGCCTTTACCGAGTAACGATAGAAAAAGACGGCGGGCCCGAATCTGCTCGGACCCGCCGTATGGGTTAAACGCTCAAAAGCACCTTCACAGTTACAGCTTGTTAGCAATCTTCTTTGCCGTGCGCTTAACGCCGGCCACAAGACCTCCCGCAGGATGCTCCTTCTCGTAGGCTAGGCGCTTCTCGCGCTTGGCGTACTCCTCGACGATGATGTCGCCATACTCGTCTTCGATCTTGTCGAAGAAGTCGACGGCGCCCTTAATTTCCTCAGCGGTCGGGTGTCCCTTTTGGACACCGCCGGCGAGCTTGAACGGTCCCCACGTATCAAAGCCGGGGCAGCCGTAGACACCCATAAAGATGGCCTGCCTCATGCGGCAGATGCCATCGATATCCTTGCCGTACCACTTGTTTTTGCCACCGTAGGTCATAAGGCCAAACACCTTGTCCTGCGGCTGCAGCACGTTTGTGAGCACGCGTGCCATGTCCTTGTCGATCTCGGAGTAATAGATGCCCGTGGCGACACCGATCAGATGATATTCGTGCAGGTTGGGATACTCGTTTTTGCCGAGCGCCTTGACGTCGAGGGTATCGATCTCGGGGTGTGCCTCGACGATGGCGTCCACGAGCTTTTTCGTATTGCCGTGATGGCGCGAGGCGTAGAGGATGATGGTTCGCATAAGAAGGCCTTTCAGCTGTAATTGCATCAATGTCTGTATGGTACCCCGTTGCATGGCTGGGATACCGGACGCATCGATGAACGTGCGGGTTTGTCCTTTGGTCAGGGCCGAGACGGGTTATTGCGAGCAAAATGCAGTTGTCCGAAAGGATGGGTAATGGAATACGCTCTTTCCAACGATTCGATTTCTATTAAGGTTTCCACGGCTGGCGGCTCGTTTACCTCGATTGAGGCCGGAGGTCGAGAGTACTTGTGGCAGGGTGATCCTGCAGTGTGGTCCGGCCAGGCGCCGGTCTGCTTTCCGATTTGCGGAGGCCTGCGCGATGGTAGCGCCATGACGTTTGCCGGGCATCATGTAAAGCTCGCTCGCCACGGGTTTGCGCGCAAACAGGAGTGGAAGCTGCTGAGCCAGAGCGAGAACGAGCTGGCGATGTGCCTGGCTTCGGAGGATAACGCCGCGCTGCTGAGCGATTATCCCTACCCGTTTAAGCTCGTCGCCCGCTATACGCTCGAGCGCGCTGCCGTGCGCGTTTCCTATGAGGTGACCAACGAGGGCACCGAGGACATGCCGTTCTTTATCGGTGGACACCCCGGCTTTAGGTGCCCGCTCGACGACGGCGAGGCCTATACGGACTACGAGCTGCGCTTTGAGAAAGATGAGGCTGCGGAGCTTTGCACCGCCGTACCCTCGACCGGATTGATTGATGTAGCTAACCGTTCAAAGAACCCCATGGTGGGAAAGACGCTGCCCCTATCGCACGAGCTCTTCGATTTTGCGGAGACCATCTTTGACGTGCTCGAGAGCCGTCAGGTCACGCTTTCCAAAAAGGGCGAGGACAAGGGCGTCCGCCTGAGCTTTGAGGGTTTCCCGTATCTCATTGTGTGGAGTAAGCCCGAGGGCGATTTTGTGGCAGTTGAGCCCTGGGGTGGCCTCTCGACCTGTTCCGATGAGGATGACGTGCTTGAGCACAAGCGCGGCTGCCTTATCGCCAAGCCTAAGGAGACCGTCGTTCGCTCGTTCACGATTGAAATTCTGTAATTCCGTTTTGTCGACTCGTATCGCGAGGCACTAGGAGCCTGCGAGATAAGGAGCTAAAAATGATCCTCACCGTTACGATGAACCCGTCTGTCGATACGCGCTATCAGCTCGATGAGCTCGTTATCGACGACGTCAACCGTGTGACGCCCGAAAAGACCGCCGGCGGCAAGGGCCTCAACGTGGCCCGTGTGCTGGGTCAGCTGGGCGACGACGTCGTGGCAACCGGTCTGCTCGGCGGCCACATGGGCGCTTACATGGCTGAGCTCATGGACGCCAACGGTATTAACAACGACTTTGTGCCCATCAAGGGCGAGACCCGCATCTGCCTCAATATCCTTCATGCCGGCAACCAGACCGAGCTGCTCGAGAGCGGCCCGACAATTGCCCCCGAGGAGCTCGATGCCTTTACCGCCAAGTTTACCGAGCTTGCGAGCAAGGCCGACGTCGTCACCATCTCGGGTTCGCTGCCCCGCGGTGTCGAGGCAGACTACTATGCCAAGATCACGGGCATTGCCGAGAACGCCGGTGCCAAGGCGTTGCTCGATACCTCGGGCGCTTCGCTCGAGGCCGCCCTTAAGTCCGAAATTAAGCCCGAGCTGGTCAAGCCTAACCTGACCGAGATCAACGGCCTTTTGGGTACGAGCTTTACCACCGACGATGTGGACGAGCTCCGCGCCGCGCTCGCCTCTGATGCCCGCTTCTCCGATATCCCCTGGGTCGTCGTGTCCATGGGCGCTGCCGGCTCCGTGGGCTTCCATAATGGCCGTGCATTCCGCGCCAAGACCCCCGATATCCCCGCCGTTAACGCTACGGGCTCTGGCGATTCGACCATTGCCGGCTTCGCGCATGCGATTGCTGCTGGCGCGGATGACGAGACGGTGCTGCGTACCGCCAACACCTGCGGCAAGCTCAATGCCATGGATCCCATGACCGGCCATCTGGTCATGGACCGTTGGGACGAGGTCTACAACGGCGTTGTCGTGACCGAGCTGTAAAAGCCTGGGCGTCGGCCCCGGCATTGCTTGCTAGCTCATGTCGACGACAAGTGCGGTAGCATTATGCTGGGGCGCGACGCCGAGTTTGTCGTGTTCAATCCCGACCTTACCCTGGTCGAGGCGTATGTGGGTGGCAACAGCATCGGTAACGCGTTTGCCGATTAGCCGCCAAAGAAGCGATCCGAGAGGGGATTTAGATGATTTACGGTGCATTGGGCGATATCGAGGAGTACCGCGGAATGCTCAAGGGCCTCGACGTGCTGATCGACTGGCTCGAGGAGAACGACCCGGCACAGCTCGAGGTCGGCAGCCATCCGATTTTGGGTGAGAAGGTCTTTGCGAACGTCATGTCTCCCACGACGCGTCCCGAGGCCGAGGCTCACTATGAGACGCATCAGCGCTATCACGACCTGCAGATCGACGTCGAGGGTCGCGAGGCCTTTAAGGTCGCCACGGGCAGCCTGACGCTGGTTCAGGAGTTTGACGAGAAGGACGACTACGATCTGGTCGATTCCGACGCTTCGATCGCCGGCGATCTTGCTGACGACAAGTTTGCGCTGTTTGTTGCCGGCGAGCCTCATATGCCCACGCTCGAGTTCCCGGGCGATGGTGCGCAGCCGGTCAAGAAGATTTGCTTTAAGCTGCTTGCAGATGCTTACTGGGAGGAGTAGCGAGCTGCTCGGCTGAGCTGTTCGTGTTGCGAGCGTTATCCCTTGGGGGAGCTCGCTTGGGCCCCGCTGAACGCGGTTCCTTTGGGGATTGCGGTTGGCGGGGCTTTTGTTGAGTAGGAGAGTTTCCGGCGGCGTTGTGCTTGGATTGGCGGAAGCGCGCCCGAAATCAGCAACAAAAAAGCCGCCCGAAGGCGGCTATCTTGTGCAATGGAGCCAGCGACCGGGCTCGAACCGGTGACCCCCGCTTTACGAGAGCGGTGCTCTACCAACTGAGCTACGCTGGCGGCCATGTGATGGCGCAACTGAGGCGTCAACGGCTGTCTATGATACGGGACATCGCAAATCCGCGCAAGTGTTCTGACGGCTTTTCTCACTTTAAATGCACTAATATTGGAGACGCGATGTCTTGCTCTTACGGGTCTCAAACAGAATGGGGCAGCGATGACTCAACCCAAGATTCTTCTCGCACGCATCGACGACCGTTTCATTTACGGACAAGACGTTGAGCTGTGGAACGAAGCCGTGGGTTCCAACCTTGTCCTAATCGTCAACGATGAGATCGCGGCAGATTCGCGCCAATGGGCACCCATGAGGGTGGCGGCGCCAGAAGGCGTTTGGACGCGGTTTTTCTCGGTGCAAAGGACCATCGACGTCATTCATACCGCAACGCCTCGCCAATTGATTCTGATCATGGTGGCCTCACCCTCCGATGCGCTCGCGCTGGTTAAGGGCGGTGTGCCGATCACCAAGATCAGCATTGGTCATATGCAGGCAGGGGAGGGCAAGCGTCCCGCAACGCCCGCAGTTGCCGTAGACGACACAGACGTCGCTGTTCTCAGAGAGCTGCAAAAGCTCGGCATAGAACTAGAAATCCGCTATCTCCCCAGTTCCGCCCCCGACCCCATCGGCAATCTGTTCAACTGATCCCTTGGGGACGGAGGAAAACGGATCATTTTGCCTTCGTAGGGGATCTGTGTGGCGCTGTCCGCCAAAACTATGCCGGTTTACTACGATGAATTGCTTATCGCCGAGCATGCCAAATTTGCAGAGAATAAAACCGCAGGTAGACGAGTTGCTAATTTTTTATAAACCAGCGCGTGGTCGGACATAGTGGGTTCATCGTAGTAATTCGGCATAGTTTTGTTATGTCACCAATTCGGTGGCATCGAAAAGAAGGATTTAGGCATGAAGCAGCGCCCGTCGGCGGTGGTGCCGGCGGGCGTTGCTGTGCGAGATGTCGCGTTGTGGGCCTAGTGCCTCATAAAGTGGTATTCGATCATATTGCTGTAGGGGTGACCCGGACCCACAATGCCCTGCGGGAACAGCGGCTGGTGCGGCGTGTCGGGGTACATCTCGGCCTCGAGGGCAAAGCCGGCGCCCCAGCCATAGTTGGCATCGTCCTTGGCGTGCTCGTCGCCCAGCCAGTTGCCGGTGTAGAGTTGCACGCCCGGGGCGGTGGTGTAGTAGTCCAGCTCACGACCGGTCCACATCTCCTCGACATGTAGGGCGCGACGCAGGTTGCGGCCGTACTGATAGCCATCGATGCACAGGCAGTGATCGTAGCCACGGGCCTGCTTAATCTGCGGGTCGTCGGCCTCCATGCCGGGTGCGACGGGGCGCAGCTCGCGAAAGTCAAACGGTGTTCCCTCGACCGGAGCGATTTCGCCGGTGGGGATATTCTGCTCGTTAATGGGCAGGTAGTGGGCGGCGTTGGCGACAAAGAAATGTTCGCAGTCCATGCCGGCGTTATGGCCGGCAAGGTTAAAGTACGTGTGGTTGGTCATGGACACGTAGGTGGCACGGTCGCTCTCGCAACCATACTCGATACGGAAGACACCGGTGCGTGTAACGGTAAACACGGCCGTAAAGGTGCGGTTGCCGGGCAGGCCCAGCTCACCATCCTCAAGCGAGGTGGTCATGCGCACGGCGTTATGGACCTCGTCGAGCTCAACATCCCACACGCGTTTATGCAGGCCGTGCTCAAGATCGCTGTGTAGGTTGTTGGCGCCCTCGTTGGCGGGCATATGCCAGTCCGTGCCGTCGATGGTGATCGTGGCGCCCGCGGTGCGGTTTGCCACGGGGCCGATGGTCGCGCCAAAGCAGGCGGGGTTGTCAAAGTAATCCTCGAGCTTATCGAAGCCCAGCACAACATCGCGCACGTTGCCGGGAATATCGGGCACATCGATACCCAGCACGGTGGCGCCATAGTCCATAATGCGAACGCAGATCTCGGGCCCGTTGAGGGTGTAACGATGAACGGGGGTACCGCAGGGCGCGGTGCCGAAAAGCTCGGAAGTGATCATTTGGTTCCTAACATCGAGATAATTCGGACAAACTGTAGCGCGAACAGGCGAGATTATCACTACACCCCACTAAAGCAGGGGGTATTTTTCTCAAAAAAGTGATGATTGGAGCTGTGCGGGTGTTCATTTTTGACCCGCACGAGTCTGATACAATTTGTTCGTTACTGTTTGAATGATATGCGCGCAAAGAACGGCGAGGATTCATCGTGATTAAGGCAGAGCGACAGGATAAGGTTCGTCAGCTGCTCGAAGAGCAGGGCACGGTCTCGGTCAAGGAGATTTCGGATGCGCTGGGCGTTTCGGATATGACGATTCGCCGCGACCTTGAGGAACTTGCGAGCCTGGGCGAGATCGAGCGCGTGCACGGCGGCGCCCGTAGTGCACAGGGACGTCCCCACGCTATGTTGCGCCATGAGTATTCGCACAGCGAAAAGCGCACTAAGCATGCCGAGGAAAAGCTGCAGATCGCGCGCCGCGCCGTTGAGCTCATCGAGGAGGGCTCGACCATCTTTTTGGGTACGGGCACCACGGTTGAGCAGATGGCCTCGATGCTGCCGGCGTTTCGCCTGCGCATCGTGACCAATTCGCTTTCAGTGTTTAACTTGCTTGAGGCGCGCGAAGACTGCGACCTGTGCCTCGTGGGCGGTATGTACCGTCGCCGCACCGCCGCTTTTGTGGGGCCAACGGCCGAGGATACTCTGCGTGCGCTGGGTATCGATGCGGCGTTTATCGGCGCCAACGGCATTCTGGATGGCGACGTGTCTACGTCTAATATGGATGAGGGTCGTATCCAGCAGCTCGCCTTTAGCAAGGCCGACTCGCGCTACTTGATCGCCGACTCCAGCAAGATCGGCAAGCGCGACTTCTACACCTTCTGTCGTCTGGATAATTTGGACGCCGTGGTGTGCGAGCCGAGTATCGCCGCCGAGGATCGCGCCGCCATCGAGGAGCATACGCAGGTCATCTGCTAACTAACGCTGCAGGCGATACTTCTGCCCCCTGTCGGCGCGGGGATTACCGCTTCACGTTGACGCGCAAATGTGCTCGGGCCAAGTATTCAGCTTGTGGGTTAGACCAGGCGGGCGTAGTCCTGTGACTGATGAAAGATGTGAGCGATATAGATTGTTTCGTGCTCAAACTTATAAAGGCACACGTAGTTGTTGACGGGAAACGATCGGTAATTACGTGCCGCCAGCTCTTGCATATGCGAGAGGGGACGTAGGAGCGGCTGCTCGCGAAGCAGATCAAGCTGATATTCAAACTCAGCGACAAAATTGCCTGCTGCACGCGGATTCTTGAGGATTTGAGCAAGGTACCCGACGATACTCTCGTACTCATATCGCGCGCTTTTGAGTATAACGACGTTATAGGTCATATTTGTCTCGTATCGCGGTCGCGAAGGAGTCGTAGTCGCTGTAGTCGCCTTGCGATATTTCGTCTTCTGCCAACATCATACGAGACAGCAGTTTTGCCTTGGCGATTTCTTCTTGCATGAGGCGATACTGGTCGCTGCTGATGCAGTGCATGGCCTCGTAGCCGTTCTTAGTTACGGTGACGTCGCGCTCAGACTCAACAAGTGCGGTGAATGTGGCAGTGTCCTTCATGTCTCGGACGGGCACACAAGCGGACATGGGTACCTCCTTTGCGTCGTGGCATAATTGTACCACGGCGTGTCCAAGCGACCGGTACCGTCGAATCGTCTCAATCTGTAACAGTTGGGATCGAAAAACTCGGCTACGTGTTACAGATTGAGATCTTCAAGTTCGGACCGTTCGTTTGTCTCGATCTGTAACAGTTAGACGGTCGAAAGTGGGCTACGCGTTACAGATTGAGATCTTTCAGCCCTGGTCGCCCGTTCGTCTAAATCTATAACAGTTAGGATTGAAAATCCCTGCTAGATGTTACAAATCGAGACAAACGGCCTGCACGGGCCGAGCAAAAAAATAGGCCGCATGCGAACCCGTGGAGGGATTCGCATGCGGCCGACAGGGGGTATGCGGCAAAAGTTAGGCCATGAGCAGGCCGGTCTCCGCGACGTTCTTGTACCAGTACGCGCTCGCCTTGGGATAGCGCTTCTGGGTCTCAAAGTCGATGTAGAACAGGCCGTAACGTTTGTTATAGCCGTTGGTCCAGGAGAACTGGTCCTGCAGCGACCACACAAAGTAACCGTCGACGTTTACGCCGCCGTCGATTGCCTTGAGGATCCACGCGAGATGCTGGCGCATGTAGTCGATACGAGGGGCGTCATCGATAAAGCCGTCCTCGAAGTCGTCCTTATAGCCCATGCCGTTCTCGGTAATGTAGATTTTCTTGTAGTTGGGGTAATCGTTCTTAATGCGGAGCAGCAGGTCGTACAGGCCCTCGGGATAGATGATCCAGTCCCAATCGGTGGTGGGTACGCCTTCGCGCACGCATGACTCGCCCACGCCCTTGAGGAACCAGCGCGAGGAGCCCTTGTCGCCGGTGCCATTGTGGTTGATGTCGTTTTCGCCTTCGGCGGCACGCAGGAACTGGCACTTGTAGGTGTTGACGCCCAGGCAATCGTTGTAGGGGAGCGCGGCGGTCAGCGCGGCGATGTCCTCGTCGCGGACGTCGAGCTCGCCGCCGGCGATATGGGCCAGCTTGGTCGCAGCCTCCATGGTGTCGGCTGCATAGTGGCCGCGGAAAGTGGCGTCGAGCACCCAGCGGTTGTTGATGACGTCGGCCATGCGGGCGGCCTCGCAGTCGGCAGCGCTGTTGGGATCGAGGGGATACTTGGGCTCCAGGTTCTGGACAATGCCGATCTCGCCCTCAAAGCCGCCCTCATGGAAGGCGACGACGGCCTTGGCGTGGGCCACCATCATGTTGTGCATGAGCTGGAAGGCCTTGTCCAGGCGGTACTTCTCGCCGTGCGGCCAGTTGCCGACGATAAAGCTGCCCTCGGCGGTTGCGGGAATCTCGTTAAACGTGAACCAGTGCTTGACCTCGGCGAACTCGGCAAAGCAGAACTTGGCGTACTCGACAAAGGCATCGATGGTCGTGCGCGTCAGGAAGCCCTCGCCGCCGTCCTGGTAGAAGGCCTCGGGCGTATCGAAGTGATCGAGCGTGACATAGGGGATAACGCCAGCTTTGTTGCAGGTGGCAAAAAGCTCGTGATAGAAAGCGACGCCCTCGGGGTTAATCTCGCCAGTGCCACTGGGGAAGATACGGCTCCAAGCGATGGAGACACGAATGCCGTTAATGCCAAAACGCTGGCACAGGTCGATATCGACCGGATACTTGTTGTAGAAATCGCTTGCGGGGTCGGGGGAGAAACGACCTTGGGCTGCCAGGAAATCGTCCCAGGGCACTTTGCCCTTGCCGTGCGTGCGGGTCTCGCCCTCAACCTGGTAAGCGGCGGTGGCGCCGCCAAACACAAAGCCGTCGGGGAACTTCATGGGATTGGTCATGAGTCATCCTTTCTGTGGGATACGAATAGGGAGAGGTGCCCGAACTGGGGATCCGGGCACCAACAGAGGGAGGAGCTAGTCGAGGTTCTCGCGGAGCCACTTGATGGCGCCAGCGGGGTCGCGGGTAAGGTCGATATATTCCTTGCCGCGCGGGGCGAGCAGCTTAATGCCCAGGCGATCGGTGTCGGCCTTCATGTCGTTGTAGTAGCTACGGACCTGCGGGGCAAGCACGATAACGTCGTACTGATCCATGATGGCAGTGTGCTGGCCATAGGCACCTGCGGAGGAAGCGATGTTCTCTCCGGTCTGCGCGGCACCTTCCTTGATGGCGTTGGCAAGCATGGCGGAGGTGCCGGCGCCAGCGCACAGGACGAGGACCTTCAGACCGTCGACATCCTTCTTGGCGGATGCGCCGGCGGCGGGCTCGGGCTGATCGGCGACAGGCTCGCTGTTGACGGCAGCGGCGGTCGGCTCGACGGAAGCGGTAGTCTGCTCGACAGCGGGCGCAGAGGCGTTGGCGGCGATGGTGACAGCGCCATCGGACTCGAGACCCAGCTCGGCGGCGCGCTCGGCTTCCTGGTCGCAGAGCAGCTTATCGTATGCCTTCAAGAACGGCAGGTAGATGATGGCGTCCAGCAAGATGATGATCGCGACAAACACCAGGGCGATAAGCTGGAAGTTCGTGGTGATGAAAATGCCGATGGGGGCGGGGGTGGCCCAAGGCACCACGAAGGAGAAGCCGTTCATGCCCACGTTATCGATAAAGAACTTGGCAACACTTACGTTGACGCAGCCGGCGGCAACAAAGGGGATGAGCATGTAGGGGTTAAGGATCATCGGCGCGCCAAAGAGCAGCGGTTCGTTGACAGCGAAGGCCACAGGAACAATCGAGGCCTTGCCGACGGCTTTGAGCTGCTTGGACTTCATAAAGAGAATCAGCAGAAGCGGCACGATGAACGTGGCGCCGGTGCCGCCGAACTCACCCACGAGCGACATGTTAAAGGTGAGGGAATGGGCGGGGTGGCCGCCTGCCAGCAGAACCTGCAGGTTCTCGGCCTGGTTGGCAAGACGGATGGGGTCGATGCCCGGCTGGACGATCGAGGGGCCGTGGACGCCGATGAACCAGAAGAACGCGGT
Organism: uncultured Collinsella sp.; assembly: GCA_902475375.1. Classification (GTDB taxonomy): domain Bacteria; phylum Actinomycetota; class Coriobacteriia; order Coriobacteriales; family Coriobacteriaceae; genus Collinsella. Next base: position 645 of record CABRZC010000037.1, on the reverse strand, counting down.
GGCTGCCTGGATAAGGATAAGGCCAGGATAGGTTTCTGCAGCGGTGAAGAGCGGGGAGAGCAGTTTGATAAGCAGCTCGGAGAACGGAACGCCCATGAGGTTGCGCACGACGACATCGATGATGCCGCAGATGATGACGGCGCCGCCGAAGGGGATGATGTCGCGGAAGTTCTGAGCGATGGCGCCCGGGACCTCCTTGGGCAGCTTAATGGTCAGATCGCGCGAGACGCAGAATTTGTAGACCCACACGGTAATGAACGCGGCGATATAGGCCGAGAACAGGCCGCGCGTGCCCATGCTGGTGCAATCGAAGACCGAAAGTTCGGAGCCGTTGAACTTGGTGGTGAACTGCGTGACTGCGAGCAGCAGCATGCTGCACTGGGCGGCCACCATGGTGGAACCGTCGTTGAGCACTTTGCCGGCGGGCATACGACGGTTCATGGATGCCGTGAAGTTCTTGGCAGTGGTGCCGGCAACCATGATGCCCATGACGCCCATGGTGAAGTTGTAGAGCTTGTTGCACCAGTCGATGAGCGGCTGGGGCAGCGTGATGCCGACTACGCCGGGAAGGGTGGCAATGAGCAGAAAGATCGAAGAGGTGAGGACAATGGGCATGCACCCAAGGAATCCGTCCTTGATGGCCTG
>CABRZC010000036.1 GCA_902475375.1 uncultured Collinsella sp. | reverse complement strand
ACTCAACCGCTATTTGTTAATAGTCCTAGCATGGACGGGTTTTCCAAGTGCCGCAGATTGCCGTGAAAGAGGAGCGACGCGTACTTTGGTACGCGAGCGACGGTTTGAACGGCAAGGTGCGGTGCTTGGGAAAGCCACTTATCGATAGGAAACGCTCTGCTGGGAGTCCTTGACGACTACGTCGTGGGCGCCGCCTTCGACGATGGAGGTGGAACTAACCAGCGTCAGGCGCGCCTTTTCCTGGAGCTCGGGGATCGAGAGGGCGCCGCAGTTGCACATCGTGGACTTGACCTTATAGAGCGTGCCACCCACGCCGTCCTTGAGGGAGCCGGCGTAGGGAACGTAGGAGTCGACGCCCTCGACGAAGCTGAGCTTCGCGGCGCCGCCCAGGTCGTAACGCTGCCAGTTGCGGGCACGCGCAGAACCCTCGCCCCAGTACTCCTTCATGTACTGGCCATTGACGTTGACGCGCTCGGTCGGGCTCTCGTCAAAGCGAGCGAAGTAGCGGCCCAGCATCATAAAGTCGGCACCCATGGCAAGGGCGAGCGTCATGTGGTAGTCGTAGACGATGCCGCCGTCGGAGCAGACGGGCACGTAGACGCCGGTCTCCTCGTAGTACTCGTCGCGAGCGCGGCAGACGTCGATCAGCGCGGTGGCCTGGCCGCGGCCGATACCCTTGGTCTCGCGGGTAATGCAGATGGAGCCGCCGCCGATACCGACCTTGATGAAGTCGGCACCGCAGTCGGCCAAGAAGCGGAAGCCCTCGGCGTCGACGACGTTACCGGCACCGACCTTGACGTCCTCGCCGTAGTTGGCGCGAATCCACTCGATGGTGCGCTTCTGCCACTCGCTGAAGCCCTCGGAAGAGTCGATGCACAGGACATCGGCGCCGGCCTCGATGAGCAGCGGCACGCGCTCGGCATAGTCGCGGGTGTTAATACCGGCGCCGACCATGTAGCGCTTGTCGTTATCGAGCAGCTCGTTGGGGTTGGTCTTGTGGCTGTCGTAGTCCTTGCGGAAGACGATGCCCATGAGGTGATCGTTGTCGTCGACAATGGGCAGGGCGTTGAGCTTGTTATCCCAGATGACGTCGTTGGCAACCTTGAGGCTGATGTTCTTGTCGCCCACGATGAGCTGCTCACGCGGGGTCATGAACTCGGAGACCTTCGTCTGGTGGTCATCGCGACTGGGGCGATAGTCACGGCTGGTGACGATGCCCAGGAGCTTACCCTTGGGAGTACCGTCGTCGGTGACTGGCATGGTGGAATGACCGGTCTTCTCCTTGAGCTTAATGACCTGCTCCATGGTCATGTCGGGGGTCAGCGTGGAATCGGACTGAACGAAGCCGGCCTTGTGATCCTTGACGGCCTTGACCATAGCGGCCTCGGACTCGGCGCTCTGGGAACCGTAAATGAAGGACAGGCCACCCTCGGTAGCGAGCGCGACACCCATGTCGACGCCCGAGACGGACTGCATGATGGCGGAAACCATGGGGATGTTCAAGGTGATTGCCGGCTTCTCACCGCGCTTAAAGCGGGTCAGCGGCGTCTTAAGAGAGACGTTGTTGGGGATGCACTGCGAGGACGAGTAACCAGGGACCAGCAGATACTCCGAAAACGTGTGGGACTCACCGGGAAAGAACGTAGCCATGTTTCTCCTTTTTCCATGCGACCGGTCGGCTGCAGGCCTCGTAGGACCCAGCCCAACCTTGGGCGCCCAATACTGGGGAAGTATCTTAACGCACTTTGACTGCTACAATGCATGATTTAAGAAGAGCACATGAGGGTTTGACGCAGGCTTTGCGTTTGCCCAGCAAACACTTTAGCGGGGAGACGTGAGGCACATGGAGTACAAGACGACGGCAAAGCTGGTCATTCAAGCGTGCGACAAGGATTTGCCGGGCGTCTTCGGCCACGGCTGCGTCTTGCTGCTGCAAGGTATCGCCCGCGAGCACTCGCTCAACCGTGCCGCCAAGAGCATGGGCATGGCGTATTCCAAGGCCTGGCGCATTGTGAACGAAGCCGAAGGCCAGCTGGGCTGCAAGCTCATCGAGCGCGACGGAGCCCGCGGATCCACCCTCACCCCCGCCGGCGAGCGTGCCATAGCGGTCTACGAGGAGCTGCAGACCGACATAAACCAGGTCATAGCTGCCAAAGCCGACGTCCTCATCGCCAGCATCAACGCAGGGTAGTCCTTTTGGGGCTGAAATGCTGTCCGCCGCGCCCTCGGATTGAGGCTCGCGCCACAAAACGGGCCCATCTACTACGTTTAGTTGAATACCCTCGACCATACCGGACATTATGAAATTAAAACCGCTGGTAGACAGCTTGGTATTTTTCAAAATAGGCGGGGATGGTCGACCCCTATGGCTTAAACGTAGTAAATAGGCCGTTTTCGTGCCAAAGACCCCAATTAGCTACTTGCGAAGAGCGTTATCGAGAGTGGCAGCCACCCGCAGGGGGTCGTCGGTGCCGGCGAAGAGACGGATGGTGCCCCCCTGCTTGCCACGTGGGGCCGAAAGACGCGTCGTTGCGCCGCCGGCAGGCGATGTGCGAAACTCTCCCGTCAAAGCGTCGAACAGCTCTCCCGCACTACGCTCGATAAGGTCAAATTCAACTGCCGGGCCAAAGCCGTGCTCGAGGATTCCCGTTGCAACCGCATGGTCGGGATGCGAGGTCAGCCCGGGATAGCGCACGTTGCGCACCATCTCGTTGGCGGCCAGATACTCTGCCAGCGCACGAGCGCGGTCGAAATGCGCCTGCATGCGGGTATCGAGCGAGTCCAGCCCGCGCTCTAGCACACCGGCCTCATCAGCAGGCAAATTAAGCTTGGCCAAGCCGCAGCCCTCAAGCAGGGCATATGCGCACTCGGCAGCAGCATCCACACGATGGCGCTTGAGCTGCGAGCGCGCCACCGAAGCGGCGACCAACTTGCGCGGAGCCTTACCAGCGCACACACGGTCGAGCGCCTCAAGTGACAGCACGGCACCCAAGCGCAACGGATCGCACCCAAAGACACCAGCCACGGTGTTATCCACCACGAGCAGCGCATGAGCCTCACGCGCTGCGCGGCCTAACGCACGGAGATCGGGAACGCGCAGACCAAACCCGCCGATAGAGTTCACAAACCACCACAGGTGCGGCCCCTCGGCATCAAACGAAGCATCAAAATCCTCGGACGCGGCAGTAAACGCCGCAACCGACGGCGGGTCCACAAGCACAACATCACAGCCTACAAAGCCGTGCGCAAACGCATCGGCAAAGTCATCCGCAAAGGCCACCAGGCGGTCACCGGGACGCACAATACCCAGCAGCGACAGAGCCGCCGGCACATGCGGGGCCGCAACAAGACGCGCCTCGCGCGCACTGGACCTCAAAGCCCAGGCCTCTTCTAGCTGCCGTACATCCACGCGGCACCGTCCCTTCATAAGCAAAAACCCACGATGCGGGTGTTCCCCGCATCGTGGGCAACGGCTGCAGTATAGCGCCGATATGCGACGACTCGCCTAAATGTTGAGCGTGTGATAGTTCACGCTCGCACCCGGGGCGTCAACGGTCACGCCATAGGCCTCGGGATAGATGCGCGTCGAGAACACGAGCGCGCCATCGTTCACAAACACCTCGACCGACGAAACATCGCCAACAATGCGCACGTTACGAACCTCGTCGACGGGCTCCCAGCGCACGGTGCGACCGCAGCCGGCAGAAGCGCGACCTTCATCGGTAAATCGCATCTCAAAGCGCGAGGGCAGTTCGCCCTCGGCAGGCATAAACGCCACCCTTAGCTCGCCATCAACGATCGCGGTAAACGCGCCGTCGACACCGTCGGCAACAACGTCAAAGCAGGTATCGCCGGCAACCTCCAACGAGCCCTCCCCTACACGCACCGAGGCATAATGGTGCTCAATCTCGCGCGCCGGCTGCTGCAGCACCACGCCGGCGTCACCGGCCGTAAGCTCGCGCGGCACCGTCATGCAGTGCTGCCAGCCGCACACCACAGTGGGGTCGTTGCCATAGGTCGGCTCATCGGGCATGCCCATCCAGCCGATCAGGATGTGGCGACCGTCCTCGGCCGTGAACTCCTGCGAAGCATAGAAGTCAAAACCGGCATCCCACAGGCGGAACTCGCCCAGCTCATAAGCGTCATTGCCACCCGTAATGTCGCCCGTTACAGGCATGTAGCCCGCGGCGTACACATTGCCGCGGTCCCAACGACCGCCCTCAAGCCCCTGCGGCGAGAACGAGAGATACTTAGCCTGTGCACCGCTCTCCGACGCGAACTCGATATACCCCGGGCATTCCCACATAAAGCCAAAACGCTCGGGCGTAGACACACGGCTCTCGAGCTCCCAGCTCAGCATATCGGCCGAGCCATACACCAAGATCTCGCCCACATCGCGACCGGCGCCCTCGCCGTGCATAGCGCAAAATCGACTATCGACATGCGGCCCATCCACGCGACGACGCGCGCCCAGCACCATGTGATAACGCCCGTCCGCGTCACGCCACACCTTGGGATCGCGCACGTGGCAGGTCAAATCCTCAGGATAATCCTCGGACGCCAGCACCACGCGCTTTTGGTTGAACTCCCGACCGGCAAGGCCATCAACGCTCTCCACATAGACGGTATCGGCGCGGCGGCCAGTATTGACGTAGTCGTACGTACCGTCAGCATCGGAAAGCTTAACGTTGCCCGTATAGAGCACGCGAATGCAACCGTCTTCGGCAAGCGCGGAGCCCGAATACACACCGTGGCAATCGAACGGCTCGTCGGGCAGCAGTGGGGCGCCAACGTAATCCCACGTCATAAGATCGCGACTCGTCGCATGGCCCCAGACCTTAACGCCGCCCTCGACATCAAACGGCGCATACTGAAAATAGGCATGGAACACGCCGCCTGCCTGGCAAAGACCGTTGGGGTCGTTGAGCCAGCCCGCCGGCGGCATAATATGGAAGCGCTGGCCATACGCGCCATGGCCGCACTCAGAGGCGGCAGCGTCAACAGCGGCGACCAGCTTTGCAAGGTCGCGGCCAAGTGCATTAGACATATCAAAGTCCTAACGGATCGAAAGAAACAAGACGCCAGAGATCGACACCAGATACGGGAAACGCCCGCGAGCATACAACCCGCGGGCACCCCTCAATCAAAAGCTCTTAGGCCTGTTCGGAAGCCTTGGGCTCGTCCTTGTACAGGACAAACGAGACGGCAAAGGAAACCAGCGCGGCGACCGCAAACATGATCGCGTACTGCACGGGCTGGGCCAGGCACAGCAGGATACCGAAGATACCGGTAACGCCCGTCCCGGAAGCGGCAAGCGAGGTGAGCGCGCAGACCAGGGCGCCGCAACCGCCACCGATGCAGCCGGCGATGAAGGGCTTAAAGAAGCGCAGGTTCACACCAAAGATGGCAGGCTCGGTAATACCCATGAAGGCGGACAGAGCCGAAGGAAGCGCCAGACCCTTGATCTTGGCATCGCGGGTCTTAAAGGCAACGGCGAGCGCGGCGCCACCCTGGGCAATGTTGGCGGCGCTGGCGATGGGCAGCCAGTAGGTCACACCGTACTGGGCGAGCTGGCCCAGGTCGATGGCGGTGTACATCTGGTGGATACCGGTAACGACCGTGGGGGCGTAGAACAGGCCGACGATAAAGGAACCGATACCGAAGGGCAGGGTCAGCAGGGCCTGAATCAGACCGAGAATGGCGTTCTCGGCCCAGACAAAGATGGGGCCGACGGCAACGAGCGTCACGAGCACGGTCACGAACACCGAGACGAGCGGGGTCACAAAGAGGTCGAACATCTCGGGAACGATCTTGTGCAGGCGCTTCTCGAGGAAGGCCAGAATGGCGCAGGCGATAACGATGGGAATCACATGGCCCTGATAGCCGACCCACTCAAAACTGTACACACCGGGAATAACGGTGACCATGGTCCGCACGCCCTCGGAGGCAACCGTATAGGCGCTCTGCAGCGAGGAGTTGATGAACGCACCGCCGACGACGGCACCCAGGTACGGGTTGGCGCCAAAGGCCTTAGCCGCGGAGTAGCCGATCAGGATCTGCAGAATGCCAAAGGACGTTCCCGAGACCAGGTCGGCGATCTTATAGATAAAGTTATTGGTGTCGAGCGCGATAAAGCCGTTGGAGGCCATAAAGTTAAGGGCACTCATAATGCCCAGCAGCAGACCCGAAGCCACGATGGCGGGGATGATGGGGACAAAGACATCGCCGAGCATCTTAATGGCGCGCATAAAGATGTTCTGCTGCTGCGCCGCGGCCTCCTTGACCTCGGCCTTGGTGGCAGCCTCGACGCCGCTGAGCGCGATGAACTCCTCGTAGACCTTGTTGACGGTGCCGGTGCCAAAAATAATCTGGAGCTGGCCCTGAGCCTCAAAGACGCCCTTGGCGCCGTCGACGTTCTCGATGGCCTCCTTGTTAACCTTGGCGTTATCGGCAATCACCAGGCGCAGACGCGTGGCGCAGTGTGCGGCCGAAACAACGTTGTCGGCGCCACCGATGTTGTCAAGCACCTCTTGGGCTGATTTGCGGTAGTCCATGACTTCCCTTTCCTTCAACGGGCGCATGTGCACCCGGCCATCTTTGACACTTACACTGTAATCGATTTCAGTTTCATATGTCTGCAATCGTTTTCATATAGCGGTAAACGGTAGGAAAAAGCCGGCGAATGGTAGTTTTACGGAAAAACCAGGCGACTCAGAGGCAGGCAGACGTGCCCAAGACCTAGACATTCATAAGCTGATGGCCGAGCTTGAGTGTCTTGAGACCGCTCTCCCCCTCCACGCCATCGAGCGTGTTGAGCAACATATTGGTCGCCTCGACGCCACTGGTCAGGTAGCCATAATGCACGGTGGGAATGCCGCCCGTCAGCGCACGCAAAAACGCGTTGTCGCCAAAACCGCTCACGCGGTGTATGCCCTCGCCCATGCCGCGAACCTCATCGATAGCACGCAGCGCGCCCGCCGCCATGGTGTCGGTCGCGCAGGCGATAAACGAAACATCGGGAGCGACGGAAAGCAGTTCACGCGCCGCACCATAGCCCGAGTCGAGCGTAAACGAGCCCAAACGAATCAAGGCGGCATCGAGTGGGTTACCCGCGGCGCGCAAGCCGGCCTCAAAACCGCGACGGCGGTCATAACCAGCAGCGCGGTCCTCTTCGGTAACTCCAATATAGGCAATCTTGCCGTCCACGCGACCCGCAAGTGCATGGCCCAGCTCAAAGGCGGCCTCGTAATCGTCGTGATAGACGCACGCCGCGCCCTCAACATTCTGGCCGATCAGCACGATGGGCACGCGGCACGATTCAATCGCCCGACGGTGTTCGTCGGTAATCATAGTTGCCACCAGCACAATGCCATCGACTGGGTGGTTTTGGAATAAATCGAGGTATTCGAGCTCACGATCGGCCGCGTTGTCGGTGTTGGCAAGCAGCATCTGGTAGCCACGGCGACCGAGCACCTGGCCAATGCCGGCAGTAATGCGGCTCACGGACTCCGAGTTGATCTTGGGCACGATGACGCCGATGAGCTTGGTGGAACCGGTGCGCAGCGCGCGAGCTTGGCTGGACCGCACGTATCCTGTCAGCTCAATCGCCTGCTTAATCCGCTCAGCCTTGTCCGCCGAGATATACCCACCGTTGAGGTAGCGCGAGACGGCGGCGCTCGAAACGCCGGCCAGCTCGGCCACATCCTTCATCTTAACCACGAGCACCCCTGTCGTTGAAATCGCTTTCACCATAATACCCAACCCTCGCCCGAAAAAAATTCGACTGGAAAGGTCTCAGCGGATCATTTCAACCGCCCAGGTCGAGCAAACGTCAGCGAGCGAGCAGCTGCCGTGGCGAGGTGCCGCGAAAGAGGAGCGAAGCGTACTTTATGTACGCGAGCGACGGTTTGAGCGGCAGATCGCCCGGCAGATGCCCGCGCAGCGTCGAGCGGTCCGGCGTTCGTTAGAACGCCGGAACATAGTTAGCCGTGGTACTCGCCGTTGTACTGGATGAGCGTCAGGTCCTCCACGCCATCGAGCGCGCGAATCGCGTCGGCATAGGGCATATCTACACCGTCCGAGAACAGCTCGACGGCCATCTCGACTATGTCGCCGCGCATCGTCTTGGACTTGACGGTGAACTTGGTGCGCCCAAACGCGCGCACGATATCATCGCCGGTGGTCTGGCCCGTGTAGTGGATGACCATCATGTACACGCGCGCCTTGTCCTGGTGGCTCGCAAAGCCGGCAATCATCACCACGATCACCACTGCCGTGAGCCCCACGAGCGCATACATGCCGGCACCTGCCGTAATGCCCGTGGTAATGGCCCAAAACAGATACAGCAGGTCGAGCGGGTCCTTGACCGCCGTACGATAGCGGACGATAGACAGAGCACCGACCATACCGAGCGAGATGACCACGTTGGTCGAGATCGCAAGCGTGACCATGCAGGTGAGCACGCACATGCCCACGAGCGTCACGGCAAAGCTACGCGAATACACCACGCCGGTAAAAAAGCGCTTGTACACGTAATAGATCAGGATGCCCATGGCGAGCGCCACGAGCAGCGACAGGCCAATCTTGGCAGGGTCGACCTGGCCAAACGCCTCCAAGACGGAGTTCTTAAAAAAGTCCCTGGTGCTCATGGTCTAAATATCCCCTCGGTTCTCAAAATCCGATTCCCAGTAATTAAATCCGCGCAGGTAGGCGGTCTTTTCGTAACACAGGCAGTACTTGGAGACCGCCGTGAGCTCGGCCGCGCCCGGCGGCACCATATCGCGCACCAGCTGCGGGCAAAACTCCGTAAACTTGACCTCCATCACCAGCTTGCCGGGCTCCAGGACCGGCAGCGCGGGCAGCGTCGCGTCAAAGATATCGTAGCTTCCCACCGCGGCACGCACGTTCATGTCAAACGTGATGCGCACGGTGCCCTCATCCATCACCCACGGCTCGCGCTCATAGTCCACGATGGTCCGCGGGCGCATCACGTTGCAGATGCACTCGATGTAGAACTCGCGGCAGAGCGGATAGGGGCTCCTCAGCAAAAAGTCGTAGTCGCCAGCCAAAATCTGCTCAAACTCGCCACGCGTGAGCGGTGCGTCCTCCTTGTAGATCCAGCTACCGTACTTCTTTTTGCGCTCGAGCTTAATCACTTTGTCGCCGCCGTTATAGATGCGCACGCGATACTTTTTGCGCATGAGAATACCGGCGTCTTTTTCCTCGTAGGCCGAGTTGCAGTAGTCGTCAAAGTACAGGCTGCGAATGGTGTAACCGCCCGCCTGCGCATGCTTGTCCAGCTTAAACACCGGCGCCATGCGACAGGCAAGCGCAGTGTGCTCACCCTCGTTAATGAGATATTTGAGCTCGTGGCGGTAACGCTCCTGCGTGGTACGCGCAGGAGGTGCCGCCAGGCGCTCAAGCAGCGCGCTAGCCCTCCTCATACGTATCCTCCACGACCTTACCGCCGTCCTGCACGTAAAAACACTTCATGCCGTACTGCTTGCCGTCGTCGGTAACGTAATAGTCAAAAGCATCTTGCGTATAGCCGTCGGAGTTAGTGGCACGCACGCGCACAAAGTACTGGCCGGAATCGGGCGCATCGCAGGTCACCTCGGGAAGCAGCACGTCCTCTGCCTTAAAAAGCACGTCGCTTATGGCATAGTCGCGCGCAAGCTCGACGGTATAGCGAATATCGCGCGCCTCAAAGTCGTACGCGGCATCCCAGCTCATGCGCAGCTTACCGTTATCGATCTGCGGCACGCCAATGTAGAACGGCATGGGCTTTTTATAGCTCTCGCAATAGCTTTTATAGTTCTCCTCGATCTCAGAAGGAATCGCCGCGGCAATCTGCTCGTATTGATCCTTGGTGACAGGCAGATTGTCGATATCGGGCGAAGCAAAGACCAGGGATTCAGTCACCTCGCGGTAGTGCTTGATCATCTTGCTCAGGCGCGCATCGGTCAAATACGAGCGGAGGTCCTTGACAGCACGGTCGAGTTCGCTGCGGAACGACTTGCTGCGCAACGCGCGGTTGAACAGCACGTTGCCCCAGTAGTTGCTTACGCCGCGCTCCCAGCTCGCGTAGTCCGAGAACCCCTTCAGGCTCAGCTCAAGCTTACGCAGCATGCCGTCGTTATCCCAATCTAAAAAGTACCAAGTATTTGAGTTGAGCGGGCTGTACAGATAGCAGTTACGGTTCTGCGTATCGCAGTTGCCCGTCAGGATCTGAAACGCCAACCAATAGACCAGATTCTCGGTATCAAAGTAGGTGTCGAGCACGTCATCGATCTTTTGCGATTCGTCGTTGAGCGCATCGAGCATCTCGATGAGCTTGGTGTGGTCCGAGTCGCCCTTAATCTCGAGCATGTCCTCAAAGGTAGCCTGGTTGTAGTCGGGATCGTCGGCAAGCTTAATAGTTTCCTCGTAGCGATAGAAATCGAAGCTGTTCACCTTGTACAAATGCCCGTTCTTATCCAAGCCGTGCGCCTTAAGCGCCGTTTTATTGAGCTGCTCCACCTGCGTAAACAAGCCGTAGTCCTCAAAGGTATCGTTGGACTTTTCGGTCTGGTCGCACACCCACAAATGCACAAACTGCGTGCGCAGGCCCATCATCTGGGGAATCCCGCGGATAAGGTCGTAGGCCATCTTGTTGCGAAAACGCATGCCCTCGCCCATGTGCTTGTTAAGCGCAATCGCGCGCTGTTGGCGCCAGGTACCCTTGCCCTTTTTGAGCTCTACCTTGTAATTCTTCTGCGTATAACCGCTCGACGTCTGGCCGCGCACCTGCACGGTAGCATTGGGCGCTTCCTCGCCATAGCCAACCTCGCCGGCCACCGGGCCGTCTTCGTCGCCCGCCTGCAGCAGGCCCATAACCTGATAGCGCGCCACGCCCATGTCGGCGTAGTCGTAGACCGAGTACGTATTGATCTCGGCCCAGCTATGATCGGTGTTCTCGGAGCTGTTGCCGCGCGAGACCGTCAGGTACATGGTCACAATGCCCGAGTCATCATAGACCTCGTAGAGCTCGTCCTTGTCGCGGAGGTGCTTGGTACCGTCCGAGGACTCGGCCTTTTTAATCTTGTCCTGCTTTTTGACCTTTTTGGTCGAGGAGTCTTCCTGCACCGAGCAGCCCGAAAGCAACAGCGCACCGGCAGCCGCCTCAATCAGGCGACGGCGAGACATCATCCTATCGGTCATCAGAACCTCCCCAATGGTTGCGATACACACGGACCACCGTACGCTCAAACCAACCATGCGGCTCACCCTTATGGCGGCCTTCCTCATAGCGCTGCTCGGCACGGTCGAGCAAGCGGCCCAGTTGTGTAAAGCGACCCGTCTTGTCGGTCGCCACCATGGGCTGTTGACTCAGGATACGATACGGCAAGTTGGCGGTATAGGTATCGAGCCGGAGCAGCGCCACGATAAAAAACACCGCCGCACCCAACAAAAAGCCAAAGCCGTAAAACTGCTGCGGTAAAAGCAACGACACGGCAGTCGCCAGCCCTGCCACACCGGCAAACAGGCCCGAGGCCAGCACGGCTCCCTTGTAGTCGGTAAAGTACAGGTTTTTGTAGTGGGGTATGGAGATGTGTCCGTTCGCGCTGCAATTTGCGCAATCTGGGAAAACGCGAGCAGTTTGCTCGTATAATGAGCAACGTCGAAAGATACAAAAACCTGTACCTTTTTGCACAACAAAAAAGCCGCTCTAACCAGCGGCTTTTCTTCTATAGACAACAAAAAAGGCGACCGCCCGCGAGGACGATCGCCTTTGTTAATTCTTGTATTGTTTGTGCTAGGCGCGAGTCTTGATCTCCTCGAGCACCTTGGCCACAAACTCGTCGACGCTCATCTGAACGGTCTCGTTGGAACGATCGCGGACGGAAATGTTGCCGGCCTCGACCTCCTTCTCGCCCAGAATGAGCATGTAGGGCACGCGGTCGATGCTGCGGGCCTCGCGGATCTTATAGCCGATCTTCTCGTCGCGGTCGTCGCAGACCACGCGGATGCCGGCCTCCTCCAGCTTGGCGCACACCTCGTGGGCGTAGTCGCGGCTCTTCTCGGAAACCGGAAGTGCCTTGACCTGCACCGGAGCCAGCCAAGTGGGGAACTTGCCAGCAAAGTGCTCAATCAGAATGCCGATAAAGCGCTCGATGGAGCCAAAGCATACGCGGTGCAGCATGATGGGGCGCTTCTTGGTACCGTCGGCGTCCACGTACTCAAGATCGAAGTTGAGCGGCATCTGGAAGTCGAGCTGCACGGTGCCGCACTGCCAGGTACGACCGAGCGAGTCCTCCAGGTGGAAGTCAATCTTGGGGCCGTAGAAGGCGCCGTCGCCCTCGTTGACCTCGTAGTCCATGTGCAGCTGCTCCAGAGCAGTGCGCAGGCCCTCCTCGGCGCGAGCCCAATCCTCGTCCGAACCCATGGAGTCCTCGGGGCGGGTGGAAAGCTCAACGTGATACTTAAAGCCAAACTTCTGGTACACGGAGTCGATGAGGTTGACCACGCCCACGATCTCGTCGGTCAACTGGTCGGGACGCACAAACAGATGGGCGTCGTCCTGGTTAAAGCAGCGCACGCGGAACAGGCCGTGCAGGGCGCCGCGCAGCTCGTGGCGGTGCACCAGGCCAATCTCGCCGGCGCGGATGGGCAGCTCGCGATAGGAGTGCGGCTTGGAGGCGTACACCAGCACGCCGCCCGGGCAGTTCATGGGCTTAATGCAGTACTCTTCGTCGTCGATGACGGTCGAGTACATGTTGTCCTTGTAGTGGTCCCAGTGGCCCGAGGTCTTCCACAGCTGCTTGTTCATGATGAGCGGCGTGGAGATCTCCACGTAGCCGGCCTTGTGGTGGATCTCGCGCCAGTAGTCCAGCAGCGTGTTCTTAAGGATCATGCCGTTGGGCAGGAAGAACGGGAAGCCGGGGGCCTCGTCGCGCATCATAAAGAGGTCCATCTCGCGGCCGATCTTGCGGTGGTCGCGCTTCTTGGCCTCCTCCAGCATGTGCATGTGCTCGTCAAGCTCTTCCTTGGTGGCAAAGGCGACGCCGTTGATGCGGGTGAGCATCTTGTTGTCCTTGTCGCCCTTCCAGTAAGCGCCCGAGACGCCGGTGAGCTTAAAGGCCTTCAGAGCCTTGGTGTAGCAGATGTGGGGGCCGACGCACATGTCGATGTAGTCGCCCTGCTGATAGAAGGTGATGCGGGCGTCGTCGTCCAGGTCGCCGATGTGCTCGACCTTGTACTTCTCGCCGCGCTCCTCCATAAGGGCGATGGCCTCGGCGCGGGGCTTCTCGTACACGGAGAACTTGAGGTTCTCCTTGACGATCTTCTTCATCTCGGCCTCGATCGCGGGGAAGTCGTCCTCGCTGATCTTGACGCCCTCGGGCAGGTCGACGTCGTAGTAAAAACCGTTGTCGGTCGCGGGGCCGTAGGCAAAGTCGGCCTCGGGGTACAGGCGCTTGATGGCCTGCGCCATGATGTGCGCGGCAGAGTGGCGGATGACGTGCGTGACCTCGTCCTGCGGGAGCTCGGCCACCGAACCGTCATTGTAGAGTGCCTTCATGGGTATGTTTTCTCCTCTCGGATGCCTGATGCAAGTGCGTGCGATGCGCTCGGCGTTTTTGACTTGCATCATTATAGGCAGGTTGCCTTGGTATACAAGCGCCCGCCGCACCTTAATGGCACGACGGGCGATTTTCTACGCATGCTTCATCGTGTGGGGGCGGGGTGCGCGTGCTTGCGGCGCGCCCGTGGCTTGGGGCCGGCCCGGCGATGGATGCGTTACTGGATGCGAGTTCGGCAGTAGGGGCAGACCTTCCAGTGCGCGTCGAGCGGGCGATGGCAGCTGGGACACACGTTGCGAACCTGGGTGTCGCACACGGGGCAGACGACAAAGTCCTTCTCGATGGGGGCGCCGCACTGCGGGCAGGTGCCGTACTGGGCAAGCTGGCGCTCGCGCAGGGCCATGTCCAGCTCCTGCTCCTCGCGGTCGGCCGCGTAGGAGTGTGGGCGCAGGACCAGGTAGGCGATGAGGCCAACAAACGGGATGAGGGCGATGATGCCCCATGCCACGTAGGCGCTGGCACCGCGGCGGCGAGCGTCGATGAACACATAGACGACCGACAGCACGTACAGGGCGATGATAAAGCCAACAAAGGCATAGATGACGCCCATAAGCTGCGGCGACATGAGCTCAGAGATGTACTTGGACATTGAGGTGTACCTTTCGGAATATTTACAGTCCGGTCTAGTGTAACACGGGGGTCGTTCGAGCGGGACCCTGGTGGGACCCAGCGGCGGCCACAGACACAAACATCTCAATCTGTAACAGTTACTCGGCGAATAAGGGTCTAGGTGTTACAGATCGAGACACAGGGGTCCCTCCCCGACTTAAATCTCGATCTGTAACATCTAGGGCCCCAAAACCCCTCTTACTGTTACAGATCGAGACAAACGGAGGGGCCACTTGGCAAACGTCTCGATCTGTAACATCTGGATCCCAGTTCTTCTGCTTACTGTTACAGAACGAGACAAACCTATGACACCAGGAGCGGCAGACGAGGTCACCGATGGTCCTGAGTCTCCCCTCGCCTGCCGTTTGCGGATACAGCGGGGCTGTTCACCGCATTGCCGCTGCACTGGGGCTGTGCAGACCGTAGGATAGTCCTATTGACGGCCTGTCAACTCGTCTGGGAGGCACTGTGGCAGAAACGTTTGATATCGCGATTGTAGGCGCGGGCATTACCGGGTGCGCCATCGCGCGGCAGCTCGCGCGCTATGACCTGTCCATTTGCGTGATCGAGGCGGCCAACGACATCGCGCTGGGGGCCTCGAAGGCCAACGGCGGCCTGGTGCACGCCGGCTACGATCCAGCACCGGGAACCGTAAAGGCGCAGGTCAACGCCCGAGGATGCGAGCTGTATGGTACTTGGGCTCAGGAACTGGGCTTTTTGTTTTGCCGCACCGGTTCGATGGTGCTGGGATTTAGCGACGAGGACCGAGCGCAACTGGAGAAGCTTCGCAGCAACGGGCTGGCGAACGGCGTGCCCGAGCTGTCGATTATCGGCCCCGACCGCATGCACGAGCTGGAGCCGCGTGCCAGTACCGACGCAACATGCGCGCTGTGGTGCCCCTCGACTGGCTTTGTCGATCCCTTTGAGGTCGCCATTGCCGCGATGGAAAACGCCGTGGCTAACGGGGTAACGTTTATGCGCTCCGCGCCGGTGGAAGCGATTGAGGTTGCTGGCGACGAGGCTGCCGACGGGGCTGCGCGCTTTACGCTGGTGACGCCTGGCGGCGATGTGCGCTGCCGCTATCTGATCAACGCCGCGGGCAACGGTGCCGCGGACATCTCGCATATGGCCGGCGCCGAGGAGTTTCAGATGGTATGGCGCCAGGGAAACATCGTGGTACTGGACAAGGAGCCGCGTACGCTCATGCCGCTCTATCCTGTGCCCACGCCGGTGTCCAAGGGCGTTATCGTCACGGGCACCGTGCACGGCAACACCGTTATCACCGCGACCGCTGCCGTGCGCGAACCGGGCGACACGCAGACCTATGCGGGCGACGTCAGCGCGCTGCTGAGCGGCGCGCGCAAGCTGGTGCCCGACCTGGACACGCGCCGCGTGGTACGCGCGTTTGCCGGCGGGCGTCCGGTCATTCAGGGGACCAACGACTTCTTTATTGGTCAGTCTGCCGTGGTGCCAGGGCTGTTTCAGGCGGCGGGCATTCAGTCGCCAGGCGTGGCGAGCGCGCCGGCCATTGCCGAGCGCATGGAGCAGATCTTGTGCGATGCCGGTGTTGCCCTGCACGAGCGGGCCGACTGGGACCCGATTCGCCGCGCGCCGGACGACTTCGACCGTGCGCCACTTGCGCGCAAGGAAGAGCTCATTAAGTCCGACCCTGCATGGGGGCAGATCGTCTGCCGCTGCGAGACGGTGCCCGAGGCCGAGATCGTGGCCGCAATTCGGCGCCGCCCGGGCGCGGTTTCGGTCGAGGGCGTCAAACGCCGCTGCCGCGCGGGCATGGGCCGCTGCCAGAGCGGCTTTTGCCAGAGCCGCGTGGTGGCGATTCTGTCCCGCGAGCTGGGGTGTGACCCCAGCGAGGTGCTGCTGGAGGACACTGGCTCGTGGCTCGTTGAGGGACCTTTAAAGGGGGTGCGCTAGGATGGCGGCATTCAAATCGAGCGCGATTGATAGCGGCGCCGTCGAGGCCGTGGCAACGCAGGCCTTCGACGTGGTCGTTATCGGCGGCGGACCTGCCGGCATGGCGGCCGCACTTGCCGCACATAAGGCAGACGCGCGCGTGGCCATCGTGGAGCGCGAGCAGCATCTGGGCGGCATCCTGCGCCAGTGCATCCACCCCGGTTTTGGCCTTTCGCACTTTAAGCAGGAGCTCACCGGTCCCGAGTACGCGCAGCGCTTTATCGACCAGGTGCGCGCGACCGACATTGCGCTGTTCTTGGACAGCATGGTGCTTGGGATTGATTCGGGCGAGTCCACGGAAGACGCCACACTCCACACCGTCACGCTCATGAGCCCCGCTGGCATGTTGCAGCTCACCGGGCGCGCGGTCGTCCTTGCCATGGGTTGTCGCGAGCGCACCCGCAGCGAGATCAAGATTCCTGGCAGCCGACCCGCCGGCGTGTTTACGGCCGGCCTGGCGCAGCGATACATCAATATCGAAAACCTCAAGCCCGGCTCGCGCGCCGTCATTTTGGGCTCGGGCGACATCGGGCTGATCATGGCGCGCCGCTGCACGCTCGAGGGGATTTCGGTCGAGGGCGTGTACGAGCTCATGCCGTACGCCAACGGCCTGCGCCGCAATGTGAAAAACTGCCTGGACGACTTTGGCATTCCACTGCATCTGTCTACCACGGTCACGTGCGTAGTCGGTCGCGACCGCGTGGAGGCGGTCGAAGTGAGCAAGGTCGACGAGCACCTGGCGCCTATTCCGGGGACCGAGCGCGTTGTTCCGTGCGATACGCTGCTGCTTTCGGTGGGCCTGATTCCCGAGAACGAGCTTTCGGTTGCCGCGGGCGTGGAGCTGGACCCACGCACGCGCGGCGCCGTGGTGGACCAGAGTCTGCAGACGGGCGTGCCAGGCATATTTGCCTGCGGCAACGTACTGCACGTGCACGACCTGGCCGACAACGTGACGACCGAGTCCGAGCGCGCCGGTGCGGCTGCGGCGGCGTACGCGCTGGGCTGTGGTGCTGGGGCTGATGCGGGCGCTGCGGACCAGGGCTGCCAGCTCACGGTCTCCCCCGCCGGCATTGCAGGCTACGCGCTGCCGGGACGCATTACGGCTGTGGCACTCACCAAACCCAACTTCCGCGTGCGCCGACCGGTCGACGCCGCCCGCGTACGCATTCTCGCAAACGGCGAGGAACTGTTTGCAGGCAAGGTCCGCCCGTTTAAACCGAGCGTCATGGAAAGCTTCCCGCTACCGGCAAAGGTGATTCAACGCGCACTCGACCTAGGCGCCAGCGAGATTGTCCTGTCCGTCGACCCCGTTGAGGAGGCGTAAGGCCATGAGCACAAACACGATCGAGACACTGCGTTTCAACTGCACCACCTGCCCATCCGAGTGCCTCCTGACTGTAGAGGTGGAGCGCGACGCAGACGGCGCCGTGGTAGAGGTGAGCTCCGTGACCGGCAACAGTTGCCTGCGCGGCGATACGTTCGCGCACCAGGAACTCACCTGCCCCATGCGCGTGCTCACCACCACCGTGGCCGTATCCGGCGGCGACGAGGCGCTGCTGCCCGTACGCACGGCCGAAGCCATCCCGCTGGCACTCCACGCCCAGGTCATGGACCTCATCCGCGGACTGGTCGTCGACGCCCCCATCCGCATGAGCGATGTAGTCCTCCCCAACCTCCTAGACACCGGTACCGACCTCATAGCCAGCATGGACATCGACCCAGCCTAGGTAGCTCATTTGGGATGGAGCTCTTTAGCTACCCCGCCATCCACCTCGCCCCTCCTCAATTGCGGTGAAATAGTTCCTGATTTCCGCCAAAACCCCGGCATCCAGGAACTATTCCACCGCAACTATCCTTGGAATCGGTATTCAGCTTGTGCCTACTTTAGTGTCATTTCAAAACTATGCCGGATTACGGGGCTGATTCGGAGACCC
>CABRZC010000035.1 GCA_902475375.1 uncultured Collinsella sp. | reverse complement strand
CGTGTTTTGACTGTTAACTTTGCCGTTGACAAAGCCACGGGCAAAAAGGGTCTCAAGGATATCGACTCCGTAAATGCCGACACGGAGATTGTTGTCTTCTATAAGGCGAAGCTCAACAAGAATGCCGTTACAGGTAACGGCACTGAGGGGAAAAAGGGAAACTATAACGCTGTTAAGCTCGAGTACTCCAACAACCCCTATACCGAAGGAACAGGAACGTCTGTCGAAGGTGGCGCTGGAGACTTCACCTTTAAGCTCAACCTTAACAAGGTCGACCAGGGCACCGAGAAGGGCCTCGCGGACGCCGTCTTCACCATCCAGTCCGATGACTCGAACACCGCGGGGCAGTACGTCGCCTCGAAGGACGCTGCGGGCGTCGTCGCGGGCCAGCTCGTGACCGTTACCGACGCCAACAACCTACCTGACTACGTGAAGTTCACGTCCGGTGAAGGCGGCCAGATCGCCGTCTCCGGCCTCGACGCTGGCTCCTACAAGGTGACCGAGGTCCAGACCCCCGACGGCTCCTACACCAAGGCCAACCCCTTCACCTTCAAGATCACCCCGACGTATGACGATACGACCATGAAGGTGACGGATCTTAAGGCGGAGGTTTCCGATGCCGACAAGGGCCGCGGCGACATCGCCTTCGGTACGCTTGACGGCACTGCCGGTGACGACAATCTGAACGGCATCGAAGGCACCGGCACCAACGCCGCCGCCGGCGAGGTCACCATCAACGTCGGCAACACCAAGTCCGTCGGCCTCCCGCTGACCGGCCTTAACGGCGTGACCTTCACTTGGATCGCTGGTGGCGCGGTGCTGTGCATCGGCGTGGCTCACCTCATCCGCAGCCGTAAGCAGGCCGAGGAGTCCGAGCAGGAGTAACGCTCGCTCACCCATCCCTTTGGCAGGTGGGATGTGATGGCCATGAGACTTGCGGACACTTTTCTCGTCCATCCACGTTCTTGCTTTGCCATTCTCTTTTCGGGGCAGACTCCGCACTGGAGTTTGCCCCGTTTTGTATCTGCGAGCCCGCGCTGCGCTATCCTGCTTGGTGCAGCTCTCTAGCGCAATCTGACGAAAGTGGTGTGGCCGATGTCACGTGCAAACAAACACTCCAAGCCCGCGGGCGGCAAGCGCCGTCGCAAGCGGCTGCCGCGCTGGGCTGATCGGCTCATCACCATCGTCATTATCCTTATTGGCGTGGGCCTTATGACCTGGCCGTGGATCTTGGACCGGCTCGAAGCCTCGGGCGTGTTCAACCAGATCAGCACCGTGTCCAGCACCGTGGACGCGCTGTCTGCCGAGGAGCGCGAGCGCATCCTGCTCCAGGCTCGCTCCTTTAACGAACAGCTGGCGGGCGAGGCCACCGAGCTCCCCGCCGACCAGATCGAGCCCTACGCCCAACAGCTCATTTTTGACCGCGACCCCATGATGAGCTGGGTCGAGATCCCCTCCATCGACGTGAGCATGCCCATCTACCACGGCACGAGCGAGGAAGTCCTCATGGCGGGCGTCGGCCACCTGGAGGGTACGAGCCTGCCAGTGGGCGGCACCTCGACGCATTGCGTGCTCACCGCGCACTCGGGCATGCGCAACCTGAGCATGTTCGACGACATCCACTCGCTGGAACCCGGCGACCTGGTGCTGCTACACACCATGAGCAAGACGCTCGCCTACAAGATGGTGGACTCCGAGGTGGTGCTGCCCGAGGAGATGGAGTCGCTGACCATCGAGCCTGGCGCCGACAAGGTGACGCTCGTCACCTGCACGCCCTACGGCGTGAACGACCATCGCCTGCTGGTGCACTGCGTGCGCACCAAGTACAACAAGAAGGACGTCGACAAGCAAAAGTCGCTAGCCGGCCGTCACTGGGGCAAGCGCGAGTTTGCCGTGCTTATCGTGGTCGTAGCCATTGTGCTGTTGCTGCTGGACATCGTGATCCACGCGGTCCGCAAGCGCCGCAAGGCAAAGGCCTCGGCATAAGACATTCTTCAGAACCACCACAATGGGGACAGGCACCTTTGTGGTGGTCGGGGGCTTCCAAACCATCACAACATTCGATGAAAATCGCGATTTTGGCGAAAAGCGTCGAATGTTGTGATGCTTTTCGTTGTGGGCGCGACGGTCTTCGTTGTGGGCGGGATGGTTTTCCTTGTGGGCGAGACGGTTTTCGCTATGGACGGTGCGGTTTCGCTGCAGAATCGCCAACCCGCCACCTGCAAGCCCGCCGCCCTCGTTACGTTTTCGCTGCATTTGGGTAAAGCACCTGCTCCAAGCGGCGTTGCCTTGTATACTAGAGCGGTTTATCTGTTATGCGGAAGGGAGCGCCTATGGCACTCAGCGAGAAAGACGTGCGCGGCATCGCCGAGTACGCAAAGATCGCACTGACCGATGACGAGCTCGCCCAGATGACGTCCTACATGAACGATGCCGTCCAGATGCTCGAGCCCGTCTTGCAATATGACTTGCCCGACGTGGAGCCCACGTTCCATCCCATCGGAAGCCTGTCCAACGTGATGGGCGATGACCTGCGCGAGCCCGAGCGCGACCTGCCGCTCGACGTCGCGCTCGAAAACGCTGGCAGCGCGCGCGACCGCTACTTCCGCGTGCCGTCCATTTTGGGAGAGGGGGAGAGCGAGTAATGAAGCTCAATCTCGATCGATTCACGGCCGCGCAGCTGGCCGAGCACGTTGCCGCCGGCGATTTCTCTGCCACCGAGGTCGCACAGGCATCGCTCGAGGCCATCGAGGCGCGCGAGGGCGGAGTCCAGGCATTTCTGCAGGTGGCGCCCGAGCTCGCCCTTGATGCCGCTGCCAAAATTGACGCCCGCCGCGCCGCCGGTGAGGCTCTGCCCCCGCTCACGGGCGTGCCGCTGGCCATCAAGGACAACATGAATCTCGTGGGTACGCGCACCACCTGCGCTTCCCGTATGCTCGAGAACTACCAGAGCGTCTACACCGCCACCTGCGTCCAGCGCATGCTCGATGCCGGCTGCCTGCCCATGGGTAAGGCCAACATGGACGAGTTTGCCTTTGGCAGCTCCACCGAGAGCTCGGCGTTCCACCGCACCAACAACCCCTGGGATACCGAGCGCGTGCCCGGCGGCTCTTCGGGCGGCTCCGCTGCAGCCGTCGCCGCGGGCGAGGTCGCGCTCTCGCTGGGCTCGGACACCGGTGGCTCCATTCGCCAGCCGGCGTCGCTGTGCGGCGTGGTGGGCTTTAAGCCCACGTATGGCGCAGTGAGCCGTTACGGCGTGGTTGCCTTTGGCTCGTCGCTCGACCAGGTGGGTCCCTTTGGCCGCACGGTCGAGGATGTCGCGCTGGCCATGAATGCGCTTACCGGCGCGGGCCACGATCCGTACGACTGCACCAGCCAGGATTGCGCCGTCGACTTTACCGAGCATCTCAACGACAGTATCGAGGGCAAGCGCGTGGGCATCATCCCCGCGTTTATGGAGGCCGAGGGCCTGACGCCCGAGGTCAAGGCCGCTGTTCAGCGCGCCGCCCAGGAGCTGCAGAACCAGGGTGCCGAGCTGGTCGAGGTCGACCTGCCGCACCTGGACGCCGCCATCGCCGCCTACTACGTCATCGGCCCGGCCGAGGCGTTCTCCAACCTGGCCCGCTTCGACGGCATTCGCTACGGCTATCAGGAGGAGGGCTGCGCCAACCTGTCCGACCAGAGCTCGCTTTCGCGCGCCCACGGCTTTGGCGCCGAGGCCAAGCGCCGTCAGATGCTCGGCGCCTACCTGCTGAGCTCGGGCGTGTACGACAAGTATTACTACGCCGCGCAGAAGGCCCGCACGCTCATCACGCAGGACTACGATGCCGCGTATGCCAAGGTGGACACCATCCTCATGCCCGCCTCGCCGCGCACGGCCTTTAAATTTGGCGAGATCAGCGACCCCACGCAGATGTACCTCTCCGACCTGTACACCATCTCGCTCAACATTTGCGGCAACGGTGGCATCTCGGTGCCGCTGGGCTTGGGCGAGGATACTCAGCTGCCCGTTTCTGCCCAGCTGGTTGGTCCGGCGTTTAAGGACCGTCAGTTGCTCACGTTTGCCCGCGCCCTGGAGCGCGGCTTTGCCGATGCCGCCACGGGTGCGCCCGCGCTTTCCGTCGCGCCCGATTTTGCCGGGAAGGGAGGCGAGCTGTAATGAAGGAGCTTTCCGAGGTCCTGCAGGATTGGGAGGCCGTGATCGGCCTGGAGATCCATACCGAGCTCACCGCACTCGATACCAAGATGTTCTGCAACTGCAGGCTCAGCCACGATGACGAGCCCAACGCCAACGTGTGCCCGGTGTGCCTGGGCCTGCCCGGTGCGCTGCCGGTGCCCAACAAGCGCGCCATCGAGAGCATCGTCAAGGCCGGTCTCGCCACCAACTGCGAGATCCAGCGCCACTCGATGTTCTACCGCAAGCACTACTTCTATCCCGATATGGCCAAGAACTTCCAGACCACGCAGGGTCCGGTCGCTTTTGCCATGTACGGTCACCTGGACCTGGACGTGACCGGTCGCGGTGCCGCCGAGCGCCCCGACTGCGCGTTTGGTGAGGCCGAGGCCCAGAGCCTGGCGAGCGCTTCGGCCAACGCCGAGGGCCTGTCCACGTCCATGACGTCGACCATGCGCGAAGGCAATCAGCGTGCCGGTCACCTGGCCAGCTACGACGCGTCCAACCTGCAGATGCCCGAGCGTCGCGAGGACGGTTCCTACACGGTGCCCATCCGCATCCTGCGCATCCACATGGAGGAGGACGCCGCCAAGATGGTCCACGTGGGTGGCGCCGAGGGCCGCATTACCGCCGCGGCCGAGTCGCTCGTCGACTACAACCGCTGCGGCACGCCGCTCATCGAGCTCGTCACCGAGCCCGATCTGCGCACGCCCGAGGAAGCGCGCCTGTTTATGGAAAAGCTCCGTCGCATCTTTGTGACGCTGGGCATTTCGGACTGCTCCATGGAGAAGGGTTCCATGCGCTGCGACGGCAACGTGTCGCTGCGTCGCCGCGGCGAGACCAAGCTGGGCACCAAGACCGAGCTCAAGAACCTCAACTCGTTTAAGAGCCTGCATGACGGCCTTGCCTACGAGATCTGCCGCCAGGCCGAGGTGCTCGAGGAGGGCGGCATCATCTATCAGGAGACCCGCCACTGGGAGCCCAGCCGCAAGCGCACCGTGGTCATGCGTGTGAAGGAGACGGCCGACGACTATCGCCTGTTCCCCGATCCCGATCTGGCACCGTTCGATTTGGACGACGAGTTTATCGACCGTTGCCGTGGCGAGATTCCCGAGCTGCCCGATGCCAAGCGCGCCCGTTTTGAGGCCGACTTTGGCATTAAGACGGCCGACGCCGAGCAGATTGCCGGCGATCCGGAGTTTGCCGACTTCTTTGAGGCCGCCGCTGCCGGTATGTCCGGCAAGGAGGTCCAGACGGTCGCAAACCTGCTGGTCAACGAGATGATCGCCTACCTTAAGGGCGCAGGCGTGTCGCTCGCCGAGTCCGGTATCGCGCCGGCTCAGGTGGCCGCGCTTGCCAAGCTGCTGGCGACCGATGCTATCAGCTCCAACCAGGCGCACGAGGTCTTTGAGGCCATGGCCCAGACCGGCGACGACCCCAACAAGATCGTCGACGAGCGCGGTATGCGTCAGGTGAGCGATGCCGGCGCGCTGCAGCCGATCGTGGACGAGGTGCTGGCAAACTGTTCCGATCAGGCGCAGCAGTATCGTGACGGCAACCAGAAGGTCATCGGCTTTTTGGTGGGCCAGTGCATGAAGGCGAGCCGCGGCAAGGGCAACCCGAAGCTCTTCAACGAGTTGCTGAGAACGTCGCTCTCGTAAGCGGGAGCCCGGGAGCCCCGGCAGGGCGGGCGCTTCCTCAAAATTTCGAACAGTCCTGCGCAAGACGAAGGCCACATTAAGTGGCCTTCTTTGCGTGCGGAACTCATTTTGAGCAAGCACCCGCCCTGCCGGGGCTCCCGGGTTCTGCAACGACTCGGCCGTTCGGGTCAGGCGGGCTGAATGGAATTTGGTGATGAGGGCGCCGTTGGCGCCCTCATTCTTTATGGATGTTGAAAACGAAGGTGAATACTTTTCCGCGAAGTGAACGACCTATTTTGGACCCCTGAAACATCAACACTTTTCTGGTTCGGTTTCCTGCGGTTTTTGTCGAGTTTTCCCTGCGGTTTTGCTGCGAAAAAATGCGGATGCTTCGGGGGCCCAATTTTGCTCGTTCACTTCGCGGAAAACCATTCACCTTCAATTTGCTGGAGGGAAGAGGGCCTCCTCTTTGGCGTCACGGATGTGCATCGCGGCGGGCGGATCGCCAGAAGCTGGCTGTTCCGCACCTTAAGATTTCCAAAAAGTTAACCTTTGTTGACCTCAATAGTTAGATAAACTAAACTATTTTCCAAAAGTGTGCTCGAGCAAACTTGTTTACTCGAGTGCTGAGGCACCGTGCCGCGTCCAATGCGGCAAAAGGGAGAAGCAACATGAAGAAGTCGACGTTCAATACCCTGCTTGTCGGTGGCGGTTTTCTGCTTGGCACGGCCGGCATCAAGCTGCTTACCAGCGCTCCGGTAAAGAATGCCTGCGTGCAGGGTATCGCGTGCGGCATGCGCATCAAGAATGGCTACCAGGACATGGTCGAGCAGGCCAAGGCTAATGTCGACGACATGGTTGCCGAGGCGGCCTACATCACCCAGAGCGAGGCCGCTGCGGACAAGGCAGCCGAGTAGCACTCCCAGGCACAAACTATGAGATTCTCGATTATCAGCGAGATCCCCGGCAGGACCCGCCTCCAGTTGGCGGGTCCTGTGCCAGAGAGCGATCTCGATGCGCTTCTAAAGCTCAGTGGCGAAATCGATGGCGTGCGCAAGGTGCGCGTCTACGGCCGCATCGGCCAGATGGCGCTCGAATATGACGAGCAGCGTCGTGCAGGCGTGCTCGATGCTCTGGGCGCACTCGACGCCCAGGCCATTGCCGACGCAAAGACGGGTTACGTGATGCAGCTTGAGCCACGCAAGCACAAGCTCGTTATGGATCTTGCCACACTCATCGGCGCCCACTATGCGCGCCGATGGTTTTTGCCCACGCCCCTGCGTGCGGTGTTTGTCGTAGCCGGTTACATGACCTTTTTGCGCGCCGCCCTCCGTGAGCTCGCGCAGCCGCGCCTGACCGTTCCCGTGCTTGACGCGTCGGCCATCGGCATTTCGTTCGTCAAACGTGATGTCGACACCGCGGGGCAGACAATGTTCCTGCTCAACGTGGGCGAATTGCTCGAGGACTACACCCGCGCCATGAGCGAAAACGAGCTCATCAACTCGCTGCTCGATGTGCCCGACAAGGCGCAAAAGGTGGTCGGTGACACCGAGGTAAGCGTTGCCGCCACCGAGCTCGAGCCCGGCGATCTGGTCGCCGTACGCACTGGCATGTCCATCTGCATCGACGGCGTGGTCGAGCAGGGGAGCGCCATGGTCAACCAGGCGACCCTGACCGGCGAGCCGCTGGCCGTCGAGCGCAGCGTGGGCGACGACGTGTTCGCCGGCACCGTCGTGGAAGACGGCAGCATCTTGGTGCGCGTGCGCGCCAACACGGCGCAAACCAAACTGCGCTCAATCGTCTCGCTCGTGCAGACGGCCGACTCGCTCAAGTCCGAGGGCCAGTCGCATATGGAGGACCTTGCCAACAAGATCGTCCCGTGGAACTTCCTGCTCGCGGGCCTGGTTGCGCTTACCACCCGCAGCCTCATCAAGACCTCGGCGGCGCTGATGGTCGACTACTCGTGCGCGCTTAAGCTCACGGGTTCCGTTGCCGTCATGACCGCTATGAGCGATGCTGCCAAGATGGGCGTCATGGTCAAGGGCGCGAAGTACTTTGAGTCGTTTGCCAAGGCCGATACCATTGTCTTTGACAAGACCGGTACGCTGACCGAGGCCCAGCCGCGTCTAGCTTGCGTGCTCACGACCGACGGCTGGAGCGAGGACGAGGTCTTGCGCCTTTCCGCTTGCTTGGAGGAGCATTTTCCGCATCCGGTGGCGCGTGCCGTGGTCAATGCGGCACGTGAGCGCGGGCTCGAGCACCGCGAGCGCCATGCTGCCGTCGAGTACATCGTGGCGCACGGCATCGCTTCGTCCATCGAAGGGCGTCGCGCCATCATCGGTTCAGCGCACTTTGTATTCGAGGACGAGGGCGCGCAGCTCGAGTCCGACATCAAGGAACGCATTGAGTCCCAGATGCAGGGGCTGTCGCCGCTGTATCTGGCGGTCGACGGCACCGTTGTGGGCGTGCTCGGCATCGAGGATCCGCTCAAGCCCGGGGTCCGCGAGGCCATCGCCGACCTGCATGCGCTGGGCGTTAAGCACGTGGTCATGCTCACGGGCGACTCGGAGCGCACGGCCGAGCGCATTGCTCGCGCGGCTGGTGTCGATGAGTTTAAGGCCGAGCTGCTGCCCGAGGACAAGTACGCCTATGTGGAGCGGATTAAGCGCGAGGGGCGCCACGTTGCCATGGTGGGCGACGGCGTCAACGATTCGCCGGCGCTCGGTTTGGCCGACGTGGGCCTGGCCATGGGTGGCGGAAGCGACATCGCCAAAGAGGTCGCCGACATCATCTTGACCGACACGGATCTCGCCGCGATCGTGCGCCTGCGCCGCATGAGCCAGGGGCTTATCGACCGTCTGACGAGTTCGTATTCAAGGGTGATGCTCACCAACTCGGCGCTATTGGCATTGGGTATTACCGGCATGATCACTCCGCAGACGTCGTCACTACTGCACAACGGCTCAACGATCGCCTACAGCTTGGGCAACGCGAAGGCATATCTGCGCTAGCACTTTTACTTTAGTTTTCGGCCTGCATTTGGGCGGTGTTGCAGCCGCCAGAATGCAGGCCTTTTGCGTTTGACCATGTGCTAGCAGCAATATATAGTTGTGCTAGCTAAGATAGCAGAAGTCGAAGGTGAGGTTGAGATGGGTGCTGTTGGCGGCATGGCGCAGGTGAACGTTCGCGTGGATCGCCAGGTCAAGAACCGTGCCGAGGAAGCGCTGCGGCTTTCGGGCGGGTCACTGCCCGAGCTCATCAAAAAGGTGGTGGCCAAGGTCGCGCAGGGTGGCGGGCAGTGCGAGGAAGTGCTTGCGGCCGTCGACGACCGGCAGCAGACCGTCGCGCCCGATACTCCGTTCGCCGCATCATGGGCGGCGGCGGATCAGCTTTACGCGGACCTGGGCATCGCTACGTCGCCCGTATCCGACGATCGCGGTTGGGAAACAATCTATTCCGAAGCCATGGACGAGCGCTATCGCCAAAAGGGGATGATCCAGTGAGTGGGGCGCCTCTCAAGATCATGGTGGACGCCAACGTATGGGTTGATTCGTTTTGCGTCGACCATGCCGAATCGCTTGCCGCGCGTGCGTTTATTGGGCAGGCGACGGAGACGGGGTCGTTACTGTTCTTTCCGGTGCATATCGCTAAGGACGTGCTATACGTTGTCCAACACGAGCTGAAGCGTAGCGTTCTTGCCGTCGGGGGAGCGCTCGACGAGGCTTCTGCCCGCGCAATTGGCGATGCGGCACTGGCGTTTGTTCGGAATATGACCGAAAACGCCACCGCCGTGGGCGCAGACGCATCCGATCTGTGGCTAGCCGACAAATACTTAGCGCTCCATTGCGATTACGAGGACAACTTGGTACTCGCCGCATGCAAACGCGCCCAGGTTGATTACTTGGTAACTAACGATCGCAAACTGCTCGAACATGCCGATCTTGCAGCAAAGACACCTCGTCAAATGATGCCGATTCTTGCTTTGGCCGAACGCGGCGGCGCGGCTATCGGTTGATGCGAACTGTTTACGGGCCTCTTGGACGACGATGCGCTAAGGGACCCGCGTCTGCTATTTACAAAAGCTCGGCCTTAATGGCGGGACTTTCTGCGAGCTGCTCGGCTGCCTTTTCTTCGGAGCTGTCGAGCGCGGCTAAGCTGCGGTAGACCCACTCGTTGACCTGGGTGTTCTTGACGCCTGCGGTCTGCATAAGGGCGCCTACCTCGCAGATTGCTGTGAGCAGATCGGCTTTGGGACCCGCGAGCTCGACCTCGATGCCGTGGTAGGCGGACACGCCGCGGTTCTCACTCACGTGGTCGATAAAGCCCTCGACGGTCTCAAGCTGCTGGGCGAGAGCTGCATCATCGTCAGCGTCCAGCGCGACGAGTGCGTTCGATACCGTGAGGGCGGGATGTCCGCAGGGGACAAAGCCCTCGATGACATCCATAGCTTCGGTAATGGTTGAGCCCAGGCCCACGAGGGCATTGACGAGTTGCTGCTTGGTATCCATAACGGTCCTTTCGACGGGTCAATTTTGCTTGGCGAAAATATACGTGACGCGTTCGGTGACAAAAGTGCGAAGTATGGTGCACATTATGGTCTTCACAGCTCGTGCATAGAGCAGCTGTCATCCTTTAGAACGTGGTAAGATAGCTATCCACGAGCGGGGCTCACCCGCGTGTTCCTTGAAAAGTCGACGGTTATCGGGTGTTTGCAGGCCCGACGCCATCCAGACTTTCCCAGCATTCGGGGGCGACTGGTTTCGACACGATAGCTCTGAGAGAGGAAGCAAGCCGAGGTCTCCTCGCCTCGTTAAACAGGGGTACCGTCAAATTGAATTGACAACAACTCTTCTTTTGAGCCTATGGCTCTCGCTGCTTAGTTTATAGCGGCGCGTCAACCCGGTGATTTCCCCGACACCGGCGCGACGTCATTTTAGGGGAATGCTCCTGCGCACGTAATCGGTATGGCGCAGGCTAAGACCGAACCGGTTAGGACGCCGCGAGCGTGTCGCTGCGCGCAAAGCGTCCGAGACAAAACCAGCGACTGAGCTTGGAGATGCCAATCAGGGGGCTTTCGTGGACCGGAGTTCGATTCTCCGCGCCTCCACCATAAGTAACAGGCAGGTAGATATTCGTATCTACCTGCCTTTTTATTTCTAGTCCGTACCGCGGAGAATCGAACTCTATGCAGGGCGCGAGCGTTAAGCAAACGCGAAGCGTTTGTAGCCCGCGGGCGAGAACGCCGGCAGGCGGCCGAAGCCGGTGCGGATTTGCGAAGCAAATACGCGGATTCTCCGCGCAAAGCCTCGATTCAAAACGGATGCGATGTTTATTGAATTTCAGCTGGCCAAACCCCGCATCAACGGATCCCCCGTACCGCGGAGAATCGAACTCTGCGCAGGGCGCGAGCGTAAAGAAAACGCCGCAGCAACGCAGGGTGGGACGCGCTTTCCCGCCGACCGCCCCGTCCTCCGCAACTCCAAAACCAATGCGCCCTCCATTCCAAAACTGGGTAGAAGAAAGCCAAAACGCAATCGCAGGAGGTCAATATGACTGCAGAAGATAAGGCAAAGAACGCCGGCAAGGTCGCGCTCGTTTTGGAGGGCGGCAGCTTCCGCGGGCAGTTTACCGCAGGCGTGCTCGACGTCCTCATGGAGGCCGGCGTCGAGATTCCGGCTGTCTACGGTGTATCGGCCGGCGCCCTCAACGGCGTGAACTACAAGTCGCACCAGATCGGCCGTGCCAACCGCATCAACCTGGCTTTCTGCAACGACAGCCGCTACATGGGCGCCGCATCGTTTGCGTCCACGGGCTCTATTGTGGGTTACGACTTTATCTTCAACGATGTCCAGGACCGCCTAGACCCCTTTGACAACGAGACGTTCGACGCCAGCCCCATCGAGATGTACGCCGTCGCGACGGACATGCTCTTTGGAACCGCCACGTACCTGCCGGTCAAAAGCGCCGTGCTCGACCTCGATGCTGTGCGCGCCTCGACGTCGCTGCCGCTAGTGACGCCGCCGGTCGAGATTGACGGGCACAAATACGTCGACGGCGGCGTAGCCGATTCGGTCCCTATCGAGCATGTGCTCGAGGAGGCGGGCTTCGACCGTGCGGTCGTTATCGTTACGCAGGACCGCTCATACGAGAAAAAGCCTTACGAGTTTATGCCCGCCGCGCGCGCCCGCTATGCCGACTACCCCTACCTGCTCGAGGCTATCGAGACGCGCCACGACCGTTACAACATCCAGCGCATGCACCTGTGGAAGTATGAGCGCGAGGGCCGTGCGTTGGTCGTCGCTCCGCAAAAGCCGGTCGAGGTCGGCCATGTTGAGCACGATCCGGCAAAGCTCCTCGACCTGTATATTCAGGGCCGCCAGGAGGCAAAGCGCTTATTGGGAGATATCGAGGCGTTTGTCGAGCGCTAGTGTCGCGACGTCATGACCCATGGACGACATGTGCAGAAACTCTGGTCGGAGCCAAAATACCTGTTGACTCGGGCGGCGAGCGGGGTAATATGGACGGGTTACTTGCAGAGCCCCGTGAATCTCTGTAACAACACGTACTGTACATGGAGGAGTCTAAGTGATTTCGAAATCGACTCACTACGCCAAGCAGGGCGAGGTCCAGCGCAACTGGGTTCTCGTCGACGCCGATGGTGCTGTCCTGGGCCGTCTTGCCACCCAGATCGCAATGATCCTGCGCGGTAAGAACAAGCCCCAGTTCACGCCCAACAGCGACTGCGGCGACTTCGTTGTCGTCATCAACGCCGATAAGGTCCAGCTTACCGGTAACAAGGCCGACACGAAGACCTATTATCGCCACAGCGGCTACAACGGCGGCCTCAAGGCTGAGAGCTTCCGCCAGGCTATGGAGAAGCACCCGGAGAAGGTCATCGAGCGCGCCGTTCGCGGTATGCTGCCCAAGACCACCCTCGGCCGTGCCCAGATGACCAAGCTTAAGGTCTACGCTGGTGCCGAGCATCCGCACGCTGCCCAGAACCCCACGAAGATTGAGCTGGAGGCTTAAAGATGGCTGAGAACACCGTTGTCTACCAGGGTACCGGCCGTCGTAAGAACGCCGTCGCCCGCGTCCGTCTCGTCCCCGGCACCGGCAAGGTGACCATCAACAAGCGTGACGCCGAGCAGTATTTCGGCCGTCATCAGCTCGTTGAGAACGCCCTTGCTCCCTTCAAGGTGACCGACACCGCCGGTCAGTTCGACGTTATCGCTCTGTGCGATGGCGGCGGCATCTCCGGTCAGTCCGGCGCTCTGCGCCTGGGCATCGCTCGCGCTCTTCTGAACGCTGGCGATTACCGTGCTGACCTCAAGAAGGCCGGTTTCCTTACGCGCGATGCTCGCGTGGTCGAGCGCAAGAAGTACGGCCTCAAGAAGGCCCGCCGCGCTCCCCAGTTCTCCAAGCGCTAAGGTTTTATCTCCTTACGAGATACAATGTACAAGCGGGGCCTGCCGATTGCTCGGCGGGTCCCGCTTTTCTTTTTCGACTAGGGTGGGCGACTGCGTTTTGCCCACTTGGGAAGGAGCGATCCTATGCCCCAAAACATCTTCGGTACCGATGGCGTCCGTGGTGTCGCCAACGCCGATCTTTCGTGCGACCTCGCATTTCGCCTGGGCCGCGCGGCGACCAAGTTCCTTGGTCCGGACATCTGCATCGGCCGTGACACGCGCCTTTCGGGCACCATGCTCGAGAGCGCTCTGACTGCTGGCATTATGGCCGAGGGCGGCCGTCCGCATTGCTGCGGCGTTATCCCCACGCCCGCCGTGGCGCTGCTCACCGTCCAAAACGAGCTCGACGGCGGCATCGTCATCTCTGCTTCGCACAATCCGCCCGAGTTCAACGGCATCAAGTTCTTTAGCCGCAAGGGCATGAAGCTTCCCGACGCGGTTGAGGAAGAGATCAGCGCCTGGGTCATGTCCGAGGAGGCCATGGCTGCCGACACGCTGCCGACTGGCGCCGGTGTGGGTCACATCATCAAGATGAAGGATGCCCGCAAGGACTATGTCGATCATGCCATCAGCACGCTCGACGGCCTTAAGCTCGACGGACTGGTTGTTGCCGTCGACTGCGGCCACGGCGCTTCGTGCCAGACCACGCCTGCCGCGCTGCAGCGCCTGGGCGCCACGGTCCATGCCATCAACACCGATTACTGCGGCACTGACATTAACGTCGAGTGCGGCTCCACGCACCTTGAGCCCCTGCGTGAGCTCGTGCTGCGCACCCACGCCGATATCGGCCTGGCCCACGATGGCGACGCTGATCGCGTGCTGTTCGTGGACAGTGAGGGCAACGAGATCGATGGCGACTACATCCTGGCCATCTGCGGCTCCGACCTTGCTGCTCGTGGCAAGCTCGCCAACTCCGAGATTGTCTCGACCGTTATGTGCAACCTCGGTTTCTCCATCGCCATGAAGGAGCAGGGCTTTGAGATGGTTCAGACCGCCGTGGGCGACCGCTATGTTCTTGAGCGCATGCTCGAGGACGGTGCCGTCATCGGCGGCGAGCAGTCCGGCCATATCATCTTCCTGGAGCACAACACCACCGGCGACGGCTTGGTGACGGCCCTGCAGCTTCTGGCCGTGCTCAAGCGCACCGGCCGCACCCTTACCGACCTTGCTGGCATCATGAAGAAGTACCCGCAGGTGCTCGTCAACGTGCATTCGGACAACAAGGCCGGCCTGGACGATTGCCAGCCCATCTGGGACGCCGTCGCTGCCGCCGAGAAGGAGCTCAACGGTCGTGGCCGCATCTTGGTGCGCCCGAGCGGTACCGAGCCGCTGGTTCGCGTTATGGCCGAGGCCGAGACGCACGAGCTGACCCAGCGTGTTGTCGACGACATCGTCGAGGTTGTCAAGCGCGAACTTCCCTAATGGTCAATAACGGGTGCCAAGTGGTAAACTGTTAAGGCTATTTTGATTGATTGGTATGTCCGAGGGGGAGCATGTTCACTAAAGTCCTAAGGTCTTTTGGTATGCGTGGTCGAGTCCTTACGCTGGATGCTCCCATCTCGGGCGACGTCATTCCGTTGTCGGAGGTCAATGACCAGACGTTTGCCACCGGCCTTTTGGGCCAGGGCGTGGCGATTCAGCCTACCGGCACGCGCGTGATTGCGCCGGCAGACGCCAAGGTCGAGGCCATTTTTCCCACGGGACATGCCGTTGCGCTTAACACGGTCGATGGCCTAGACGTGCTCATCCACGTTGGTTTGGACACTGTTCAGCTCGAGGGCAAGCACTTTACCGTACATGCGCAAGTGGGTGACATCGTCCATAAGGGCGATGTACTCATCGAGTTCGATCGCGAGGCAATTGCCGCCGAGGGTTACGATGTGACGGTTCCTATCTTGGTGTGCAACTCCGTTGAGTTCTCGAGCATCAAGGGTTCTATTGGCGAGCATGTCGAGGAGATGGACCAACTCATCGTCGCTCGCGAGCGCTAGTGAGCGCGCTTGGCCTTTAGCCTACAATTCAAACACGTTTACGGAGGGCGCCCTTGAAAGAGGACGCCCTCCGTGGCAAGATGGGATTTGTCCGAAGCTAAACAGCTTTGGGTCACCGTGGACGGGCAGGGGCCTCGACGCGGCTAGACACGAGACACATACATTACGCGACCTCGCCCTGGTGGCCGCACACGTTGGTTGCGGCCGACGCGGGCCGCGGGCAAGTGCTTGTAAGGGAAGCCTTGCCTCTCTTGTACGAGAAAGGACGCGTAATGAAGATCATTAAAGCTAAAGACTACGAGGATATGAGCCGCAAGGCCGCCAATATCATCTCGGCCCAGGTTATCCTCAAGCCCGATTGCGTGCTGGGTCTTGCCACCGGCTCCACCCCGATTGGCGCCTACAAGCAGCTCGCCGCTTGGTACGAGAAGGGTGACGTCGACTTTGCCGAGGTCAGCACCTACAACCTCGACGAGTATCGTGGCCTTTCGCACGACGATCCCCAGAGCTACCACTACTTTATGCGTGAGAACTTCTTCGATCACATTAACATCGACCTGAACAACACGCATGTGCCCGATGGCTCCAATCCCGACGCTGCTGCTGCCTGCTCTGAGTACGACAAGATCGTCGCTGCTGCCGGTTACCCTGATCTGCAGCTGCTCGGCATCGGTAACAACGGTCACATTGGCTTCAACGAGCCCGATGACCACTTCTCCAAGGGTACGCACTGTGTCGACCTTACCGAGAGCACTATTCAGGCCAACAGCCGCCTGTTCGACAGCATCGACGACGTGCCCCGTCAGGCCTACACCATGGGCACCCAGACCATCATGTATGCCCGCATGATCCTGGTCGTCGCCAACGGCGAGGCCAAGGCGCAGGCCGTGCATGACATGTGCTATGGCCCTGTTACCCCTCAGTGCCCTGCCTCGATCCTGCAACTGCACACCAACTGCGTTGTCGTTGCCGACGAGGCCGCCCTTTCGCTCTGCAAGTAGCGATAGCCTATCACCTCGACATAGCTTTGCCGAAGGCCTCCGCTTTGCGGGGGCCTTTTTGCTGAGCGCGCGCCGTGTGCTTGACGAAAATCTTGCCGCGAACTTGACGGGTGCGTCAGGTGCAGCATGATTCATTCCATAACAGATACTATGCATAAATGCTATGAAAAGGTCGTAGACGGTAGCTGGCGTTAGGTGAGTTGCGCAACACAATTGAACAGCACTCATTTGAGGTACACTGTCAAAGGATGGGACAAGCTGGCAAGCGCATTGACCTGCGCAAAGACTGATTGGTTGGGGGATAAGTTTCAATCGGACCACGCTGAACAAAAACTTGCCATTTGCGTACCAACAAACATCCTAAACCGTAGCATCGCTCTATTCATCTAGCGATACATATGGTCTAGCGTTACGGTGTCCATGTGGTCGAGTTGAGGAGCGGGCATGGTTAACGATTTGGGCAATATGGACGACCTCGAGCTTATGCCGCTGGGCAGTAGTTATACGGTGCGGCGCGATCGCTTGATGAACGAACTTATCGCCAAGGGCCGAAAGGCCGGCATCGTAGTCCTCTACGCGCCTGATGGCTTTGGGAAAACCTCGGTGCTGCTGCAGTATACCCAAGAGGTTAAAAACGATCCGACGCGAGGTCCCGTGCGGATCATCGAGGCCGACCGCGCCATTGGGCGCGAGGTGTTTATGCAGCTCGAGGTCGTTACCGAAGAGCTTAAGGACAAGCCGCACTCCCTGATTGCAATCGATAACGTGCCTAACCTCAGCCAGGGCGAGACCGAGGAGCTGATCGACCGAATCCGAAGCCTGCGTGCTATGGGGGTTGGGGTCTTTATGAGCTGCCGTCCTTCGAATCGCCAGCTGATTCATGGACTAGGCGATTCGATTAAAGTCAACGCGCAGATGCTCAAGGTGCATGCCTATGAGTATTCGGCGTGGGCATCGGTGTTTTCGATCAGCACATCGCTCGACTTCTACCAGCTTACGCAGGGCGTGCCCGAGCTCGTCTCGGCTATGCAGTCGGGACTATACGGGCAGGGAGACGTTGCCCAGATGCTCGAAAACGAGATCGTCAATATCTACGGTGCGGCACTTGTTGATCTGGCGTCGCTCGAGAACAACGCCCTGTTTAGTGTGGCATGCTTGATGGTCTTAATGGGTGAGGGCAATATTTCGGAGCTCGAGGCTTGCGGTGTTAGGCTTTCGGCGATTGACCAGTCCTATCTTGTCCGCGATTATCCCATTTTTGGCGTTGATCCGGCAGACCGGAGCTTTACCTGCTTGGGTACCGAGGACAACGCACGCCTGCGATTGCGCAAGCTGGTCGCCGAAATTCGCCCCGAACTCGTTGTGCGGGCGGCACGTATTTTGATTAAAGCAGGGCGCTGCGATACCGCGATGGACCTTGCCGACGCGTTTTTGGACCGCAGTGCGGTGTTGGAGCTTGCCGGGCAGTATGGGGTCGATCTGGCCCTGACGGGGCATGGAGGGGATGTTTGCCGCGCGGCGCTGGGAAAGACCGAGGCAGATGGCCAGGCATCGGAGCCGACGCCTGACGAGGCGCTCGGCATCTATCTGGCGGCGGTGAGCGTCTCCAATACAAAGCTAGCGCGGTATATGGCCTCAATTATCGAGCATGCGGGCGAGCAAGCGATTTGCGAGCTCGATCCCGTGTCGTGGAAGGTGGCGCACGCGTTTACGGCTGCCTGTTATGGAGATGGTGGTCTGGGGCTTCCGGCAAGCCATACGGCGTTGGAAAGTGAGGTGTCTTGTGCCGCACTCGACATGCTGTCCGCACATGTCGAGATAAAGCATGGGCTGACCGAGCGGGCGAAGGGTGGTGAGATCCTCGCGGGGCTCAAAACGGATAAGGCCTACGATTGTGAGCTCGATATCGCGGGGACGTTTGTGCGAGCGGACCGCATGTTGACGGAGCTATTTGATGGGTCGTATGCAGGGACTGACGAGCGTGATGACGAGATGGCCCTGACGCTCGAGGCACTCGAAGCGCGCGGAATCCGAGCACTCGCCATCTGGGTGCGCATGGTATTATCGGCGCGGCGTCTGCTTGCCGGCATGCCGGTGACCGACGAGCAGGCATTCAATGAGCTCGACCGTTTTGCCGTGCGCGTACGTGACAATCAAGTCCAGTTGTTTGG
>CABRZC010000034.1 GCA_902475375.1 uncultured Collinsella sp. | reverse complement strand
ACACGACGATGCGATGTTCGATGAAAATGCGACTGAGACGATATATGTTGACGGGTATACTTGTCCCGTTTAAAAACGCAGAAACGGGGATGATCGCATGACGCAGCCAGATACGACGCGCACGGTGGGGCTCGCGCTCGAGGGAGGCGGCTACCGCGGTATGTATACGGCGGGCGTGCTCGACGTATGGATGGAGCGCGGCTTAACTTGCGACCATATGGTGGGTGTCTCAGCGGGCGCGGCGTTTGGCTACAACTTTAAATCGCGGCAGATCGGCCGCGCCATTCGCTACAACAAGGCCTATTGCGCCGACAAGCGCTATGCGAGCGTGACGAGCTGGTTGCGAACCGGCGATATGTTCAATGCCGAGTTTGCCTATCATGAGGTACCCATCGAGCGCGATCCCATCGATCTGGAGGCATATCGCGCCTGCCCCATGCGGTTTACGTGCGTGTGTACCGATATCGAGACGGGCAAGGCCGTCTACCACGACCTGCCCTATGGCGACGAGCGGGATATCGAGTGGATCCGGGCATCGTCGGCGATTCCCGTGGCGACGCGTCCCGTTGCTATTGACGGGCATAAGTATCTGGATGGTGGCGTGGCCGATTCTATTCCCAGTGCATGGCTGTTTGCGCAGGGGTATGACCGCAATATCGTGGTGCTCACGCAGCCGGCGGGCTTTGTGAAGCAGCCCAACAGCGTGATGCCCATGCTGCGTCGCGTGTTCCGTCACTATCCGGAGTTTGTTGCGGCGCTTGAGCATCGGCATGAGGTCTACAATGCCACGCTCGATGACCTGGCACGTCGCGAGGCTGCCGGCGAGGTCTTTGTGGTGCGTCCGAGCGAATCGGTGAAGGTGCCGTCGCTGTGCCGCGAGCCCGATGAGCTCGAGCGCATCTATCAGATCGGCCGCCACGATGCGGAGGCGACTTTGCCGGCATTGGAAGCGTATCTGGCGGAGTAAGGGTCGCATGCGGAAAGCGCATCCCGGAATGGGCGTTTGGAATGGGGTGCGGTTTCCGCGAGAGGCCCGTAGCGGAAAGTTCATCCCGGAATATGCGTTCAGACTGGGATGCAGTTTCCCACTGGTTCTCTATACGGAAAGCGCATCCCAGTTTGGACGTCCATTCTGGGATGCGCTTTCCGTTGCTGAAGATATGAGGCCGCGAATAAGCTGCTCGGCCTATGCCTATGCCTGCTGCCAAGTGTCGACGAGCTCCTTGGCTGCGGCGTAGGGGTCGTCGGCACTGCAGACGGCGCTCACCACAAAGAAGCCGTCAACACCGGTAGCCTTGAGCTGCGGTAGATCGGCCGTCTTGACGCCGCCGCCCACCACGATGGGCACGGGGCTTGCCGCGTGGAGTGCGGCCAGGTCCTCAAAGCTCTTGGTAATGATAGAGCCGTCGGCTGCGCGTCCGCAGTCGCGTTTGGTCTCGGTCTCGTGGAGTGGACCGATGCCCAGGTAGTCGACCAGGCTCATGTCGGCGGTCTTGACGTACTCGAGCATCTCCTCGCAACGGGCCGAAAGGCCCACGATGGCGTCGGGGCCCAACAGTTTACGGCAGACCTCGACGGGAATATCGCTTTGGCCCACGTGCACGCCGTCGACAGCGATGCCCTGCTCGCGCGCGGCGAGTACGCAGTCCAGGCGGTCGTCGATCAGCAAGGCGACCTGACCGGTCTTGCCGGCCTGTGCGATAGCCTGCGCGGCGTCGCCGGTCAGCGCGATGATCTCGCGGGCGCTTGCCACCTTGGAGCGCACCTGGATGCAGGTAAAGCCTGCATCGAGCGCCTGGGCCACCACATCGCCCACGGGACGTCCCAGCGTGTTTTCGGGGCCGAGTACCAGATAGGCCGAGATATCAAGGTTGTCGCGGATACTCATCGTGCTTCCTCCTGCTCTTTGATCTGTGCTTCCATGCGCTCGAGTTTGCCGGTCATGGTGTCGGTAAATCCGGGTCGAATATCGGCTTTGAGCACGACTTCGGTGCGGATGCCCTTGTTCGCCAACACAAAGGTTGCGTCGCGCACGACCTGCATGACCTCGTCCCAGTCGCCCTCGATCTCGGTGAACATCGAGGTGGTGCGGTTGGGAAGGCCGCTCTCGCGAATGACGCGCACGGCCTCGGCGACCTCGGCGGATAGCTCGTCGCCGGTGCCGCACGGGGCGATGGCTACGGCAACGAGCGTGTTCATACCGGCATTGGTTGCGGGCTCGGACATGGCTTATGCCTCCTCGAGCTCGAGTTGGTTGTTGGCGATGTCCTGGGCGGTCGCGCGGTAGAGCTCGTCGATAAAGGCGACCTTAAAGCTTGCCGGGGCATCGGCAACGGCGGCGGCACGCGTGCCGGCAACGTTGTAGACGGCGGTGCCGCAGATGGCTGCCGTAAACGGGTCGGTGGCACAGGCGTACACGGCCAGCACGCCGCCCTGCGAGCAACCGCAGCCGGTGATCTTGGACATGAGCGGGCTGCCGCCGTGGGATTTGGCCACGGTCGTGCCGTCGGTGATCAGGTCGACCTCACCCGAGACCACTACGGCGCCACCGGTGTAGCGGGCGAGCGCCACGGCGGCATCGCGGGCGGCGTCAACCGTATCGGTGGTGTCGACGCCGCGCACGCGGCTCAGATCGGCGGCTTCACCCTCAAGACCCCACAGGCCGGCGAGCGCGATAATCTCGGAGGCGTTGCCGCGCACGATGGCGGGTTTGTACTGCTTGAGTTCGTTTACCAGCTGGGTGCGCAGGCTGCCGATGCCCAGGCCCACCGGATCGAGCACCCAGGGCTTGCCGGCGTCGTGTGCCGCCTTGGCTGCGCGGGGAATCGTCTGCTCGTAGATGGGGAAGAGCGTGCCCATGTTGAGATAGATGGCGCCGCCGCCGGCAACGAGTGCCTCGCCCTCGTCGGGCAGATAGACCATAGCGGCCGAACCGCCCACGGCGAGCTGAGCATTGGCGACAAAATCAATCGTCACCGTGTTGGTGATGGAGCCGGCCATGGGATTGGTGGCGCGAATCTCCTCCACGGCCTTGACTACGTTTTGCTTAAGCTGTTCCGAATCGATCACTGCACATGCCTCCTTGGCATAGAAAAGGGGCGCTGTGCATAGACAGCGCCCCTAAAAAGGCGGCATGCTCCCTACGCCAGCATTAACTGACAGGTTCAAAGGATTGGGCCCCATGCCCTCTCAGCCTTGTGGTTTGCACCGCCGGCACTCCCGCATCGAATCTGTTGTTCCCTATACTAGCGCACCTGCCAAAAAGGGACAGGTTTATTTTGGCAGGTAACAACTGGGGCTTTACGTTTTCCCAGATAAAACCTGCCAAAATAAACCTATCCTTTTTTGGCAGGTCGGTACAATAGACGGGATTAAGAATGACCGAGGGGGCCTTATGATTAAACTTGTGCTGACCGATATGGACGATACGCTGATTCCAGCCGGGCATGACGGCGCCAGCGACTACGCCATCGAGGGCATTCATGCCATGCAGGCGGCGGGTCTGCACTTTGGTCCGGTTTCGGGTCGCCAACCGTCCGCGATGGGCTGGATGTTCCGCAATCGCGCCGAGTGCTTCTCGACCGGCGCGTTCTGCAACGGCCAGGTCATGTTTGTGGACGGCGAGGTGGCAGCCTCGCATGCGACCGACAACGCCGCCCTTATGCGCTTGGCTGACTACTTGGAGCAAGAGACCGACGATACGTATCTGAAGGTCTACAGCCTGGGCGATGACTTTTGGAATAACGATGCCTATTGTGTAACGAGCGACCCCGAGCGTGTGCGCCGCGCCATGGAGTCGGGCGGCAACGCATGGCTCAAGGGCGAAGAGGCCCCGTGCCGTCCTGTTGTCGATGACGCACCGGTGTTCAAGGCGAATATCTGGAGTGCCCGTTCGCGTGAGGAGCTCGCGGAGCTACGTGAGCGCGTTGCCGCTGAGGTACCGGAGCTCTCGCTCGTGTTTCCCAACAATCGTGTGCGCCTGTTCGACATTCTTCCAGCAGGTTGGGACAAGGGTTGCGCTGCGCTGGAGCTGGCGCGCGCTTTGGACCTGACGTCCGACGAGGTGGCCGTATTTGGCGATTCCGATAACGACCTGCCCATGATCGGTGCCGTCCCCAACTCCGTTGCAGTCGCCAATGCCAACGAGGCCGTCACGGCTGCCGCGCGCTGGCATATCGGCGCTGCGGCAGACGATGCGGTTGCCGGGGCTCTGCATCAGATTGCCGCCTGCGCCGCGACGGGGGAGATGCCGTCGTTTATGCGTCAGATGAGCACGACGGGTTTCGACGTCACGAACGTCTAGGGAGAAAGCCATGAAGCTTCAACAGCTCAGGTATGTCGTCAAAGTTGCCGAATGCGGCAGCATCACCGAGGCCTCGCGCCGGCTCTTCGTGTCGCAGCCTTCGATTACCGCGTCGATCCGCGATCTCGAAAACGAGATGGGTGTGCACATCTTTGAGCGCACCAACAAGGGTGTCATTGTGTCCGAGGAGGGCGAGACCTTCTTGGGCTACGCGCGCCAGGTGCTTGACCAGGCCGATCTGCTCGAAGGTAAGTACAAGGGCACGTCCGAGCAGGTGCCGCACTTTAGTGTGAGTTGCCAGCATTATTCCTTTGCCGTTAATGCGTTTGTCGATGTGATTCGTGAGTTTGATGCCGCGCGCTACGACTTTACCCTGCGCGAGGAGCAGACTCACGAGATTATCGAGGACGTCGCGCATATGAAAAGCGAACTCGGCATCCTGTATCTGTCGGAGCACAATCGCGAGGTCATCGAGCGCATGCTGGCGGCCAACGAGCTCGTGTTCGAAGGGCTCTTCTGCGCCACGCCGCACGTTTTTGTGTGTGCCGACCACCCGTTGGCTGACCGCTCCAGCGTGACGCTCGAAGACCTCGAGGACTACCCATTCTTGTCCTATGAGCAGGGCAGCTATAACTCGTTTTACTATTCCGAGGAACTGACCTCGACGTTTGAGCGCCGCAAGAACATCCGCGTGCGCGATCGTGCGACGCTGTTCAACCTGGTCATGGGCCTCAACGGCTACACAGTATGCTCAGGCGTGATCAGTCACGAGCTCAACGGCCCCGGCATCATCTCGATTCCGCTCGATGTGGACGAGTACATGGAGATCGGCATCATCACGCGCAAGAACACGACACTCACGCGCTACGGCCAAGCCTATATCGACGCGATCCGCCAGCATATCTAGACTTCTGCGTCTTGCACGGGTCAAATCTCTTTATGGCAGTTCCAACTGATATAGGAAATATCTATATCAAACTGTTAAAAACGAATATTTTACGATGGCCATATGAACGCTCATACTCTGTCCCAGTAAAGCAACCAATGCAAAGGGAGATATCTATGAGCACTTCGACTCAACCGAACGCGCCGTTTCGCGCCGATATCGTCGGCAGCTTTCTTCGTCCGCAGGCTGTTAAGGATGCGCGTGCCGCCTATGCCGTGGGTAAACTCGATGCCGCCGGCCTTAAGGCGGTCGAGGACGATGCCATTCGCGATTTGGTGGCAAAGCAGAAGGCCGCCGGCCTGCAGGTGATTACCGACGGCGAGTTCCGCCGCAGCTACTGGCATCTCGATTTTATGTGGGGACTCAACGGTATTGAGCGGCGTGCCTCGCGTACGGGCTATATGTTCCACGACGAGGAGACCACGGCCGATACCGCCGTGGTGACCGGTCCCATCAGCGGCGAGAATCATCCGTTTGTCGAGCACTTTAAGTTTGTCAAGGCACTTGAGGGCGAAGGCCACGTTGCGCGCCAGACCATCCCGGCGCCGATCCAGACGTTCTCCGAAGTCACGCTCGACCGCTGCGACGGCCAGCAGGAGAGCCTGCGCGCTGTCTATAAGACCGATGAGGAACTTGCCGACGCCATCGCAGCCGCTTATCGCACGGTGATCGCCGACCTGTACGCAGCAGGCTGCCGCAACATCCAGTTTGATGACTGCACCTGGGGCATCTACTGCGATACTGACTTTGTGTCCAAGACCGGCATGAGCCCGGTCGACCTGCAAAAGGTAAGCGAGCTGGGCGTGGCGCTCAACAATGCCGCCATCGCGGACAAGCCCGACGATCTGGTCATCAACACGCATGTGTGCCGCGGCAACTACCACTCCACCTATGCCTTCGAGGGCGGCTATGACCCCATCGCGCCGTACCTGTTCGCAAACGAGGATGTCGATGCATTTTACCTGGAGTTCGATACGCCGCGCGCCGGCGGTTTTGAGCCGCTGAAGTACGTTGCCCCCGGCAAGAAGGTCGTGCTGGGCTTGGTAACCACCAAGGCGGCAGAGCTCGAGAACGAGGATGTTATCGTCGAGCGCATCCGTGAAGCCGCAAAGTACGTGCCGCTCGAGAACCTGTATCTGTCGCCTCAGTGCGGCTTTGCCAGCTGCGAGATTGGCAACAAGCTGACCGAGGATGAGCAATGGGCAAAGATCGCGCTGGTCAA
Source organism: uncultured Collinsella sp. (assembly GCA_902475375.1). Taxonomy (GTDB): domain Bacteria; phylum Actinomycetota; class Coriobacteriia; order Coriobacteriales; family Coriobacteriaceae; genus Collinsella. Next base: position 12,493 of record CABRZC010000034.1, on the reverse strand, counting down.
GCGCATTGCCGAGCGCGTTTGGAAATAGCGCTAGTGTTTGCAGGTGGCGGCGCGTGCGAGGCATAGTGTATCGCGTACAATGGTTCGGATCGTATCGTTCGGGCAGGTTATCCGATATGCCTGATCGCCCTTCCATTCGAAAGGACATCCATGTCCCAGTCCTCGACGCCCGCCGTCAGCGATGCCATCTACGACGCATCGTCGCTCGGCCGCCCGCGCATGTTCCTGCTCGGCCTACAGCACCTGTTTGCCATGTTTGGCGCCACCGTGCTGGTGCCCGTGCTCACCGGCCTCTCGGTATCGGCAACGCTTTTGTTTGCCGGCTTGGGCACGCTGCTGTTCCACTTCCTGTCGCGCGGTAAGGTGCCGGCATTTTTGGGCTCATCGTTTGCCTTTATTGCCGGTTATGCCGCAATCGCGCCCAACGGCGAGACCGAGCTTTTGCCCTACGCCTGCCTGGGCGTAGCTTGTGCCGGTCTGCTCTATCCGGTGCTGGCGGCGCTCTTCCGCGCGTTTGGCGCCAAGCGTGTCATGCGTTTCTTTCCGCCGGTGGTGACTGGCCCCATCGTCATTTCCATCGGCTTGATCCTGGCAAGTTCCGCTATTGCTAACTGCCAGACCAACTGGCTTGTGGCTGTCATTGGCGTTGCTGTTATCGTCATCTGCAACATCTGGGGCCGTGGCATGGTCAAGATCGTGCCGATTTTGCTGGGCGTTGTGGTGAGCTATGCCGTTGCGGCTGCGCTCGGCGAGGTTGATTTCTCGGGCGTTGCCGCCGCTCCGTGGGTCGGTCTGCCCATCGTGTGGGACAACACCGTGTTTGCACTCTTTGGGCCGCAGTTCGATAGCGGTCTTGCCACGACGGCCATCATCACCATCATGCCGCTGGCCTTCGCGACCATGATCGAGCATATCGGCGATATCTCTGCTATCGGTTCGACTTGCGAGCGCAACTACATTGCCGATCCCGGTCTGCATCGCACGCTGCTCGGCGACGGCCTTGCCACGATTCTGGCTTCGCTCTTTGGCGCTCCGGCCAACACTACGTATGGTGAGAACACCGGCGTGCTCGCCCTGACGCGCGTGTTCGACCCGCGCGTAATTCGAATTGCCGCGTGTTGCGCCATCGTGCTTTCGTTCTGCCCCAAGTTCGCGGCTGTCATTGCGGCCATGCCGGCGTGTGTGATCGGCGGTGTGTCGCTCGTGCTCTACGGCATGATCAGCGCTGTGGGCGTCCGCAACCTCATCGAGAACCAGGTCGATTTCCAGAACAACCGCAACGTGCTGGTTGCCGCGCTGGTGCTCGTGCTTTCGCTCGGCATCGCGTACAGCACCGCCGGCGCCATCGTGTTGGAGCTGGGCGGCGTGACCATTTCGCTGTCCGGCATTGCCGTGGGCTCACTGGTGGGCATTGTGCTCAACGCCATCCTGCCGGGTAACGACTTTGAGTTTGATGTCTCCGAGCTTGAGGAGGCTGCTGAGTAGCAGCTGCGTTCAGCTAAAACAAGATATGGTGCCCATGCGTATATGCGTGTGGGCACCATTTTTAATGTGTCAGTATCCAGTGGATGCCGCGGGCCATGCGTAAGTCGGTTTGGGCAAAGTGATTGCCGGGGTTGAGCTCCAGCGTTGTTGGAATGCCGCGCTCGACGAGCAACGCTTCCATCGCGCGTGTGTCGTCGAGTACATGCCGCATCATGCGGTTGGGCGTCTTGGTTTCCTTTTTGCCGAGTGACAGGTAGACGGCTTGCGGGCTGCCGGCAAAAGGGGCCGTGCTGGCACGGTCGACAAAGTCGGGAAACCATAGCGACCCCGATGCGCTTGCGGCGCGGTCAAAGGCGTCGGTTTGCCAGAGGGACCAGAGTGCGAAGAGGCCCGCGAGCGAGTAGCCGGCAATGCCGCGCCAGGTGGGCGGCTGAGGAAGCGACGACTCGACCTGGGGGATTATCTGATTCAGCAGCTCATCAAGAAAATCGGCAGCTTGGCCGCCGAAAGGCTCGGCATCGCGTACGGTCCCGTCGCATGCCCAGGGGCTCAGCTCGCGATTCCAATCGAGCCCGCCAATGGTGACGAGGGCGAATGGCGGACAGTCGAGCTCTCGGCAACACTTATAAACCTCGCTGCCGTCGCCCACGACCACAGGAAGGTAGATGACAGGCGCGCTTTCCGTATGATTCGAATAAACGGTTATCTGCTTTTGATGCGCTTCCATGACGGGCTTCTCTCAGTGTTGTGATATCGGCAGCCCCAATTGTCGCACGCCAGCGTATGCCGGTTGGGCTAGACCAAAGACAATCTCGCGCATCCCCTGCGGACGCATATGGAAAACGCCACCGCCGGAGGGGAGCTCGGCGGTGGCGTTGTTAAACGGTGCTGGGGCTCGGGGCCTTCGCGGGAGCTGCCATGTGCGCAGAGGCGTCTAAGAACGCTTACGGCTCGCCATGGTGCCTGCGGCGATAGCGGCTGTTCCCGCAAGGACGGTTGCCACGATGGCCGCACCCGAGGTGTCGCCGGTTGCCGCGAGCACGCCGGTAGTCTTGGCTTTCGTGGTTGAAGCCGCAACGGCCTTGGTCGGCTTTGAGCCCTCAGGCTTGGGGTTCTGCTTGGACTCCGCGGGCTTGCTTTCTGCGGGCTTGGTCTCGTCGGGCTTGGGGTCTTCCGGCTTGGCTACCTCGGGAGGTGCGATGGTCGTACTTTTGGCGACTGCTTTGATATAGAGGGAGTCGACCGTGGCGTCGCCCGTGCCGATGGCTTGGCCTGCCTCGTAGATGCCGTCACGGAGCTTGCGATAGTCAATGACCTTGCCGCCTTCGGGCGTCTGGATGGCGGCGTTCTCAATCTTGATGGTGCCGATTGTCTTGCCGTCAGCGCTCATGGCACGGGCAAAGATTGCCGCTGTATCTCCTTCGGCCGTTACCTTGCTGCGGATGATCGAAATGGCTGCGGGTGTGACGCCCTCGCTGGTCTGGGCGATGATGCCGATGTTCTCGCCTTGGGGTTCGCGCCTCGTCTCGCCATCTTGGTTTTCGCTGTAGGGGATGGGGCCGTCGCCGTTCTCGACATAGCGGGCTATGGCCTTGACAACGGAGTCGCTGATGTAGATGTGGCCGCCCTTCTCGTTGGGTCGATCGTTTCTGGTGGAGAATGCAGCCGAAACCTCGCCTTCCGCAAACGCGTCCACGGTGGAGCCGTTCTTGACGACGATGTCGTCCTGGTAGGTGAAGAGGGCGTTGGCGCCACCGTATCTGCCTTTACTTGCACGGACCGTCACGTTTGCATGATCGAGGGTGATGCCCTTGTGGGCATAGACGCCATATTCAACACCGTTTACGTTGAGGGAGGCGTTTGTGGCTGCGAGACTGCCCTTGGCCTCGACGGCAGCGTCTTTCTCGGAGCTTGCCTTGACCTGGCTGCCGTCCGAGATGTTGATATTGCCGCCGCTCCAAAGGGCCTCACCATCGGCTGAGCTTGCCTCGACCGTCCCGCCACCCTTGATGGTGAGGTTCTTGTCGGCTCCAATACCCTTGTCCTTGGTAGCCCTGGCGGTGACGGCTCCGCTGTCGTCAATCGTGATATTGCCGTTTGCCCTGATGCCATCCGATGCACCCGTGGCGTTGACGTTGCCCGAACCTTTGATAGCGAGATCACCTCCGGCATTGATGGCATCAAACCCAGTGCTCGTGGCGTTGACGGATCCGGCTCCGTCGATGTTGATATTACCCGTGGAGAGGATAGCGTCCTCAGTAGATGTCACGCTGAGCGTGCCGCCCTCGTCGCCTTGGATATTGAGCTCGGCATTCTCGTTAGTGCCATGAGAAACGTTGATGCTTTCGCTCCATTCGGCAGTGACGATGTTGGTTCCCGAGTAATTCACGTTGAGCTTGCCTGCGGCCTGGATCTCGCCGCCGTTATAGTTGTTGAGCTTCAAGTCGTCGGCGCCGTCCCACGACCAGGTACCGGCCTCGTCGCTCGCCGCGGTGTTGTACTTGTTGCCGCCGACCTTGACCCATTCCGCTGCGAGCGAGACGCTCGGCATGAGCAGCGAGCTCACCGTGAGCGCGCACACGGCGCCCGCGACGATGCGGCGCGTCACGCGGCGCCAGCTGCCGTGCGCGAGTCCTATGCGACGGCGAACGTCGGGTTCGGCAACATGGGTTCCGGCGGTAGTGTCATTGCGTTTGGGGGTCGTGAACAAGGCTGCCATGGTTGCTCCCGTTCTCATAGGGCCTATACGACTAGATTCAGCGTATCTGCTGGATGTTGCCGGCGGTAGTGCCGTTTGGAGGGCAAAATGGCCAAAATGGGGGAGAAATAGGCCGCACGCCGGCGCAGGGACCGGCGCTAAAAGAAAAGCGCGGGGCCGCATGGCGACTCTGCGCTTTATTGTTCAGCTTTTGCAGCCTTGCCCTTACGCTACGAAGAAGTAGACGAGGAAGGCAAGGGCCGCGATCCACCCGTCCCGTGCGAAAAAGTGTTTACGAGCGCTTGCGGCTCACCACGGCGCCCGCGGCGATGGCGGCTGTTCCCGCAAGGGCGGCTGCCACGATGGCTGCGCTCGAGGCGTCGCCGGTTGCCGCGAGCTTGCCGGTGGTCTTGGCTCCCGTGGCTGCAACTGCAACGGTCTTGGTCGTCTTCGTGCCCTCGGACTTAGAACCCTCGGGCTTGGTCTCGCCTGGCTTCTCCTCGGGCTTGGTTTCCTCGGGAGGCACGATGGCCGTGCTCTTGGCGACTGCTTCGTTATAGGGGGAGTCGATCACAGCGTCGCCCGTGCCGATGGTTTGACCCACCTCGTAGAAGATGCCGTCGTCGCGTTCTTCCTTGTTGCGATAGCCAATGATCTTGCCGCCTGTGGGCGTCTGGATGGGAGCGCCTTCGATCTCGATGGTGCCGATTGTCTCGCCGTCCGCGCTCGTGGCAAGGGCGAAGATTGCCGCCGTGTCTCCCTCAGCTGTGACCTTACTGCGGACGATCGAGATGGTCGCGGGCGTGATGCCCTCCTCGGTCCGGGCAAAGATGCCGATGTTCACGCCCCTATGCTCGGGAATGACCTCGCCGCTTTGGTCGTTGCTGTAGTGATCGGGGCCATCGCCACCGGTCTCGATATAGCGAGCTATAGCCTTAACAACGGAGTCGCTGATGTAGATGTGGCCGCCAGCGACGTTTGGCTGGTGGTTTCTGGTAGAGATTGCAACCGAGAATTTGCCTTCCGCGAACGCGTCCACGATGGAACCATTCTTGATGACGATGTCGTCCCCGTCAGTGATGAGGGCGATGGCCTGGCCGCCGCTCGCGCTTGTACGGACCGTCACGGTCGCGTGATCGAGCGTAACGCCCTTGTAGGCATAGACACCATATTCAACACCGCTTGCGTCAAGGGAGGCGTTCGTGACCGCGAGACTGCCCTCAGTGTCGACGGCAAGATCTCCTTCGGAGTTTGCCTTAACCTGGCTGCCGCCCGAGATGTTAATGCCGTCGTCAGCCCAAATCCCCGTTTCTTCTATCGAGCTTGCTTCTACCTTGCCACCGCCTTTGATGGTCAGGTCACTGCCCGCGGCGATGCCGTAACCTTCGTCTCCTTTAGCGATCACTGTGCCGGAAGAATCGATGGTGGTCTTGCCCTTGGATTGGATGCCTTCGGTACCGCCCGTTGCATTCACAGTGCCCGAGCCTGTGATAGAGAGATCGCCCTTTGCCTCAATTCCGTCGGAAGAGGTGCTTGTGGTGTTCACAGTGCCTGGGCCAGAAATGGAGAGGTCGCCTGTGGACTTAATTGCATCGGCCTCGGCTGTCACATTGAGCTCATCCGTGCTATTCGAGTTCGTTATGTTCAACTCTGCTTTCTGGCTAGTGCCATCCTTCGCCTTGATGGCGGCTCCGGTGTAATCGGGCTCGGTTTTCACGGTGTTCTTGCCCTCGTAGACAATGTTGAGCTTGCCTGCAGCCTGGATTGCGCCGCCGTTATAGCCGTTGAGCTTCATGTCGTCGGCGCCGTCCCAGCTCCAGGTGCCGGCGGCGTCTCCCGTGGGTCCCGCGGCCGCTTCGTGGCGGACGCCGCCAACGTCCACCCACTCGGCCGCGAGTGAGACGCTCGGCATGAGCAGCGAGCTTGCCGTGAGCGCGCATACGGCGCCTACAACGATGCGGCGTGTCACGCGGCGCCAGCTGCCGTGTGCGAGCAGCGTGCGACGGCGTACGTCGGGCTCGACAAAATGGGCTCCAGAGGTCTTGTCATTGCGCTTGGGGGTCGTGAACAAGGCGGCCATGGTTACTCCCATCCTCATAGGGCCTATGCGATTACGCTCAGCATATCTGCAAGATGTAGCCGGCGGTAGTGCCGTTTGGAGGGCAAAATGTCCAATAATTCGGGGAGCAATACATCGCGCGCCCGTGCGTTGCCTGGCTTTAAAAGAAAAGCGCGGAGCCGCTCGATGCGACTCCGCGCTTTGGTGTTTTGCTTTAGCAGACTATGCCGTTACGCCACGAAGAAGTAGACGAGGAAGGCAAGGGCCGCGATCCACATGAGCGGCTTGATCTTGGAGGCCTCGCCCTTAAAGAGTGCGACGACCACGTAGGCGATAAAGCCCAGGCCAATGCCGGCAGAGATGGAGTAGGTGAAGGGCACGCCCGCGACGATCATAAACGCCGGGAAACCCTCGGAGACATCGGACCAGTCGATCTCGGAGGCCTCGCTCATCATGAGGTAGCCGACGTAGACCAGGGCACCGCAAGTGGCGGCGCTGGAAACGATGGAGACGACGGGGGAGAAGAACGCGGCGAGGATAAACAGCACGCCGGTCGTGACGGAGGTGAGGCCCGTGCGGCCACCGTCGGCAGCGCCAGAGGTGGACTCGACGAAGGTGGTGATGGAGGAGACGCCCATGAAACCGCCCACGGCAGCGGCGGCGGAGTCGACGATCAGGATCTCCTTGATGTTCTCGACGTTGCCGTCGTCGGTGAGGAACTCGCCCTGCTTGGCCACGGCCATCGCGGTGCCCATGGTGTCGAAGAAGTCACTCATGAGCAGCGAGAACGAGATGACGAGGAGCGCGGGGTCGGTAAGGACCTTGACGATGGCGGGCACGCCGCCGGCGTCGGCGATGGGGCCGCCGATGCTCGAGAAGTCGAGCGGGGCGATGATACCGGTCGGAGCCTGGGTCACACCCAGGGGGATACCGGCGATAACGGCGACGATGATGCCGATGAGCAGCGAGCCCGGCACGTTACGAGAAGCCAGAGCGACCGTCACGATGATGGAGATGATGCCGACGATAAAGGTGGGGGAGGTGATGTCGCCCAGACCGACGAGTGTACCGGCGCCAGCGGTGATAATGCCGGCATCGCACAGGCCAATCATGGCGATGAACAGGCCCAGACCCACCGAGATGGCGTGACGCAGGACAACCGGGATGGCGTCCATGATGGCCTCGCGCAGGCCACAAAGCACGAGCAGCAAGATGACGATACCCTCGAGGAAGATAACGCTCATGGCCACGTGCCAGTCACCGCCGCAGACGGTGGTGGCGATTCCAGCGATCATCGCGTTGACGCCTAAGCCCGACGCGCAGGCGAGCGGGCGGTTGGCGAAGATGCCCATGCAGATGGTCATGATGCCGGCGCCCAGGCAGGTGGCGCAGGCGAGCGCTCCCGCATCGATGCCAGCGCCCGAGAGCACCGCGGGGTTGACGGCGATGATGTAGGCCATTGCCAGGAATGTTGTCAGTCCAGCGCGGAGTTCGGTCCCGATTGTGGACTTGCGCTCGCTGACGTGAAATAGTTCGTCCATGCATACCCTTTCCTTGTTCGGCCCCGAGTTTAGGCCGATTGACACGAACTCACCCACTATAGCCCCTTTACGACGCTGTTGTTCCTCGCATGTTGATGTTCGGCGCTTTGTAGCAGACGGACGGTATTTTTCGCATGAAAATGTATGGGTACCGTATACTTAAGCGGTTACAACGACCCCTATGGAGGAACGTATGATTAAAGAGCTTTGCCACGACGAGGCTATCCTGTCCCAGCGTTGCGAGGTTGCGACCGTCGAGGACGAGTCGGTCGCACAGGACCTGATCGATACCATCAAGTCGCTCGACGATGCCGGCTGCCTTGCCGCTAACCAGATTGGCGTTACCAAGAAGGTTTGCGTCTATCTGGACGACGCCGGCGAGCCCCACGTGCTCTACAACCCCCGTTTGGTGTTTGGCCTGGGCGCCAGCAAGATGGAGGAGAGCTGCCTGACGCACGAGGAGGTCACCAAGTCCACGCGCTATATCAAGTGCAAGGTTGCCTTTGACCAGATTGTCGACGGCAAGATGAAGGAGTGCCGCCGTGACTACGCGGGCTTTGAGGCACAGATGATCCAGCATATGATCGACCACTGCCAAGGTAAACTTGTCTAGGGTGACTACAGCACCGCACTTCGTCTCTTTTGGCCCGGGCATGACATTGTTGTCATGTCCGGGCTTTTGTGTTTAGCGCCTTTTTGTTTGGAGACAATGAACTTAGCAAGAACGTAAAGCTAGGAGGCGCCATGTGTACGAGTATCCGATTTACCGATAATTCTGGTCACATGTATCTGGGCCGCAACCTCGACTGGAGCTTTGACTACGGCCAACAGGTTCGCGTGATGCCGCGCGGGTTTCACATCCCGTATTCGTTTATCGACGACGCGACGGCGGTACACGCGGTGATCGGTATGTGCATCGATTACAAGAACTACCCTATGTTCTTCGATTGCGGCAACGATGCGGGCCTCGCCGTGGCGGGTCTCAATTTCCCGGGTTATGCCGAGTATGCCGAGGGGCCGGTTGATGGAAAGACCAATATCGCGGCCTATGAGTTTCCCCTGTGGGTGGCAGCGACGTTCTCGACGGTCGATGAGGTCGAGGCCGCGCTGCGCGACACGGTGATTGTCGCCAAATCTGCCGGAGAGGGGCTGGGCGTGTCGCTGCTCCATTGGATTATCGGCGACAGCCAGCGCAGCATCGTGGTCGAGATGATGGCTGACGGCCTGCATGTATACGACGATCCGGTCGACACCCTTGCCAACCAGCCGACCTTCCCGTGGCACATGGAAAACCTGCGCACCTATATCACTGCCACAAGCGATTTTCCGCAGACGGCGACATGGCGTGGCGCCGAGCTCAAGCCCTATGGCGCGGGTGCCGGCATGCGCGGTATTCCGGGTGACTGCTATTCACCGAGCCGTTTTGTAAAGGCGGCGTACCTCAATGCCAATTACCCGCAAAAGGAGAGCGAGACCGAAAACGTCGTCCGTATGTTCCGCTCGCTCGAAGGCGTGGTAATGATTGAGGGGGCGTCCAGGATGGGCGATGGCAAGTTCGAGAAGACTATCTACACCGGATGCTTTAGCGCGCGCACGGGCAATTATTACTACGCGATGTATGAGGATCCGTCGATTCGCTACGTGAGCCTGACAGATGCCGAGGGCGCGAGTCCCGATAGGCTCGTGGTTCCCGAGCCGCGTCGTTCGTAGCCGATAGCTTTACTGCAATGCAAAGCGGCCCTGCATCTCTCGCGAGGTGCAGGGCCGCTGTCGTTGATTTGTGACGTCGCTAGAAGTTGACGTCGTTGAGTTGTTCGCTCTCGAGGCCGTCGAGCTGTTGCTGTTCGGGCGTATCGGCGACGCTCTCGAGCAACTCGGTGGGATCGACGTTCATGCTCTTGCCGGCCTCGTTGCCGTTGACCAAGTCGTCCGAGAAGATGTCGACCTCCATTTCCTCGGCCTCTTCGATCTGAACCTCGAGCGGCACCTGGGTGCGCACAAGTTTGACGGCCGGGCGCATGCGGGCAAAGAGCGGTACGTACTCAATGATGATGGCCGAGTTCTCGAGACCGTACCAGCGTGCCGGGCTTCCGCAGGCGCGGCGGACGGCGTACTTGATGGCCATCACGCGGTGGTCATTGCGGTTGATGTCCGTTTCGGGGGCAAGCATCTTGCGCAGCATGCAAAAGCGGAAGTCGCCCACGTTACCGCGCGTCTCGTAGATGGAGTAGGTGTGATGTTGCGGCGGCAGCTCGCCCGATGCCATCAAGTCGCCGACGATCTGACGCAGGTAGGCATTAACGCGCTGGTTGACCTTAAAGCCCAGGTCCAGGCGCACGCGGAATAAAAAGTCCGTGCCAAAGGTCTCGACGGAATACTCGTGCGTATAGGGTTCGTCGGTAACGTGCACGTTGATGAACCAATATGCCTTGGCGCGCTTGGGGTGCTTGTCCAGGATGGAATAGAGCACGTCGCGGTCGAGTGTGAGCGGGTCGGGGCTGTTGGTGAGAAATACCAGATTGTCGGCGAGCACGGGATAGGTCTCGTCGTTGCGCAGGCGGTTGAGCTGATCGATGTACTTGGAGACGGGCAGCAGGATCGTCTGCGTGCGCTCGATGGCGGTGCCACGGCGCCACACGTACATAAGGCCAAACAGCAGTGCGGCCAGGAAGATCATCACATAGCCGCCGTCAAAGAACATGGTGAGGCACGAGGCGAAGAAGCACAGCTCGATGGCACCAAAGAGCAGGGCGAAGACGCAGGCGCCCAGCTTGTGCTTGAGGATGCCGGCGATGTAGCTCGTCAAAAGCGTCGTGGTCATGAGCATGGTCACGGTAATGGCGAGGCCGTAGGCGCTCTCCATGCGCTCGGAGTTTTGGAACAGCAGCACGATGAAGATACAGCCGACCCACATGATGTTGTTGACGAGCGGAATATAGAGTTGGCCCTTGGTGTCGCTGGGGTAGTGGATGCGCAGATGCGGCATAAGGTTGAGGCGCGTTGCCTCCGAAACCAACGAGAACGAGCCGGTGATGAGCGCCTGCGAGGCGATGATGGCCGCCACGGCCGAAAGCACGATGGCAAAGGGGCGCAGGGGCTCGGGGAGCATCATATAGAACGGGTTGACGATATCCATCGCGAGCATCTGGGGATTGGAATTGTTGGCGAGCAGCCAAGCGCCCTGACCCAGATAGTTAAGGATGAGGGCTGCCTTTACGAACGGCCAGGATGCGTAAATGTTAGCCTTGCCCACGTGACCCATGTCCGAATAGAGCGCCTCGGCGCCGGTCGTCGACAGGAAGACGAAGCCGAGCACCATGATGCCCGAGTGGTTGATGGGCGAGAACAGGAACATGATGCCGCGGATGGGGTTGAGCGCGCGTAGGATGGACAGGTTGCCGAGCATGTTGAACAGGCCGGCGCCAGCCAAGAACAGGAACCACAGCGTCATGAGCGGGCCGAACAGCTTGCCGATCGACGAGGTACCGGCGCGCTGCATGGCAAACAGGCCGCAGATAATGATGATGGTGATGATGATGACGTTGGTCTGGCCGTCACCCAAAAGCGCATGGCCCCACTCGATAGTGCGCAAGCCCTCGATGGCCGTGGTAACCGTGACGGCGGGGGTGAGGATGCCGTCGGCGAGCAGCGCCGCGCCGCCGATCATGGCAGGTAGGATCAGCCATGGTGCCACTTTTCGCACCAGGCTAAACAGGGCGAAGATGCCGCCTTCGTTGTGGTTGTCGGCCTTCATGGCGATTACCACGTACTTGACCGTGGTCACGAGCGTCATGGTCCAGATGACGAGCGAAAGCGCGCCCAGAATCATGTCCTCGCTGACGGTACCGATGCCGCCGTTGTTGGCGACGATTGATTTCATGGTGTACATGGGGCTCGTGCCGATGTCGCCATAGACGACGCCGAGCGTTACAAGCAGCATGCCAGCGGAGAGGGGGATGGCTCCGTGCCCGCCTTGACCACGCTGGTCTTGGGGGCTTGCCTCCAGTTTGTTGTGTGCCACGTGGACTCCCTTAGACATCCGGTTATCTGTCTAGGACAGATAATCTTTATGCCGTCTTTATACATACAAGAGCAGTTTGGCACATCAGGTTATTTTAGACAATAATCCCCAGCTGGGGATTATTTATGTACGTAGGTAGCATTTCAAAGCAGGGGCTTTTAAGCACGTGCTGTCTGGGCGATGCCAGCCTTGGCGTTTGCGCGTTTGCCGGCGAGTTCGCAAAAAATCGCGCCGCCGATGATAAGCGCGGCACCCATCAGGCGGACCGGTGTTATGGCTTCGCCCAAAAGGACGGCCGAGAACACGACGGCCGAAAGCGGCTCGAGGTAGCCGACGACCGCGACGGTCTGGACGGGCAGCTTGGCGACGGCACTAAAGTAGAGCAGGCAACCGATGCCGGTGTTGACGACGCCGAGCATGACGACGGCGTGCCAATCAATACTGGCGGCGACGCTGGCGGACAGGAATGAGGGAGCGCCCTGCGTGATGAGCGTGAGGACCAGCGCGGTCACAAAGGCGGCGCTCACCTGGAGCGTGGAGTTCTCGAGGCCTTCGATGTGTGGCGCACCCTTGCTAGCGATGACCATCAGCGCATAGCAAAATGCCGAGGCGATACCGCAGACGATACCCGCAATGGGCATATTGCCGCCTAGACCTTGTGCTGCAATGAGAAAAGCACCGCAGGCGAC
>CABRZC010000033.1 GCA_902475375.1 uncultured Collinsella sp. | reverse complement strand
GTTGCCGAACATGTACTATGTACGGGCATTGTCCAATCCCGTAACTCAAAGGACCCCATCTTGCCCGTCGTCGCCGCCATAACCGTTACCTCACATGCCTCGGATGCCATGGTCGCTATCCCATTTTGGCTCGAGATGTTCGCCGTTGTCGCTGCATCGATCTCGGGTGTGCTGGTTGCGCGCGAACACAAGCTCGACCTGGTGGGCGCGGTCGCACTCGCGGTAGTCTGCGGTCTGGGCGGCGGTCTTTTGCGCGACATGACACTCCAGGTCGGCAACGTCTACATCCTCAACCAGCCAATGGCGCTGCCGCTCTCCATTGCCACGGCGGCCATCATTTACATCTTCCCGGCAATCGTCGATAAGCCCGACAAACTCATCCCCCTGCTCGACATCATCTCGGTCGGCATCTATGCGGCAACCGGCGCAGACAAGGCACTGGTCTACGGATTTGCACCCGTCGTTTGCATCATGATGGGCTTTTTCACCGCGGTGGGCGGCGGCATGCTGCGCGACGGCTTTATGGGCGTGGTTCCGGGCATTTTCCAACGCACCAACTTTTATGCCATCGCGGCCATCGCCGGATCGGCAAGCTATGTAAGCCTCGTCATGAGTGGCTTGGTCAGCAATGTCGCCGCGCTGGTCGTATGCGTTATCGTGACCATGGGTCTGCGCTGGCTCTCGCTGCGCTTTGACATCAAAAGCCCCACCGAAGAAGACATCGCGCACTTTTTACATCGCAAAAAGTAGATAGCACGGCACGACCTTTCGAAATGCAACCGAGAGGTTCTTTTAGAGCGCTCGCACGTTGGGTACCCTGTTAGATATACGCCGAGTATCTAACGAAGGATTCACTATGCCTTGCAACCTAGAACCGTCGACCAAGCGCCACAAAGCGCAGGCCCGCATCGCCCTCCTATTCGTACTGATTGCGCTTGCGCTGACCGTACTTCCCACGGCGTCGTTCGCCAGCACAGACACCGCGGGCAACGTACTCGCAACCGAAGCTGACTCAAATCCGTCTAGCGCCGAGGGCGACCTGTACTGGGCTGGCCAAAGCCTTAACCTGGACGATGCCTCCATCGGCCGCGATATTATCGCGGCAGGCGACAGCCTATCGATTCGCGACTGCACCGTAGGCGGAGCCGTTCGTCTGGCGGCACGCACTATCGATATCGCCAAGACCACGGTTGATGGCAGCGTGACCGTCGCTGGCCAGCACGTTGTGCTCAATTCCGACAGCACCGCCAACTGTTTTTACGCGATAGGCGAGACGGTTGCCCTGCGCGGCTCTACCAAGTCGGCAGCGCTTGCGGGCGATACGGTGACCATCGATGGCACCGTCGAGGGCGATGTCGAGGTTTGGGCCGACAAGCTCATCCTGGGCAAGAACGCCCACATCACCGGCACCGTGAACGCGCACGTCTCCGAGGACCCCGAGCGTGCCGCAGGAGCCGAGGTAGGCGCGCTCAAGATCGACCGCACCGAGAACGAGGATACTTCCACCGTTAACGATGTCATCGGCGGTATCGTCGCCGCGGCACTCTCGACCTGCTTTGTCGCTCTGCTGCTCGAGCTCGTCTTTCCGCGCGCGACTGCCAGCGCCGCCGGCATGCTCCACCAGCACCCCACGCCCCTGTGGGTGAGCGGTCTTCTGGGTACGATTGTTATCGTCCCCGCCGTCCTACTGCTGATTATCTCTATCGCTGGTCTGTCGCTTGCCGGAGCCCTCTTGTGCGGCGTTATCGGCATCGCGTTGGTGTCGAGTGCCTTTGCGGGGTGCGCGATCGTCCGCATGGTCGGACACAACCAGAACCGCTACGCCATGGCAGCCGTGGGCGGCATAATCGCAGGCGCCCTCACGGGGCTTCCCCTCGTAGGTGACTTCATCAGCGGCGTAGCCTTCGTCTTTACGCTCGGCTACGTCATCCAGATCATCTGGCGCAACGCCCGCCTCAAGCCGCAGCAGGCCGCCAATACTCCGGGCCTTCCTTCCGCCTAGCCGTCAACCACCACAAAGGGGACAGACACCTTTGCGGTGGTGCAGACCAACTCAATCCCTGTGCACCAAAAAGGGCACCGACCGCGATGGTCGGCGCCCTTTCTTGTTAGTCGCTATAAAGCTCGGCGCTTATTTGTTGACCTGACCGGCGCGGACTGCGGCCTTCTTGCGGTCGGTAGCATTGAGCAGACGCTTGCGCAGGCGGATGTTCTTGGGAGTGATCTCCACCAGCTCGTCGTCGGCGATGTACTCCAGCGCCTCCTCCAGCGAGAAGGTGCGGGGCGGCACCAGCTGGACGGAGATATCGGAGGTCGAGGAACGCTGGTTGCCCAGGTTCTTGGTACGGGCGATGTTGACGACCATGTCGCCGGCCTTGCTGCGCTCGCCCACGATCATGCCCTCGTAGCACTCGGTACCCGGCTCAACAAACAGCTGGCCGCGCTCCTGCAGCGTGCCCAGAGCGTAGGCAACGGCCTTCTCGGTGGTCATGGAGATCATGGCGCCGTTCTGGCGGTTGCCGATCTCGCCGGCATAGGGGCCGTACTCCAGGAAGGTGTGGTAGAACACGCCCTCGCCGTGAGTGACGTTCATGATGCGGTTCTTAAGACCCATGATGCCGCGGGTCGGGATCTTAAACTCGAGGTGCGTCACGATACCCGAGGTATCCATGCTCGTCATGATGCCGCCGGAGGTGCCGAAGACCTCAACGACCTTGCCCGAGTACTCGTCCGGGCACTCGACGACGGCCTGCTCGACGGGCTCCAGCTTATTGCCGTTCTCGTCCTTCTTAAACAGAACGCGGGGACGGCCGACCTGGAACTCAAAGCCCTCGCGACGCATGGACTCCATCAGGACGGACAGGTGCAGAATGCCGCGGCCCGAGACCTCGACGCCGCTCTTGTCCTCGAGCTCCTCGATCTTCATGGTCACGTTGTTCTCGGCCTCGTTGAACAGGCGCTCCTTGAGCTGACGGGCACCCACGATGTCGCCGTCGCGGCCGACGAGCGGGGAGGTCGAAGCCTCAAAGACGATGGACAGGGTCGGCGGGTCGATCTCGATGGGCTCGAGCTCGACAGGGTTCTCGGGATCGGTGTAGACATCGCCGATATCGGTGCGGTCGATGCCCACGACGGCGGCGATGTCACCGGCGCCGACTTCCTGGCACTCGGTGCGACCCAGGTAGTCGAAAGTAAAGAGCTGCTTGACGGTAGCGGTAGCGCTGGAACCGTCGTTCTTGACGACCAGGATCTGATCGCCCTGGTGAATGGTGCCGGAGTACACGCGACCGATACCGATGCGGCCAACGAAGTTGGAGTGGTCGATGGTCACACATTGCATGGCCAGCGGGGCGTTCTCGTCAACCTCGGGCGCGGGCATGTCGTCAATGATCATATCGAGCAGCGGATACATGTCCATGTTGCCGTCGTTGGGGTCAAGGCGGGCAAAGCCATTCATGGCGCTGGCGTAGACCACGTGTTCCATGGCGAACTCAAGCTGGTCGTCGGTGGCGCCCAGGTCGGCCATAAGGTCCAGGCAGTCGTTGTAGGCCTTCTCGGGGTTGGCGCCCGGACGGTCGATCTTGTTGATGACGATCATGATCTTGAGGCCGGTGTCGATGGCGTGACGCAGCACGAAGCGGGTCTGGGGCATGGGGCCCTCAAAGGCATCGACCAGCAGCAGGGCGCCGTCGGCCATACGCAGCACGCGCTCGACCTCGCCGCCAAAGTCAGCGTGGCCCGGGGTGTCGATGACGTTGATCTTAACGTCCTTGTACTCGATAGAGATGTTCTTGGCGAGAATCGTAATGCCGCGCTCGCGCTCCTGGTCGTTAGAATCCAGGACGCGGTCCTCGACCTGCTGGTTGGCACGGAAGGCGTCCGTGGCACGCAGGAGCTTGTCGACCATCGTCGTCTTGCCGTGGTCGACGTGAGCGATGATGGCGATGTTCCTCAGATTGTCTACGCGCATGTAGTTCCCCTATCTTCTATCTATATACAACCGGCACGCGTATGCGACCCGCCCAGCAACACAACGCTCGGCGGGAATTTTGAGCCTTTTACCGAAAACTCGTTTATTTTAGCGATTTTAGATAAGAGGGGTTTCCTCGCCTGCAGGTTCAGGGTCGCTCCACATAAAACCATCGCCGGCGCCCACACCCTCGTACAGTACGTATGCCGAAAAGCCGCTCTCGAGCGTCGTCTCAAAGAAACTCACAAGCAGGGCGTCATGGTAGCCGCCATCGATTTCGACACAACCAGTGTAGCCGATGGCGTAACGGGCGATGCGACCCAGGCCCTCGTCCTTAAGGCCCATCTTGTGCTCGGAGATAAAGTTGGTGGCAGCCTCGAGGCATGCCTCCTCGCCGTCCTCGTCGAGTGCCGCCAGATAGCGGTTGGACGCGGCGTCTTCGATCGCAACGACAACGCCGGGGTTCTCACCAGCGGCCAGGTCGTCTAAAAATGCCCCGATGAGGTCGCACACCATGGCGTCGAGCTCGGCGGAGACGTTTCCGGCGTCCTGCATATCCTGTGCCATTTTTAGACCTTCCCATCGAGTCCGGCGTCGTTACATCTCTTGTGCCTCGGCAGCGATCTCGGCGGCGGCGTCGCGGGCGCGCATCATATCGGCGGCGCGCTTATCGAGTACCTTGATCTGGTTGGTCAGCATCACGGCATCGACCACGCCCCAGATGACCAAGCCCGTCGAAATCGAAAACCCAAGCGCACCAACTGTACCACGAAGGCGCGAGGAGATTGCCGCGACAAGTGCGGAGACGGCAACCATCTTGATAAAGGAGGCACGGCGCTCGCGAAGCGTACAGGCCTGCGTCACATAGGCGATGCGTGCGGCCTCGGATGCCTCCGAGCGCATCTGGGCCTCGCGGGCAATGGCGGCGGCTTCGGCTGAAACGCCGCGACCCATCAGTGCACACTCCGTCTCATGGCTACTCGTCATTTAAAAATCATCGGGCGAGAGCGTATGGACGAACTCGTCGAACTTCTCAAATTCCTGCTCGTCATCGACTTCCTCGGCAACCGGAGAGACGGTCCCCAGGCGGTTCATGATGTCGTCCTCAACAAACATGGGAGCATTGCTGCGCACGGCGAGGGCGATGGCATCGCTCGGACGCGCATCGATCCTATGCTCGTTGCTGTCGGCCAAAACAACGACCGTCGCATAGAACACGGGAGGCTCGGCACGGACAATCTCGATGCGCTCGAGTTTTGCATCCAGGGCATCAAGCGTGTCGAGCAGCAGGTCATGGGCGATCGGGCGCTCGGCACGACCGCTGTCGATACCGCGGCTAATAGCCGCAGCCTCAAACGAACCAGTTTGGATAGAAAGGGAGCGCAGCGGCGCAGGGGAGTCCGATTTGCTGCAGCGCTCGCGAAGTACGATAAGCGATGGCACGGGACCGGCGGCCATGACGATGGTCTCTATGTCGACACGAACCATGGAACACCTCCGGTACGTAGCGGTTAACACGCGGCGCCTTCGCCGCATTGAATAGCTATACTACCCAATCTTTCGCACAGCACACAAAACCAAAATGAGTTTTATCACACACAAGAAAAAAGCCCCGAGGCCATGCCTCGAGGCTCTTCACAGTTTTGATGGTGGACCTGACAAGATTCGAACTTGTGACCTCCCGGTTATCAGCCGGACGCTCTAACCAACTGAGCTACAGGTCCATCATGGTGGAGGTTAGGGGGATCGAACCCCTGACCTCAGGCTTGCAAAGCCCGCGCTCTCCCAGCTGAGCTAAACCCCCACGGAGACAGTAATAAACACCCCAGCGGCAACTCGGCTCTCGCTGGGGTGTTTATTGCGAAAGAAAGTGGTGGACCTGACAAGATTCGAACTTGTGACCTCCCGGTTATCAGCCGGACGCTCTAACCAACTGAGCTACAGGTCCATCGCGCAAGGGATATATTAGACGAGTCGTTACGCGCGCGTCAACAACTTTTTTGAAAATCTTTGGGAGGGGTGGTCGCTGGGCTGGCGAGATGGTTTTGGTTTGCTGCTCGGACAGTCCTGCGCAAGACGAAGGCCACATTAGTGGCCTTCTTTGCGTGCGGAACTCGCGACAAACCAAAACCATCTCGCCAGCCCAGCGACCATGGGGTCCCAAGGTTTTCAAAAAAGCGGTCGACGCGCAGTGCGCCGACCGCCGATATATGGGGTCTGATATTTTCTACCAGTAAGGGCATCTTACTCGTCTAGGAGATCCTCTGGCATGTCGTTGCCGTCGCCTAGGTCGACTGGGGTATTTTCGGCATCGACCGTTGCCTCGGCGCCTTCGCCTTCGGGCTTCTCCTTGGCGGCTGTCATGCGGGCTACGGCGCACACACGGTCGTTGTCGTCGACGGTCATCATCTTGACGCCCTGGGTGGCTCGGCCGGTCTGGCTAATCTCATCGGTCTTGACGCGAATGACCGTCGCGCCTTCCGTCACGATGAACAGCTCGTGCTGCGGACCCACCGTCTTCATGGCCGCGAGGTTTCCCTTACGCTCGGTCATCTGGATGGTGTAGACGCCCTGACCGCCGCGGTTCTGCTCCGGATAGTCCGCGACCGGCGTGCGCTTGCCGTAGCCGCGCTCGGTGATGACAAACAGGTCGCCGTTGCCGTTGGTAACCTCCATACCCAAAACGCTCACGCCGTCCTTCATGCTAATACCGCGAACGCCGCTGGTGTCGCGTCCCGTGGCGCGAACCTGGTCCTCGGGGAACATGATCGCCTTGCCCGCAGTGGTGGCCAGGATGATCTTGTCGCCCTCGCGCACACGGCGCACGGCGAGCAGCGCGTCGTCGTCTCTCAGATTGATGGCGATCAGGCCATCACGGCGGCTGCGGTCGTAAGCGCTCATCACGGTCTTCTTGACCATGCCGCTCTTGGTGGCAAACATCAGGTACTCGTCGGCGGGGAACTCGCGGCAGCTGATGACACTCGCGATCTTCTCGCCTTCCTCAAAGGGCAGCAGGTTGACGATCGCGGTGCCGCGCGCCTGGCGCGTACCCACCGGCAGCTCGTGCACCTTCAGGCGGTAGACCTTGCCCTTGCTCGAGAAGAACAGCACGTACTCGTGCGTGGACGCGATAAACATCTCGTCGATGACGTCGTCCTCTTTAAGGTTGACGCCCGACACGCCCTTGCCGCCGCGCTTCTGGGCGCGGTAGGCAGCCACCGGGATGCGCTTCACGTAGCCGGTGTGGGTGATGGTCACGACCATGTCCTCGTCGGCGATGAGGTCCTCGACATCCAGATCCTTTTCGACATGGCTGATCTCGGTGCGGCGTTTGTCGCCGAACTTTTTCGAAATCTCGCGCATCTCCTCCTTGATGACGCCCAGGATCTTCTCCTCATGCGCCAGCAGGTCCTCGTAGTAGGCGATGGCGCGGCGCAGACCGTCCAGCTCTTCCTGGATCTTGTCGCGCTCCAGGCCAGTCAGGCGGCGCAGCTTCATCTCGAGGATGGCCGTGGTCTGCTCGGGCGTAAAGCCAAAGCGCTCGATCAGGCGGCCGCTTGCCTCGGAGTCGGTCTGCGAGGAACGGATAATGCTGATGACCTCGTCGATATGGTCGAGAGCCATCAAGTAGCCCTCGAGGATATGGGCACGTGCCTGGGCCTTCTTAAGGTCAAAGCGAGTGCGACGGGTGACGACGTCGACCTGGTGGTCGATGTAGTGCTGCAGCATCTCGCGCAAGCTCAGGCATTTGGGAACGCCGTTGACGAGTGCCAGGTTGTTGGCGCCAAAGGTCGTCTGCAGCGAGGTGTACTTATACAGGTTGTTGAGCACGACCTGCGGAATGACGCCCTTCTTGAGCTCGATGACCAGACGGATGCCCTTTTGGTTGGACTCGTCGCGCATGTCCGAGATGCCCTCGATGCGCTTGTCGTTTACGAGCTGGGCGATCTTCTCCTGCAAGGTGCCCTTGTTGACCATGTAGGGAATCTCGGTAAAGACCAGGCGGCTGAGACCGGTCTTGGTGGATTCCACGTGGGCCTTGGCACGCACGGTAATGGAGCCGCGACCGGTCTCGTAGCTCTGCCTAATGCCGGCGCTGCCCATGATGATGGCGCCGGTGGGGAAGTCCGGACCGGGCATGATCTGCATAAGCTCGTCGACGGTGGCGTCGGGATTGTCGATCAGGTAGCAGGTGGCCTCGATCGCCTCGGTGAGGTTATGCGGGGCGATATTGGTGGCCATGCCGACGGCGATGCCCTGACTGCCGTTGACCAGCAGGTTGGGAAAGCGCGCGGGCAGCGCCACGGGCTCGGCGAGCGACTCGTCGTAGTTGGGCTGCCAGTCGACGGTATCCTTTTGCAGGTCGCGCAGCAGCTCCATGGCAGGCTTTGCCAGGCGGCTCTCGGTATAACGCATGGCCGCCGCGCCGTCGCCATCGATGTTGCCGAAGTTGCCGTGGCCATCGATGAGCGGTGTGCGCATGGAGAACCACTGCGCCAGACGAACCATGGCCTCGTAAACCGCGAAGTCACCGTGCGGATGGTACTTGCCGATAACTTCTCCGACCGTCCAGGCCGACTTCTTATGCGGGCGGTTGGGGTAGATGCCGCTCTCGTTCATGGCGTACAGGATGCGGCGGTGCACCGGCTTTAGTCCGTCGCGCACGTCCGGCAGGGCGCGCGCCGTGATGACCGACATCGAGTACTCGATGAACGACTGCTTCATCTCGCGGCCGAACTCTGAAATCTGGAGCTGACCGCCGTTGATGTCCTCGCCGGCCGAAGCGCCACGATCGACCGCGCCGAAGCTCTCCTCGAGCTCGGCGTCGTCATCCTCATCATCTTCATCCTCGGCGTCGGGGTTATAGGAATCCGGATCGCCGTCCTCGCCCTGCTCGGCGCGGGCGAGTAGGCGCTTCAGATCATCGGGCATGCCGGCGTCGCCGGCCTCGTCCATACCCTCATTGTTGTTGATATCGTCTGCCACGTTACCTCCTCATGGTTTGCGTGGTCCATTAGTTCCCCACCACGGAGACGGATTACCGGGAACACCGGAAAACCCTCCTAGGTTTTCCAGGTGCCCCAGGTTGCCCTGAAGGATGAGGGCGCACGCCTTGCGTGCGGCGCCCGAAATCCTGAAGGGCAAGATGGGGTGCCTGGGAAAGCTAGGCGTCTAAGAATCGTGCGTCATGTGCGTGCTTCTCGATGTACTCGCGGCGATAGCCGACCTCGGAACCCATGAGCTCGCGCACGGCGCGGTCCGCCACCACGGCGTCCTCGATCGACACGCGCTGCAGGATACGGGTCTTGGGGTCCATCGTCGTCGAGGCAAGCTGCTTGGGGTCCATCTCGCCCAGGCCCTTGTAGCGCTGGACGGTATAGCCCTTGCGCTTCTTGGTGATCTTGCCATCCTTGGCCTTGCCGTCCTCGTCGTTGTCGTCGGGGTTCAGGCCCAGGCTCTGAATGGTGTCGCGCAGAATCTCGTCTTCGGGCTGGCGGCCGTTGGGATACACGTAATGGATCTTGTTGCGTACCTTAATGCCAAAGATGGGCGGGCAGGCAACATAGACATAGCCGGCATCGATCAGCGGGCGCATGTACTTGTAGAAGAACGTCAGCAGCAGGATGCGGATATGCGCACCGTCAACGTCTGCATCGGTCATGATGATGATCTTGTGGTAGCGCGCCTTGCTGATATCGAAGTCGCCACCGTCGCCGGCGCTCGTCGTGACGCCGCAGCCGATCGCGGTGATCAGGGATTGGATGGTGTCGCTCGAGAACGCGCGGTGGTCACCCACGCGCTCGACGTTCAAAATCTTGCCGCGCAGGGGCAGAATCGCCTGGATGTCTCGGCGACGGCCGTCCTTGGCCGAACCGCCTGCCGAGTCGCCCTCTACGATAAAGAGCTCGGTCAGCTCGGCATCGCGTACCGAGCAGTCGGCGAGCTTGCCGGGCAGCGACGCCGTCTCGAGCAGGCTCTTGCGGCGGGTCGCCTCACGCGCCTTGCGGGCGGCGTTGCGGGCCTTGCATGCCTGCTGGGCCTTCTTGACGATCTCGCGGGCGGGTTTGGGATGCTCCTCCAGATAATCGGTCAGCCCATCGGTCACGATCTTGAGCGTGAGCGCGCGCATGTAGGAGCTGCCGAGCTTGGCCTTGGTTTGGCCCTCAAACTGCGGGTCGGGCAGCTTGACCGAGATGACGGCCGAAAGCCCCTCGCGCACGTCGTCGCCGCTCAGGTTGGCCTCCTTCTCCTTGAGTAGGTTCTGCTTGCGAGCGTAATCGTTGATCACGCGGGTGAGAGCGGTGCGGAAACCCTCGAGATGCATGCCGCCCTCGGGGGTGTAGATGTCGTTGGCAAACGACATGACGTTCTCGCCGTAGCCGGCATTCCACTGCAGGGACACCTCGACCTCGCCCATCTTGGTCACGGGCGCATCCGGATCCGACTTGCCCTCGATATAGATGGGCTCCTTGAAGGCCTCGGGAACGTCTTTGCCGTCGTTGAGGAACTTGACGAAGTCGATGATGCCGCCCTCGTAGCAGAACTCCTCCACGTGGGGAGTCGCCTCGCGCTCGTCGGTCAGCACAATCTTTAGATTCTTATTGAGGAACGCCGTCTCCTGCAGACGGTTGTGCAGCGTATCGAAATCGTAGACACAGGTCTCGAAAATCTCGTCGTCGGGCCAGAAGCTGACGGTGGTACCCGTCGAATCCGAGGTGCCCACGACCTCCATCTTCTTGACGGTCTTGCCGCGCGAGAACTCCATCTCGTAGACGCTGCCATCACGGCGCACCTGCACGACCACGCGCTTGGACAGTGCGTTGACGACGGAGATGCCCACGCCGTGCAGTCCGCCCGAGACCTTGTAGGCCGAGTTATCGAACTTACCGCCGGCGTGCAGGATCGTCATAACGACCTCGAGCGTCGGGATCTTTTTGATGGGATGCTCGTCGACGGGGATGCCTCGCCCGTTGTCGACGACCGTGATGGAGTTGTCGGCGTGGACCGTCACGTGAATCTCGGTGCAGAAACCGGCCATGGCCTCGTCAACGGAGTTGTCAACGATCTCCCACACCAGGTGATGCAGGCCGCTGGCGCTCGTCGAGCCGATATACATGCCCGGGCGCTTACGAACGGCCTCGAGACCTTCGAGAATCTTAATCTCGCCGCCATCGTAATCGTTTTCGTTTGCCACACGTCCTCCTTCAGCTAAGAAAATGTGTACAGCCTTACTAGTTTATCGTAAAAAAATACCCTCGGGAGCGAGGGTATTTGGCTCTACAAGGCCACCAGATGCGATTTAAGGCTCTTTCTCGCTTTGCACGCCCTTGGCCCACTCGGCACTGGCTCTCATGGCATTCTCGAGGGCCTCGCGCAGTTTTTGGTCTTCGATGGGCGCCACTTGGCGCTCGATCTCGCCGCGTTCGGCTTCGCTTAGATCGGCGTGCGGAACCGGCGGTCGCTCGGTCACGGCCGGGCGCAGGCGCTCCTTGGCAGCCGGCGGCGTGTGACCGGGTGCGGTCGTTTTGAACACCAGGCCGTCCACATGCGCGCCGGCCCGCTCCATGCGCGCCCGGATGATCTCGCGCAGCAGCGTCATCTCCTGCGTCCACGAGGGCGAATCGAGATACACCAGCAGCTCATTGGACTCGGGCAGGTAGCGCAGGCCCGTCACGTGGCGTCCCTCGCGCGTGCCCGAGCACACCGCATTCCAGGCACGATAGACCGCGCGCGACTCCTCGGCAGCCTCCATTTGCGCGCGGCGCTCAGGTGTCGCGGCCGCCAGGATGCGCTGACGCTCGGCATCCAAAAAGCCGCCAAAGGCAACCGTTCCGTTCTCGCGCTCGTAATTAGCACGCCTCACCCATGCTCACCACCTTGGCTCGTTCAAGCAGGTCATCAGTAAAGTACCCCAAGTTGGTGGTGGTTATGACCGTCTGGATGTCATCACCGATCAGCTGCAGAAAAGCGCCTCGGCGCCCGGCATCGAGCTCGCTCATCACGTCGTCCAAAAGCAGCAGTGGCGCGGTGCCCAGGATATCGCGCGCCACGGCCACTTCTGCCACCTTCCAGGCAAGCACCAGCGTTCGCTGCTGCCCTTGGCTGGCAAACGAACGGGCAGATCGACCCGCAACGGTAAACTCAATCTCGTCGCGATGCGGACCCACAAGCGTCACGCCGCGGCGCATCTCCTCATCGGCACGCTCATCGAGGGCCGCGAGCATATGCTCGTACGCCCAGCCCTTAAGTTCCTCGCGCCCCTCGGTTTGAGGCAAATCCCCCAGTGTGGACACATAGGACACGCCTGCGTCCTCACCGGACGCCACCTGCCCATACGCGGCGCGCACATGGCCCGCCAGTCGGTCGAGCAGGGCCAAACGATGCACGAGCAGGGCGGACCCGGCGCGAGCGATGGAGTCATTCCATGCGCCGAGCATCTCGCGGCAGCACCAGGACTCCTTGAGCAGGGCGTTGCGCTGCGTCACGCAACGCCCGTAGGTGCTCGCCAGGTCGGCGTAACGGGCGCTCAGTTGCACGCCAAAGTCGTCGAGGGCGGCCCGACGCACGCTGGCACCGCGTTTGACCATATCCAGATGATCGGGGCAAAAAAGCACGCTCGGCAAAACCCCGCGCACGCCGGCGGCCGAACATCTCTTGCCGTTACGGCTAAACGAGCGCTTGCCGTCCTCAACGCCCAGCCCCATATCGAGCACGCGGCCATCGCCCTCGAGTCTCAACTCGAGCCTGCACGAGCCCGTGCCGTCGTGCACGAGCTCGGTAGCGGTGGGATGCCTAAACGAGGCGCCGCTCGTCAAAAGCTGCAGCGCCTCTATAAGGTTGGTCTTTCCCGCCGCGTTGGGTCCCGCAAGCACCGTCACGCCTTCGTCCAGGTCAAGACGGTAGCTATCGAAACTGCGGTAGCGCGCGACGGAAAGGTTGCGGGCAAACATGGTCATGGCGCAGCGCTAGATGCGAACCGGCATGACCAGGTACAGATAGTTGATCTTGTCGTAGGACTTAAAGATACCCGCCTGCGAGTAGCTCTTGAGCTCCAGCGTGATCTCCTTCTCCTTGGATAGGGCATTGAGGCAGCCAAAGATGTAGTGGTAGTTAAAGGCGATGGTGCCCGACTCGCCCTCGGCCTCGACATCGATTGTCTCCTGCGCCAGATCCTGGTCATTGGAGATGGAGGACAGGCCCATCTGGCCGTTCTCGACATCGATCTCGAACTTGACTGCGGGGTTCGCGCTCGCGATGACCGCCACGCGCTTGAGGGCGGCATTAAAAGCCGCCACGTCGATCTTGACGCTCGTCACGCACGAATCGGGGATGAGCTGCTTGTAGTTGGGGTACACGCCCTCGATACGGCGCGACACGTAGGTGGTGTTGCCGGCCTCAAAGACAACCTGGGTGTCCGCGGCGCCGATCATGATGGTCGCCTGGCTGGCCATGATGCTCAGGGCGTCGTTGAAGGCGTCGGCCGGAACGTTGAGCTCAAAGGACCCCTCGAGCGTCGAGGTCTCGACCTGGGTGTCGCATACAGCCAGACGGAAGGAGTCGGTTGCCACCAGGCGCACGGTGTTGTTCTCGACCTTCATGTGCACGCCTCCCAGGATGGGGCGGGCCTTATCAGTCGAAGTGACGCGCCACACGCGGCCGACCATCTCGGACAGGATATCGGTCGGGAGCTCCACCGCACTTTCGATGGCATAGGCGGGGAACTCGGGGAAATCGTTGGCGTCGAGCGTGTTGAGGCGGAAGGAGCTCTTCTCGCATCCGATCAGCACCTGACGCTCCGAGAGCTCAAAGGTAACCGGGGCGTCGGGAAGGGTCTTCGTAATGTTCGAGAGCATCTTGCAGGGAATCACCATCTCGCCCTCTTCTTCGACATGCGCGGCAATGCGATGACGAATCGAGATGGTGTAGTTAGAGGTTTGGAATTCCAAGATGCCGTCCTGCGCCTTAACGAGCACGCCCGACAGGATGGGAAGGGTAGATGCCGAAGCGACGCCTTTCATAACGACGCCGATGGCTTGCGTGAGCGAGCTTTGGCTGACGGTGAACTTCATCTTTTAATACCTTTCTATAGATATAAATATCTTAATAATAGTAATAGCACTGACGAAACTGTTGATTACTCCCAAAAGCGCTGGTCAACCCCAAAAAGAGAATCGACAGCGCCCTGTGCGCAACCGACCGTGTTTTCCACGTTCAAAACCTGCGGAAAACTTTTCATCGCCTTGTGGCGAGTTTTAGACATGTTATGCCCGGCGTTTCGACAAGTTTTCAACAGGTGTCTCTATTTCCCTACGAGCGCAGTGTTATTTTATCTCGCAGCGACTTGAGATCCTCGGTTATGGTGCGGTCTTCCTGAATCATCTTCTGAACCTTTTTATAGCTCGTACTGACGGTTGAGTGGTTGCGGTTGCCAAACTCCGCGCCCACCGCCGTAGTCGTCATCTCGCACATCTCGATGGCCAGATATATGGCGATATGGCGGGCTTTGGCTATGTTGGCGTTGCGGCGCGGACCGATGAGCTCCTCGTGCGTCACGCCGTACTGCTCTTCAATGACAGACTGGACCGTCTGCACGTTGATCTTTTTGGCCGACGTATCGAAGTACTGGCTTGCGATGGCGTCGATGTCGTCGAAACTGAGCTCGCTGCCCTCGCGTTCGCGGTCTCCTGCCTCGCCGGCGCAGCGTTCGCAAAAGCTCTCGAGTTCGCGAATGTTGGTTCCCGAGACTTCTGCCATGTGCTTAAAGTGCTCGTCGGTCAGATGCCCACCATCGCCGCCATAGGCCGCCAGCAGCGAGTCGTCACCCGCCTCGGGTGCGGCGGCTATCGTGTTCTCGTAGTAGCGCTGCAAGATCTTGTATTTCATCTCGTAGCTGGGCTCCGCCACCAAACAGAGCATACCGGCATTAAAACGGCTGGTAAGGCGCTCGTCCATGCTCAGGTCTTTGGGCGCACGGTCGGCTGCGATGACGACTTTTTTGTTGTTGCGGATAAACTCGTCCATGAGCTGGAAGAAGTAGTCCACGCTCGCGCGCTTGCCGATGATGTTTTGAATGTCGTCGATGATGAGCACGTCCACGTCGTGGTATGCCTGCATGATGGGGGCATTGCTCTTCTTTTGGCGGTCGAACTCCGTCATCAGGTCATCGAGGTACGCCTGTGAGTTGGCGTACTTTACCTTGATCTCGGGCGACTTTTCGGCGAGTTCGTTTTTGATGGCGAGCAACAGATGGGTCTTGCCCAGCCCCGATTTGCCATAGATGAACAGGGATGTGCATGTGCCGCGTTCGTCCGCGAGCGCGGCAAACTTGAGGGCCGAGCGATAGGCATGGCTGTTTTCTGGGCCGTAGACAAAGTTTTCGAAGGTGAATTTCGAGTTGGCCGCGAGCGGCGCGCCATCGGTGTTCTGCTCGATCGGTGCCGCAGCTGCGGGGACGCTCGTGGGCGATGTGGAGGCTGGTTTTGCACTCTTTGCAGGCGCCCCGCCCTTCATCTGGTTCATCATGCGGCGGAAATCGTCGGCCGAAAGCGTGTTTTTGATTGCGATGCCCGAATCCTCGCCTGGTGTTGCGTCGTGCGCGATAGGCATGTGTGTGGCAGCGGGCATAGGAATTGCTGCCGTTGGTGCGGCGGGCATGGTTTCACGGGAAACATCGCCGATTTGGTGCTCGGGAGCCGACACTGTGGTGGTAGCTGGTGCCGCCGGGGGGACGACGGGTGCCGCGGGCGCGGCGTTATCTGCCGCGGAGCCCTGTGGTGCCACGATGTTGAGCGCAATCGGTGCAAAGGCGATCTCTTCCAGGTACGCCTCGATGGTCGGCTGATGCTTTTTAAGCTGAGCGATGGCAAATCGTGAGGGGGCCTCAATCGTCAAGGTGTCCTCGGTCAGGCTCACGGCGCGCGATTGCCCCAGCATGTTGATGAGGCGCGCATCTTGGCCGTCGCGCTGGCAAAAGGCGATGGCATCCCCCAGGATGATGCTTGCTTCCTCGTCCACTGTTTCTCCCGTTCCTTAAGCCTGAGCCCGCACGCGAGCGCTTCCAATTTCGGTCAGATGGTATTTCTGCCCATGTTTGATTACCAAGCCCGCCTGTGCCAAATCGTTGAGCGTGCGCGACCAGGTGGGTGCGGAGTTTCCAAACGCCCGCGCCAAGTCCGTTGCGCCGCACTCTTGATGTTGGGCTAGATACCCCAATGCAGCGTTGCCGCGTTCGCTTACAAACACGTCCGACTGCGGTTGTGCGTATTGATTCGCCGCACTAGGATACATCATTTGAGCTGCTGGTTGTTGAGAACTCTGTATGGGCGGCAACTGTTGTTGAAAACTTTGCGGCCACTGTTGGTAAGGCTGCGGCGGCATCTGCTGGGCCCAAGGGTTAAATTGCCCCTGCAGCATCTGCTGATACGGCTGCTGATATCCCTGAGGATACTGCTGCGGATACGGCTGGGCATATCCCTGCTGCGGCATATATTGGGGAGGATACTCTTGGGGGTACGGTTGGTAGCCCATTTGCTGGACGTTTGGCATGGCCGCCGTCTGCTGCGCGACGCTTGTGTCCAGACCCGCCGAGCCTATGCCCTCCGGCATGTTTTGCACTGGGTTGCCCAGCGGTGTCTGGGGGTCTTGCATGGGAAAACTTCCAGGCTGCTGCATCTGCTGCGCCACGGGCTGCTGTGCAAACGTGCTGGATAGGGGATACGCCGGCTGCTCCGTCTCGGGGCGCACGGCGGCCCCTCGCCCTCCGGCGCGCTCGATTTCCTGCACGCGCTTGGGGTTCAGACTTACCGTCACGACGGTGCCGTTGCCCATGTTGTCCTCGATGGAGACGGCGCCGCCGGCGTTTTCCAAGTACTCCTGTACCATGGGAAACCCGGCGCCGGTACCGCGGATATACCGTTTCATCTTGCTGTTTGCGCTGGTTACGCCAAAATCGAAGGCACGCTCTTTGTCGTCGATGCCCGGACCCTGATCGGCAAAGCGGATGGTATCGCCCCCGTCGAGAATCGAGATGATGGGCTCTGCAAAGTGGGCGTGGATAAAGTTTTCGACAATCTCGCGGATAACCATGAGCGAGATGTGCCCGCCCTGTTCTTTCATGCACTGGTAGACGGTGTTGGTTGTCTCTTCCAGATAGGTGCGCACGTCCTTAGGTTCGATGACGATGACGCGCGGCGTCGACAGCATGTCGTCATAGACCGCGATGCGTGCGGCATACATGGCAGTCTGCGTTTTCGCGGCAGCTTGCTCTTCCTCGCCACGCTTTTCGCGCACGCCGTTGATGTGCTCGTTGTCGGGTGCCGGGTCTCCGGAATCGACCATGGTGTAAAAGTCGTCAGACATGCCGCTCGCAATCTTTCAAAAGGTTTCGAACAAATAGTAGCTCACCGTGCAATGTTTCTCATCTTTCGACAACTTTTCAAAACCTGTTGAAAACTTTGGAAAACGGGCGAAAAGTTCTCAACATTGCCAACATGACCTGTTGAAAACTCGATGAAATATCGTGAAAAGTTGTAATGCGGCGCAAATTTCGGTTGAGCTTATGGCGGAACCGTGTGAACTACGCAACCTTTCACCTTTGATTTCTTGACATTTGAACATTGATTTCCCTACAATCTTCAAGCTCACGTGTCTATATCTGCGTCCGCGCTCCCGCGGACACTCGAAATGCAGCAGGAGGAACTTAAGATGAAGCGTACGTATCAGCCTAATAAGCGTAAGCGTGCCAAGACCCATGGCTTCCGTGCCCGTATGGCCACCAAGGGTGGTCGTGCCGTGCTCGCCCGTCGCCGCGCCAAGGGCCGCAAGCGTCTCACTGTCTAGCAGCGATACACACATCTCGCATGAAGACTATTAAGTCTCGGCAAGATTTCGAGCATGTGTTCAGTCAGGGGCGTCGTTTCAATCACCCTCTGATTCGAATGACCATATGTGAATCGGTTGGCGAAGGCGACTCCGGAAGGGTCGCCTTCGTTGGTGCTAAACGGCTCGGTTGTGCAGTCGTGCGCAACCGTTCTAAGCGTGTGATGCGCGAGGCCGCCCGCAGCTGCGGATTTCCCGTTGCGGGTTATGACATCATCTTGTTCGCGACTCCCAAGACGAGGATCTCCTCGCCGCAGGAGATGGACAAGGCATTGCGTTCGCTTATGAAACGCGCCGGCGTTGCCGGGGAGGAGCGATGAGCAATCACGTTTTGCGACGTGTTGCCATCGCTCCTATTCGCATATATCAACAGGTTATTTCGCCCTTATTACCTGACGCCTGCATTTACTACCCAACGTGCTCGCAATATGCCGTTCAGGCGATTGAGAAGTACGGTGTTTTGAGAGGCTGCTGGCTTGCCGTGAGGCGCATCGCTCGCTGCAATCCCCTGCACGTCGGCGGTTATGACCCTGTGCCCTAGCGGGCACTCGCTATCGGAGGAAAACTTACATGTGGGATTGGATCGTTAACATCCTTTTCGAGCTGCTCAAGCTCATCCAGACCTTTGCGGTCGACTGGGGCCTGTCCATCATCATCCTGGTGGTCATCATCCGTCTGCTGCTGACGCCGCTCATGCTCAAGTCGACCAAGTCGACAGCTCGCATGCAGGTGCTGCAGCCTAAGATGCTCGAGATTCAGGAGCGCTATGCCGACGATCCCCAGCGCCAGGCCGAGGAGATGCAGAAGTTCTACAGCGAGAACAAGTTCAACCCTATGGCTGGTTGTCTGCCGCTGTTGATCCAGATGCCTGTCCTGTTTGCCCTGTTTACGTTGCTGCGTAACCTGCCGAACTACTTTAGCGACGGTACGTTCTCGTTCTTCAACATCCTGCCCGACCTTACCACCACGCCGAGCGCTTCCTTTGCCGATGGCTTTATGGTTGCGCTGCCTGCGCTGGTTTGCCTGATTCTGTTCGCTGTCTTGACCCTGATTCCGCAGCTGTATATGTCTCGCAATCAGACTGGTCAGCAGGCCCAGAGCATGCGCATGATGGCCGTCGTCATGACCGTCATGATGCTTTGGATGGGCTGGAGCCTGCCCGTCGGCGTTCTGCTGTACTACGATGTGTCTTCTGCCTGGCAGGTTGTCCAGCAGATCTTCGTGACGCAGAAGGTTATCGACAAGGCTAAGGCC
>CABRZC010000032.1 GCA_902475375.1 uncultured Collinsella sp. | reverse complement strand
AGGTAGTGAATATCTTTACCGTCATCATCTCTATCGATCCTGGAGGTATGCGTCTGCAAAAACGACCACATGTCTCCATTCAACCGCCATATCTACCTCGACTAAATCGATTTACCAAACCGTTCGGCCAACAATTTGACCTCCCATCTCCAATCGAAACAAAAGCGGCGCATACTGATAAACGTTTGACGCTGTTTATCAGTTTTACCAGCCCCATCGGAAGGTGTTTCATGGTCGCATTCGATCGCAATCCGCAAGACTTCAAGTATCTGCGCCTGCTGTCGAGACAGTTCCCCACCGAGCAATCCGCATTCACCGAGATCATCAACCTCTCGGCCATCCTCAACCTGCCCAAGGGCACCGAGCATTTTATGAGCGATGTGCATGGCGAGTACGAAGCCTTTATGCACATCCTCAACAACTGCTCGGGCGTCGTGCGTGAGCATGTCGACGAAATCTTTAGCGACACGCTCTCCTTTGGCGAAAAGGGCGAGCTGTGCACGCTCATCTACTATCCGCGCGAGAAGATCGATCTTGTCCGCAGCCGGCGCGAGGACTCGCCCACCTGGTACAAGACCATGCTCGACCAGCTCATCGTGGTTGCCCGCTCGCTTTCGAGCCGCTATACCCGCTCTAAGGTACGTAAGGCCATCCCGCGCGATTACGCCTACATCATCGACGAGTTGCTGCACACGCATCCAGACGAGAACAACTACCGCGTGCGTTATCACGAGCGCATTATCGAATCCATCTTAGAGACCGCCAGCGCCGACGACTTTATCGAGTCACTCGCCTCGCTCATCAAGCGCCTCGCCGTCGACCACCTGCACTTGGTGGGCGACATCTTCGATCGCGGTGGCGGCGCGGCCAAGATTATGGACTGCCTGCTCACCTATCATTCGCTCGATATTCAGTGGGGCAACCACGACCTGCTGTGGATGGGTGCCGCTGCCGGCGAGCCCGCCTGCATCGCCACGGTACTGCGCAACAACCTGCGCTACGACAACTACGAGATTCTCGAGAACGACTATGGCATCTCGCTGCGCGAGCTTGTCGCCTTCGCCGACGCCACCTATACCGCCGGCGAGTCCATCAGCCCGCTGATCAAGGCTATTAACGTCCTGCTTTTTAAGCTCGAGGGCCAGATTATCCAGCGCCACCCCGAGTTCGATATGGCCGACCGCCTGCTGCTCGACAAGATCGATCACGACGCCGGCACGGTCACGCTTGCCGACGGCAGCGTATGGCCGCTCACGACCGACGACTTCCCCACCGTCGATCCGGCGGACCCCTACACGCTCACGCCCGAGGAACAGCACATCATCGACAAACTCGTATCCGAGTTTGTCACCGCCGATCACCTGCATCGCCACATCGATTTCCTCTATACCCACGGCTCCCTGTATAAGGTCGCCAACGGGAATCTGCTGTTCCACGGCTGCGTACCGCTCAACGAAGACGGCACCTTTAGCAGCATGAACTGCCTGGGCACCTGGCACGCCGGCCGCGATTATTTTGATTTTTGCGACCATATCGCCCGCCGCGCCTGGCGCGTCGGCGACCGCGATGCCCTCGACTGGATGTGGTACCTGTGGATTGGCTTTAACTCACCCGCCAGCGGACGCGTGGTGCGCACGTTCGAGCGCGCCTACATCGCCGACAAGAGCACGTGGGTCGAGCCGATGGACCCGTACTATACGCTCACCACGTCCTCGTCCGTTTGCGACGACATCATGCGCGAGTTTGGCGTCGCCCCCATGGCCTGCTCGCCGACGGGCCACATCATCAACGGCCATACCCCGGTCAAAACCACCAAGGGCGAGCAGCCCATCCGCGCCAACGGCAAGTTGCTGGTCATCGACGGCGGCTTCTGTCGCGCCTACCATCCCAAAACGGGCATCGCCGGCTACACGCTTATCTCGAGCTCGCGCGGATGCCGCCTCAAGTCGCACCAGGCCTTTACCACCGTTGCCGAGGCGCTCACCCGCAACATCGACATCGAAAGCGAGACAAACCGCTTTGACGAGGCCGACCGGCGCCGTATGGTGAGCGACACCGATACTGGCGCCAAGATCCGCAGCCAAATCCAGGACCTGCGCCAGCTGCTCGAGTCATATAGAAACGGTGCTATCGAGGAGCGCGCCTAGCCCCGCTTGCGGGGATTGGCTAAACTTGCTGAGTTTGTCATCCCCACGGCGCCGCGGCGCCACCCTAAGGCAGGTACCATGCAAAAGCTCCTTGCGCAGATCATGAAGTTTGGCGTCGTCGGCGTCATTGCCACCGTCATCGACTTTGGCATCATGAATCTGCTCCACTACGGCCTGGGCCTCAATATCCTGATCGCCAACACCAGTGGCTTTATCGTCTCGCTCATCTTTAACTACGTCGCGAGCATGAAGTACGTGTTTGCACACAAGGAGGGCATGAGCCGCCGCCGCGAGTTCATCATCTTTGTCGTGCTGTCCGTTATTGGCCTGGCGCTCAACGATGGCATCGTGCTGGCCCTCAACGCCGGCCTGGGCCTCGAGGCCAATATCGCAAAGATTTGCGCTACCGCGCTGGTCATGGTCTACAACTTTGTAACGCGCAAGATCTTCCTGGAGGGCGAGCAAACCAAGTAGCCCGGCCTCCTCGTTGCACTACGGGGCCCACGGACGACGCGCGTCGAGCGCTGCGTTGTTCGTGGGCCTTGCTCGTTTACGGCAAGATTTGCAACGTTTGCGGATTGCCTCTTGAATATTTGGCGAGTTCGTATAGTTCTTGCCAAAGACCTTACGTTTCCCATGCAAAAGCTCTAAAGTATCTCGTTGCTCGATTCGTCAACGCATTGGATGTGATTACGTGCGCAAGGCACTGGCACAACCTCATACCAAGCAATTCCTCAAGTTCGCTGTCGTTGGTCTTATCTCCTTTGGCATCGACTGGGGTATGCTCATTGCGCTCGTCGAGCTGTTCCACCTCGACTTTTTGATGAGCACCACGATCTCGTTTACCACGTCCGTCGTGGTCAACTACTGGCTCAGCATGAAGTACGTGTTCGACCACCGTGAGGGCATGAGCCGCAAGCGCGAGTTCACGATCTTCACCATCCTGTCGGTGATTGGTTTGGGCCTCAACGACCTGTACATGTTTGTGGGCGTCACGTTTTTGAGCATCGGCTACCAGGCCATGAAGGCAATCGCAACGTTCTTGGTCACCTGGTACAACTACTTTAGCCGTCGCTTATTCCTCGAGGGCGCACAGTCGTAGTTTGTTCGACATTTGCTTGAAGGTATAACCGGTTGGAATTCTCGTTCCGACCGGTTTTTTGTTTGCAGAGCCTGCCGAGGAAGGTGTACGAGGCGAGAAACTGCGTCCCATTCGCATAAAGACGGGCGGCTCGGATGTTTGTCCGAACCGCCCGTTTGGCGTGTTATGTCGAGGCATTTAGCCCGTTACGTAATACCAGACGACACGATCGCCGTTGGATAAGACATAATTGCTGCACGCCGTGTTGGGCGCCACACCGTTAACGGAGTACATCCAGCCACTCGTGCCGCCGTGCTCCTTCTCGGCCAAGCCGCCAATGGCGGCGACATACGTGCCATACGACGAGCCGTGAGCATTCACGGAAAGGCCCAGAGCGCACAGGGCATCGTAGGCCGTAGCGCCCTTATTGAAGGTGAACGTACCGCCAGAAGACACAGGATTGCCTACGGCACTCGATGTGACCGAGACCGTCACCGTGACGTAGCCAGGCTGCTGCGAGCCGCCCTGATTGCCCGCAGAGGCGTTGCCGCTGTTGGATGCAGACCCACCACCGGTCGCCGAGCCACCGCCCGAAGAAGAGCTCGATCCACCGGCGGATTCGGAGCCCTGTCCGGCAGACGTGTTGCTGGACTTCTTGCCGCCCTTGCCTTCGGACTTCTTCTCCCTCGAATCCTTTTTCGAGTCCTTGTCCGAAGACTCGGAATCGTCCTTGGATTCCGATTCATCCGACTCCTTGGATTCAGAGTCCACGGCACCAGAAGACGAGGAACCCGCCTCTGTCTTGTGAGAGGCAGCAGAGCCAGAGTCGGCAACGCTCTTCCCCGCCACGGCCCGAGTGATCCAATCGATGGACCAAGCACCGCTGGAAGAAGGTTGGACAAAGCCTAGCGACACAACGATCAAAACGGTGCAGGCGGCTGTCAGAACGCCAACAAGTGCCTTGCGCCGAGGGGCGGACGCCGCCGAAGCGGCGCCCTTTTGCTTTACATCGTCAAGCTGGATGAACGACGAGTCGGGCTGCTTGGACTCGGCGTCCTGAGGCTTACTGGACACAGCCCTCACCTACCGGCGCTTGGTGAACACGAACACGCCGATGACGGCGAGACCGATCACGCCAGCCGCCACGCCAGCGATGGCGAGCGGATTGAAGCCAGACTGCTGCGAGGGAGCCGCAGCGGACTTCTTGGCAGTGGTCGCTGCAGACGCGCCCGTGTCGGACTTGCCGGACTTGTCATCCTTCTTGCCGGACTTCTTGTCCTTCTTGCCGGACTTATCGGATTTCTTCTTGGAATCCTTATCGTCCTTGGTCTCGGTCGTAGTCGTGGTAGACGACACCGGCTTCTTACCCGGAGCAACAGCACCGCCAGCCTGCTGGCCGTTTGTGCCGTTACCGGAGCCAGAACCAGCACCGGCATTACCCGAACCGCCGTTGCCGCCAGCGGAGCCAGAGCCACCGTTACCACCAGGGTTAACAGCATTCTTGATCCACTTGGCATACAGCGTCATATCAGCCGTCACCGCAACGCTAAAGTCATATGCCTCCGTACAGGCCTCGTCGGTATACCAACCAGCGAAGGTGTAGCCTTCGCGCGTCGGATCGGCAGGCTTGGCGATAGAGCCGTTGGCGGCCGTAGTCTGAAAATCGACCTTGGACCCCTCGCCAGCGCTAAACGAAACCTTAACGCCAGCATTCAGCTTAAACAGCGTGCCAGAGTCGTTAATGTAGTACAAGTTGCCCTGGGCATCACAAGCGATTGGCGAGTCACAGAAGTTGTAGTGGCCCGTTGCGCTAAACACACCAGAAGCCTCAGCGTCACCCAACTTGTAACGATATACGCCACCGCCTGAGGTGTAGTTAACGAAATCAGGGCTCTCGCCGTAGTTAACCGTGAAGTAGACATACGCGTCTTCGCCCTGGACACTTACGAGCGGAGCGCCCTTGATGCCGCCAGCAGGAAGCGCAGTGCCATCAGCAGACGAAACCAGCGTCTTGGCAAAGTTGTTGGCCGGATCAATAATCGCCAGCGCAGAGCCGCCAGCAACCTCGCCGCCAACAATCAGCTTGCCATCATACGTCGTCGTAGGCACGCATGCACATCCCGTAAGGCCAAGGTCGACCACACGCTCCTCGGTAATAAGCGAAGCGGCATCCGCATCGCGTGAGTCGCCATCAGAAATCGCCAAGACGTGCAGCTTGCCGTCGCGCGAGATTAGATAGGCATGGCTGTCGTCAGCCGAAAGCACACAGGTGGAGTTGACAACAGCACCAACCGAAACCTTTCCGAGCACATCGCCCGAAGACTTGCTGAGCATCTCGACGGTACCGGCACTGGTGGGAACCAAGACAAAGTCATCGCCCACCGTCGCGCCCGTCCAGTAATAACCCTCGTCGGCATTGACATGCTGCCAAGAAACAGCGCCGGTCAGGATGTTAATACGCGTCAGATGACCGTTATTGTACGTACCCTTTCCATAGTCGACATCAACGGTGCCGACATAGAGGTAATTGCCATCAATTGTCAGCTGAGAATTCGACTGAGCAGTCTCGCTCACGGAGTCGGTGACCCAAACCGTTGTGAGCGCGTCAGCCGTCAGAGCCTGGACCGCACCGCCGTCAAGCGGAACAATAACCAAACCGTTCGCATAAATCGGGCGCGAGGTGTAACCGACCGCAGTCTTAAGATTCGACTCGGCAAGGACC
The DNA here is from genome assembly GCA_902475375.1 of uncultured Collinsella sp. Taxonomy (GTDB): domain Bacteria; phylum Actinomycetota; class Coriobacteriia; order Coriobacteriales; family Coriobacteriaceae; genus Collinsella. The sequence continues at coordinate 13,843 of CABRZC010000032.1, read as the reverse complement.
TTGCCCGACTTGGCGTCAATCTTTAGCAAACGCTTGTTGACGGCAAGATACACGTTGCCGTTCACGACAATAGGTTCACTCGCGTTGGGATACGCCGAACCAGAATACGCCTTCCAGTCGAACGTCCAAGAGCTCGCTAGCGCACCCGTAGGCGTCGAAACGTTCTCGACCGCCGCATTGGACTTGCCGTCCCAATCGGACTTCCAATCGGTCGGACGCGGGGCGCTCGGATTGACTACGACCTCGTCGGGATTAGGCACCGTATCGCCGGCAGCATAAGCCCAGACGATCTTGTCACGCGACTTGAGCACGTAGTCACTATCGAGCTGAGAACCGGGAACACCGTTAACAAAGTACGACCAAGCGCCGGCCAACTTAGTGCCGTCAAGCGGAGAGACAAGGCTGTGAACGCCCCAGAAGCCCAGCTGATCGTACATCTCGGACTTGATGCCCAAGGCATCAAAGTAGGCGGCAGTGGCGTCCTTGATCGTCGTGCCCCCAACAAACACCTGCTTCGAAGGATCGGTCCAGCGCTGTGCCTTATCGTCCTTCTTGCCGATGATCTCCATCGAGACAGAAACCTGACCGGGCATGGTGCCATCGGAACCATAGACCCAGGCAATCTCATCGCCGGCCTTGAGCGTGTAGTTGCCGGCGCCGACATTGGCCATCTTGCCGTTGACAAAGAACTGCCAGTATTTCCAGGTACTCTCGTTAACCTGCTCGGTCGAAAGCGTCACGTTCTTTTCGAACGGCGAGGTCAACGAATTGAGGAACCAACCGTACGAGCCCGTGCCAGTGTCGGCGCCAATACCGACCTGCTTAAAGACCTGCTCGGAAAGATCGGCGGCAGTTGCGCCCTCTTCCACCAGCGAGGTCGTAGGTTGCGCCCACGTCTGCTGAGCACCTGAAGCGTCCTGACCGACAACGGTACAGCTTACCGAAAGCTGGTCGGTGGGCGCAGCGTCACCGCACTTCGAGTAACACCAGACGACAGAGTCGCCCGCCTCGAGCTTGTAGTTGCCAGCGCCCACCGACGCAGCGACGCCGTTGATGAATAGTTGCCAATAGGCACCCGTAGCATGGTCGTATGCAAGGGTGCGATCGGCATCGAAAGGCGACGTAATGGAATTGAGCACCCAACCCCAAGAGCCGTTGGGGTCGTAGTCGGCCTTGAGGCCAGCCTGCTTAAAGAGCTCCTCGGAAAGATCGGCGGCAGTCGAGCCGTTCTTGAGCGTGTACTGCGAAGCGGCAGCCCACGTCTGCTGCTTGCCCTTGGCGTCGACGCCAATAACCGAGCACGTCGCTGTGACCTCGGGGCTGTTTTGACCACTCGTGCCCACGACCGTCAACGTTGCCGAGACATCCTGGTTGGCAAGCTTGGCATACGTGGCATTGTCGGGATAGCGCTCAGCATAGCGAGCGTACTTCTCACTCGTCAGGCGCGAGGAAACGACAACCTTCGTGTTGTACTGCGGCTGCGTGACCTTGAGATTCTCTGCGGAGACAATAGAGCTGTTGCTCGACTTAAACAGACGCCAATCCTGCCCGGACATCGCGTCATAGCCAGGCAGATCCTCCGGAACAATACCAAGGGACGTCGAATCGGTCGTCGTCTTGTTGTAGCTCCAGGCAAGGTTGCCGTCGGCATCGAGATACGCCTTCTGGAACGCGTGCATGTCCGCCGAAACGGCATTGGCGTCCTGGCCATTCAGAATGGCGGCAGCATAGCCGGCCTTCGCCTTTTCCATAAGAGAAAGCTCGGCATCGAGCTCGCCCTGGTCCTGCGGAGAAATCGCAAAGTCGAGGGTCTTGCTTGCCGTGACCTCGGCGTTGGACTTATCGGTCACCGTAAGGGTGATCTTGGTCTTCGCTGCCTCTTTGCCAGGCAGTGGCTGATAGACCGTGCCCTTGTAGCCGTTGAACGTGATGTCATCGGTGCTGGCGGAGTACTCGACCTTGTAGTACTTGCCGTCGATATTAAGCGTGCTCGTGCGCGGCATCTGCAGATCGGCGGTCAGGCCATCCTTGTTAGCGACCGCGTCGGTGCCGGAGTACTTGATATTGTCGTAGGTAAAGGCCGCATCGACCTTCTCCTGCAGCGCCTTCTTGTCGGCGGCGACCTTCTCGGGATCACCCTTGACGGTCACGGTGAAGTCGTGCGCGCCCTTAACGTCAGACGGGCCACCGCTCACAAACGAAACGGTCGCGGTCAGCGTTACGGTGCGATCGCTCGAAAAGCGCGTCACCTTGCCGGTGTAGTCGTCCCAGCCATAACCGGACGGCCAAATGACATCGCCGTCGGAGCTCTTCCATTCAACCTCGAACTTGCTCTTGGAGCCTGCGCGGTACGGAAGCGTGAGATTCGACGTGACGGACTCGGCCGAATCGCCCGAAGCGTAGCCTATGGCAATTTGCTCGGCAGCATCGTCGAGCATCTGCTGAACGCGGGCTTCGTCCCAAGCAACCTGCACTGTCTTGCTGGGCTGATAGTATTCGGTTTCGTCGCCACGCGACAGCTCAAACACGACCTCGGCGCTACGCAGACCGTCGATGTTGTAACCGGTGTAGTCGTTGGGGTCAATGAAGAAGAAGGTCACATCGCCGTTGGTCTTATCCTGAGCGTCGGAGATACCGACCGTGGCTTTGTCATCCTCTGCATTAAAGGCAACGCCGCCCTCGGAGACCTTGACGTCAATATCGGTAAATCCCAGATCGGCAAGCTGCGCCTTCAGCGCGTCATTGACGTTGCCGCCCTTAGCGCTGTAATCAACGGCGATCTGTTTATTGGCATCGTTGAGCTTTTGGACTGCGGCCTCAAGAGAGCCTGCGGCGATCACGGGATTGGCAGAGACAAGCTCGACCGTCGAGCTGCCGCTCGTGGCGACAGCCTTCAGATACTTGCCCGCGGCAGAAGCCGAAACCGTTGCCGTGGCGCCCGACATGTCGGGCAGAAGTGTCCAGTCGGCCGCAGAGGCCTTCGCGTCGTCAGCCGCGTACCAGACAACAGTCGCTTGATCGGTGACGTCGATACCGTTGGTGGTCGAGCCGTCAGCGCGCTTAGCCTGCGCCGTCGCCTTCACGCTATCGCCCGAGACGAGATGGATCGAATCGCTATTGATCTGCGGCGTAGTGGTCACGCGCAGCAGGTTATACTCCCCCGCCGCGGTAACGCTATCGGAAGAAACCCACTCAACCGTGTTATCGAGAGCGCTCGCCGTAACTTTAATGCGCTTGCCAACAAGCGCGTCCGAAATGGTCAGGCTGCCATCGGTCGTATCGATGCCGTCGGTGAGCTCGGTCCAATCGGCATCGCCCTCGCCCTTGGCGTACCACGCCATGGTCAACTCGGCATCGTCGGGCACGTCCTTCGTCGAGCCCGACCAGCTGCCCGGAACCTGCACGCTCGGCGTGATCTTTGAGCCCACACTCAGCGTAACGTTCTTATCGGCAAGTTCGATGCCCGCCAGCTTGTACTGACCCTTGAGCGTCACGGGGCCGAGCGGGGCAACGGACTGCGTACCGTACGAGCTCTTCTTCTGCGTGCTGAAAACGGTATTTTCGCTCGTCACATTCACGCGCAGGTACTTGCCGGCATAGACGGCGTCAACGGTATAGGTAGCCTTGGTAGCACCGGGGATATCGGTGTAAGCGGAGTCGTAGCTCGAGCTGGTATTTGCATACTGCCACTGATAGGTCACATTGTCGGTACGTTCGATATAGCTGTAGTTCGAGCCGTCCTTTTTGCGTACCTTGGTCTTGAGCGTATCGCCCACGTGCACGCCATTGGTGGCGGGAGAGCCCTCAAACTGTACGTCGTAAAGCTCAACTTGGCCAGCGACGGACACAGGACCCGCCGCATAGTACGGCTTCTGCTCGCCATAGCCGCCATTGGCCTTAGCCACGACGTAGTAGCCCTTAAGGGCGGCGGTCGCCGTCAAGGTGCTGCCGGTCTCGCCCTCGATAGGCGTGTTGCACGAGCTCGCGTATCTCGAGGTGCCCTTATACCACTGCCACGTGACATGCGAATCGGTGGTAACGTCGGTGGAACCCACCTTGGCGGTCGCCGTAATCGTGGAGCCAACCTCGACTTTGCCCGAAGTCGGGCTCATAGTCACGCTCGTGACATTAATTGAACCGGCGGCAGCAACGAGAGCACCCGTCGAGTTGGTCAAGCTCGAAGAGCCGATCTTCGAAGACACCTTGCACTTGAGGTACTTGCCGCCCAAAGCGTCGGTAAGCTCGAGGGTCTCACCCGTGGCGCCCGCAATGTCGGTATACGTGCCACTCTTGGTGTCAGAGCACTGCCACTGATAGTTGAGCTTGCTCGCGTCGACGAATGCGCCGTACGCGCCGCCCTTCTCCTTGGCGCGGGCCTTAGCGGTATCCCCCACCGCAAAGACACTCGTGTTGTCCTTGGTGTTGATGATGGACACGGCCGAAATCTCGACCGCACCGGCCTGTTTGACCTTGCTGGAAGTGGTCTTGCTCACCGTGTTGACGCCGGCAGTGGCCTCGACCTTAATGTACTTGCCCTCGAGGTCATCGGTTACCGTGAGGGAAGCGCCCGTCGCGCCCTCGATCTTGGTGAAGCCCGAGGACTGCGAGGTGGATGCGGACCACGTGTAGGTAACCTTGGCGTCGGAGCCCGCGGGGCTCGACCAATCCTTGTACGGAGTCGCCGTAAGGGTATCGCCTATGCTCGGCGTGTCGCTACTGAGCTTGACGCTGCTAAGCTCCATCTGCCCGGCGCCCAACACGGGACCGGGGATGAAGTTGGCATTGATGCCCGAGCCATCAGAGACGGACGGACCGTAGTAGTCCTTACCGTCCGCGGTCACCTTGCAGATGAAGTATTTGCCTTCCATCGCGGCGGTGACGGTGAGCGACTGCTCGTGGCCTACGACCTCGGTGTAGTCGGCGACATTGCTGCTGGCCCTGGTCGTGCCGGCGAGCCAGGTGTAAGTCCAGGTGCCAGGATTGGAGACGGAATAAGCCGAACTGTAGTAGTCGTCCTCATCCTTATCGTACATATTGGCCCAGAGCGTATCACCCGCATTGAGCGCGCCGGACTTCGTGGAATACGAGTAGTTCTCATCCTTGGTGTCCTGGATGCAGACCCTGGCCACGCTGGAAAGCGTCGTGGCAGAAGCGGCAGCGGCCTTCGGCTCGCCCTGCTCCGAAGCGACAGCAGGCATCGCGGTGGAACTGCCGGAATCAGCCGCATCACCTGCGGCGTCATCGCCCTTCGCGGCGCCCGAAGTCGTACCCTGACCGGCAGCAGCGTCACTGGTACCCGTGCCGTCCTCCACGGCAGCATCGTTCGCACCGGTATCGGCGGCAGCAGTGCCCTCATAGGCCGCCGCGCCCTCGCCGCCCGTCGCAGCCTGGGCCACGGCCTCGGCAATGCCCTCGGCGCCCTCGGCCCAAAGTTGCGCCGGCGTGGTGCCAAAAGCCATGGCAAAAGCCAGGAACGCCACCAGACCGCGCTTGGCTACGCCACGGGCAATCGCTCCATGGCGACGCCACGAGGCGCGCTGGCACTCGTCCTCAAACATATCCATTTGTCTCCTATTGTCTGAACTTGGAGCATTGCCCAGCGGCTGCCCCACGTCATCGCGCACATTGCGCTCGAGTACCCCCATCGGGGTCCCCCTTCCCTCCAGAGCCCAACGCGTACCGGCGGCATGCGCCGCGGCCGCGTACAAGATGGGAGGCGATCCGACTTAACCTTACCGACCCGGGCGCGCCGTCCGATCTGCGACGCGACTATCCCGGGCCAAGAGGAATTACGGTTACTGGTACAGCCGGGGACTTGCACCCCGATTCTCCCAAACGCGCAGGAAAACCACGCATTCGTGCGTCTCCGCACCACCATCTAGGCCATCGATTATTACTGTCAGTATGGTATCACGCAAAAGGGCCCCGCACACAGGCGAAGCCCAAGGTAAAAGCTATGGTTTGCGATAGAAAAGGGTGAGGATGGAATGCCGAGCAAAAGGATCCGTCTTCCTCTGATCCCGCGAAATCGTTACCGCTTGCCGCCGTGGCTGTTGCGCCAGATCTCGCGGCCCAGCATCAGCGCCAGCACCAGCGCGCTCACGTAGCCCATAAAGCCAATCACCGGGATACCAAACACAACCGGCTCGATGCGCGCGTAGTACACCACCGACGAACCGATAAACAGACCGGCGATCACAATTGCCATCGACATGCGGTCGATGATTCCACCCAGCTGCCGCAGCGCCTTATCGCTGCTCATGATCTGCGTGTTCACCTTAAGCTGGCCGCGCGTGAGCATACGCGACGCCAAGCCCAGATACTCGGCCGCCTCGAGCGAGCCTTTTGCCGCGCGATAGCTGCTCGCCGCAAAGTCGCGCCCCATTTCGCGGACGCGCGCATAGGCGCTCTTCTCGTTTTTGATGTGCGCTTGGATGATCTGGATCATGTTGACGTTGGGCATGTACTCGGTCAGCAGACCCTCGAGCGTCACCATGCCGCGGGCGAACATCGTCACCACGCTCGGCAGCTCAACGTCGTTTTTGCGCGCCAGGTTTAGCAACGAGGTCAAAAACTCGCCGATATCCAGGTCCTTAAGATCGAGTCCTGCAAAGTCGGCTACGATAAAGTCCAAATCGGACAAAAAGGCCGAATGATCGAGCTCGGCCGAATCACCGCGCGTCACGGCAAAACGCATGAGCGAATCCTTGAGCTTGGGCACATCGCCCTCGGCCACGGCAAAGATCATATCCTTGACGATACCGCGGTCGTGGCTCGACATGCGCCCGACCATGCCCAGGTCAATAAAGTAGACAATGCCGTCCTTGAGGATGATGTTTCCCGCATGCGGGTCGGCATGGAAAAAGCCGTCGTCGAGCACCTGCGTCGAATAGTCCTCGACGATCGCCGAGCCGATCTTTTCCAGGTCATAGCCCTCGGCCACCAGGCGCTCGGGATCGGCAATGGAGATGCCGTCGATGTAGTCCATGACCACGACGTGTTCGGTGCAAAGGTCCAGGTAGGATTTGGGACACGAAACGCCGTGCACGCTTTTGTGGAAGTCATAGAAATCGTTGAGGTTTTTGGCCTCGGCCAAAAAGTTGGTCTCCTCGCGAAATGAGGTCCACAGCTCTTCGACCACACCGTGCAGGTCAACAAACTGATCGGTGTTGACGAACTTGGAAACGATGCGCACCACCGAGCGAATGATGTCGATGTCCTGCGCCATAACCTGTTGCGCGCCGGGGCGCTGCACCTTAACGGCCACGTCCTCGCCCGTCACCAGGCGGGCACGGTGTACCTGCGCGAGCGACGCGCTTCCGAGCGGGTTGGGGTCGATCGCGTCGAACATCTGCCCCAAGCGCTGGCCGTACTCCTCTTCCAGACAGCGGAGCACTACCTCATACGGCACCGGGTCTACGTCGGAGCGCAGGCGGCGCAGCTCGTCGCAAAACCGCTGCGGCAAAATCTCGGACCGGTTGGCCAGGATCTGCCCCATCTTGACGAACATGGGACCGAGCTCTTCGAGCAGACGACGCAGACGCACCGGCGTGAGGTTATCCCATACGCGGTACTTTTTGATCAGGCGAACGATCTGCCCAATGCGCTCACGACGACCTGCCGGTGTGAGCTGATACTCCTCGTCCGGCGCCATCGCGTCGGGCTCCTCGGGGACCATATCGACAGCGCGTGGCTTCTTGCGAGCGCCCGAGACGGCGGCCTCAACCTCATCGACAACCGCCGTCTCGTCACCCAAGGGATCTAGATTGTTGTAATCAGTGGTGGAATCTGCCATCTGCGCTGCTACTCGGCCTCTTCGGTGTCCTCTGCATCGTCGGGCTCAACGGACTCGACGGGCACCGAAGTCACGTTGTCCTCGACCGAGTCGACGATGTCGCGCACATGGGCCAGGAAGGCCGTGCGCTCGGGGGCGGTCATAACGCGGACGCGGGCCAGGATGAGCTCGTCGAGCACGCGCTGCGCCGCAGTCTCGCCCTGCATGCCCAGGCGCTCGGTCAGGTCGGAAATGGTGCCGCCGGCCTGCTCGAACATATCGGACACGCTGCGGGCGATATCGGGGGTGCCGGCGTCCTTGCGGACCTGCTCGCCCTTAGTATTGAGGTCGTCAAGGACCTTCTTGCCGCCCTCAACGGCAACGGCAGCGGCGCCGAAGCCCACGTTGATGGCACCGTTAACAAGCTGATCGAATTTCATAACCATGGTTGGCTCCAATCATGAACAACTGCATTGGCGTTCTTGTACCCAAGATTGGGCGAACGACACAAAATCGTTTTATCGCCAAGATAGAAATCGAGCGGGGCGAAGCCTTTGACGGCGTTTGTCCCGCTCGTTCGCCGCAAGGCCGTCTTTACCTTACGTTGTCATTCATCGCGAAGGAGTTCTTCATGGCACAGCTCGTGGTGTAGAGCACCTTGCCCAACAGGGCATCGGTCTCCACGCGCACGAGCTCGGCAAAGGCCTCGTTGGCGCGGGCGAGCTCGGCGGGCGCCTCGGCCTCGGGCAGCGCGGCCACGGCGGCATCGACGTCGTGGATCTGCTTGTGGCCCATGCCGCCAACTTTCTCCTGATAATCCTCGACCGCGCGACCGCACTCATGGAAGCGAACATCGGCCAAGGCACCGATCAGGCGATTTGCCCAATAGAAATTCTCGGACGTCACGCGAGCCTGCGTGTCGGCATAGTACTCGGGCATGGTCTCGACATTGGCGTACAGCGGCACGAGCGCGTTAAACGAGTTGGAGCCAAACGCCATCCACTGCACGGCGCGATACGCCGGCTGCGCATAGGGGCGCAGCTGCAGCACGGCAAGCTGGCTGTTGCGGTTGATGCCGATGGGACGATAGGCGCCGCGCGTGGCGGGCGTGCCCTTGCTGCCGTAGCAGTCGTACTCTGTGCCCTGGTAGTGGCTCGAAAGCACGTACTTGATGTCCTCGATGGTCACCTTGCGCTCGGGCACGCGGCTCCAGGGGATGTCGTCGCTCTCGGGCGTGTAGTCGGCGTCGGGACCGTCCCACACATCGCTGGGGTTGAGGCAGCGCTGCATGTACCAGGCGCGTGGCGTGTTGTAGACGTGGTCGCTGTCGCTGTGCGAGCCAAAGGCCTCGCGCGGGTTAAAGACCGCAGCGGGACCATCGCCCTTAACGCCCAGCGTCAGATCCAGATGCCACTCGGCCATCCAGGAGCGCAGGTCGGCGGAGCACATGTGGTCGACCTGGGCGCCCTCGGCGTCGTCCAGGTCAAAGCTATCGATACCCAGCTGGTTGGGCATGGTCACGTAGGCATCATCGGGCACGCGCTTGGCGATCCAGTGGTGGCCGCCGATGGTCTCGAGCCACCAGATCTCGTCAACATCACTAAAGGCGATGCCGTTGTTCTCGTAGGTGCCGTAGCGCTCGAGCAGGTCGCCCAGGATGCGCACACCGTCGCGGGCGGACTTGGCGTACGGCAGCACCAGGGTCACCATATCCTCCTCGCCCAAACCACCGGGCTGCGCCGGAACATAGCCGTCCTCGCCCTCGTTGCCCTTGGCGGGCACGTAGTCCACGAGCGGATCGGCGCCGCGGACGCGCTCGTTGGTGGTGAGCGTCTCGGTTGCGGACATGCCAACATTGAGCTCGTTGAAGCCGGCCTCGGCCCAAATGCCATGACCGGGGACAACGTCGGGGACGCTTGTATAACGCATGGGATTATCGGGCAGCTCAACGCTCAGGTGGCTCAAGACGCTCGTGTAGACACGCGGCTGCTCGTCGGGGTGCACAACACGCATGCGCTTGGGCTCAAACACCCCGTTGGACGAGTCCTCGTTGCGGGCAACCAGCGTCGACCCGTCGTCGCTCGCGTTCTTACCAACCAAAATCGTTGTGCACGGCATGCGCATCCTCCTTGAGCGAAGAAATCAAACGGTACCAGTGTATCGCTTCGGCGCAAAAAGGGCGAAACAGCCGCCCCGGCAACCCCTGTGGTCAAAAACGACTATTTCGATGCGCGCTCCGCCGACTCGATCACGTGCTTGGCGAGAATCGCCGTCGTTACAGCCCCCACGCCGCCCGGCACGGGAGTAATTGCGCCAACGATCGGTTCCGCAGCATCAAAATCGACATCGCCGACCAGCTTGCCAGCGGCCTCGTCCCAGTTAATGCCCACATCGATGATCGTCTGGCCCTCGCGAACCGCATCCGCGCCAATCGTGCGTGCGCGTCCAACGGCCGCAACCACAATATCAGCCGCACGGCACTCGGCAGCCAAGTCGCGCGTATGCGTATGGCACATCGTCACCGTGGCATTGCGAGCCGTAAGCATGGCGGCAACGGGACGGCCAATCACGAGCGACCGACCGACGACCGCGACCTTGGCCCCATCCAGCTCAACGCTGTAATGGTCCAGCAACGCCAACACGGCTTCTGCCGTGCAAGGAGCAAAGCCCTCGCCTCGCCCCGAAAGCGTGGTGAGCAGCGAGGCCGGCGTCATGGAGTCAACATCCTTGGCGGGCTCGAGTGCCGCGGCAACTGCATCCTCGTCAAGCCCAGCGGGCAACGGACGAAACATCAGGCAGCCGTGAACAGCGGGGTCGGCATCGATGTCCTTAATAGCCGCCAACAGCTCGTCCTGTGAAACATCGGCGGGAAGCAAAACGCGGCGAGCCTCAATGCCAATCTTCTCGCAGCGCTTGAGGGCGCCGCGCTCGTAGGACAGGTCGTCCTCGCGCTCGCCCACACGAACGATGGCCAGTGTCGGCACGATGCCCTGTTCGCGCAGGGCGGCGCAACGAGCGGCAAGTTCCTCGGTCAAAGCGCGGGCAACGGGAGCACCCTTGAGCAGTTCGGCCATGGCTATCCCCTCTTCCTTGCGGCGTCAGCAGCACGGCGCGCCAGTGCATCGGCGCGCGGCAGCCACGTATCTAGTAGTTCATCGCACGCCGCCTCGAGTTCCTCGGCGCGCGCCCGGTCTTTCATAGATGTGGTGTTGGCAAAGAGCGTCAGGCTCGCGCCTTGCATGGCGGCGCGGCAGAACACGGCGCCGCATGCCACGTCGGACAGCAACTGGCGCGAACCCTTGTCGGCCATGTCCTCGAGCAGCGCCAGCGCGCGGGCGCAGGCATCCATGATCCGATACGGTGGCATGGCCGCCACGCGCAACGCGTCCTGAATCGCCACGGGTCGAGCCGGGTCATCACAAGGAATACCGTATGCCGCAGACACCTGGCCGTACGCGCGCACATCCTCGGCAACCAGACCCACTAGTTCCTGCGCCAGCTCATCAGCCTGGGCAAACGCGCGCGTCAGGTCATCCGCACGATCAGCAAGCGCGGGATTGGTCGCACCGTAGCGGGCAACCATTCCACACAGCGAGGCGCCCAGCGCGCCCACAAAGGCGCTCGCGCTGCCACCGCCAGGAACCGGCTCGCGCGCGGCCAGCGCCTCGGCAAACCCGCGACAGGTCTTGTCCATCATCTCTTGGCTCATACGCATGCACCTTCAAGTCATATAGATCGGTCGGGCGGCAACCGCCGGCCAACCGCATCAAACACGTAATGATGCTAAGTCTAGCCCATAAGCACATTAGCGTCAGTACACCTGGCCATCGCGGATTTCTATGGCACACGATAGGCCATGCCAACGCAAACATGGGACACATGGCCCACCTTTCGGGACTTCCGGACGTCACAAACTGGGGCATATCTATAAACAAGGAATCTGTTGGGGCAACGCCCACGTACGCGCGCCCCATTAAAACAACGGGCACCCAACCCCGGGGAGGGCCGACAACATCGGCCCTCCCCTCTTTTGCGCCCGAACATATTGCCACTTAACGGCGCAAATCCGGCCCTCAGAATGGGACACATGGCCCACCCTAGCGAGCCGTCAACGCGTACAGTAAAAGCAGGTAATCCATGGGCGGTTACAGATCGAGGAGGACACGACCATGAAAAAGAAGGCCTTTGCGATTCTCACCCTCTGCATCAGTCTCTTTGCCGCGGTTGCCCTGGTGGGCTGTGGCGGAAGCGGCGGCGCTACCGGCAGTGGCGGTGGCGGCGGAGCAGAAAAGCCAGCCGTGGATATGAGGACCGACTTCATTTGGTTTAAGGTCGAGGTCCCCGAGGGCGTTGAGATCACCGATGTTGCCGGCGACACGGCCGACAGGGCCCAGTTTAAGTTCACCGAGAGCGAGCACGCCAGCGACCGCTTCATCCCCGTCTTCGATCCTGACAAGAACGCCGACGAGCTGTTCGACTACGAGGCAAAGTGGAATGCCAGCTTTGAGTGGACCGAGAATGACCCCGTCAAGTACAACGGCAAGACTTGGCGCAACGCTTCCTATACACACTCGGGCGGCGTGACGACTGAGTACTTCACCGAAGCAGGCGGCGGCAGCGTCTACGTGCGCATCGACAATGTCGAGGAGCACAAGGATGCCGTCGAAACCATGATGAAGTCTCTGGAATTTGCCGATGACATCGCCGAGGCAAAAACCGAGGCCATGGACGTTAAGCTCGACGATATCGAGATCAAGCGCTAAAGCTCCAACGGCATGCAGCAGCGCCGTTTTAGCTCAGCCGGGATGCAAGGTGTGACTCCTTGCATCCCGGCTTTTTGTGTTCGAAAGCGCCCGGTCACATCACCATATTGAGCACGTTGACGAATTCCTGAGCCCGGGAGCGGCTGCTCAGGCAAAAGACACAGGCAGTCAACAACCTGTTGCGCAGAAAAACATTGCGGCCCTTGATCCTGTTAACGCCCGTGATGTCCTTAAGGTAGACAATCTCGATATGCTTGCCGCCGAAAGTGCCCTTCTTGAGCACCTCGATGCGGTTGGGGTAGATCCTGACGTCTTTAAACCCGCCCGAACCTTTGTCCTGGAACAGCAAGGTGTTGTTGTCCATGCGCGTCACCCCCATGGGGTTCGTTAAAACTGTCTCTATGGCCACATTTTAACTACCTCAAGGCCCCATGCGAAGATGTCAGACAGCACAGCAATTCGTGTCCGCGCGAGGCTTTAAACTAAATGCGATAAAGATGCATTCCACAAGAGGAAAGTGGGGCGACAGTGATGGACGAACTGGTAAACCGTGGAGAATCGGCAATCGTGCCCAAAGGTTTTTACAAGCAGGTTTCCTCGATTCTCAACGCCGCTCGCGACAAGGCCTATACCGCCGTTAACTTTGCGATGGTTGAGGCATATTGGGAAATCGGCAAGAGTATTGTTGATGAACAGGGTGGAGAGGAGCGCGCAGCATATGGAGAGGCATTGATTGCGGGCCTCTCCAGAAGGCTTACAGCGGATTTCGGAAGAGGCTTTGGCATCGCAAACCTTCGCAATATGCGTCAGTTCTTTCTTGCGTTTCCAATTCGCGACGCACTGCGTAGCGAATTGAGCTGGACTCATTACCGCAGGCTGATGCGCATTCCCGACCCCGAAGCTCGCGCCTGGTACATGAACGAATGCGCTGACTCTCGCTGGAGCACGCGTCAGCTCGAGCGCCAGATCAACACCATGTTCCGCGAGCGCCTGCTTGCCAGCAAGGACAAGGAGGCCGCCGCCCAAGAAATCCAGAAGAGCGCCCCGGCTCGTCGCCCCGAGGATATCATCCGCGACCCATATGTACTGGAGTTTTTAGGTTTCTCGGACGATACTGCGTTTCGCGAGAGCGATCCAGAGCAGGCGCTCATCACACATCTTCAGAAGTTCCTACTGGAGCTTGGCCGTGGCTTCGCTTTCGAGGCGCGCCAAAAGCGCATCACCTTTGATGGGCGCCATTTCTATATTGACCTTGTGTTTTACAACTATCTGATGCGCTGCTTCGTGCTTATCGACCTTAAGACGG
>CABRZC010000031.1 GCA_902475375.1 uncultured Collinsella sp. | reverse complement strand
AGCACGCGGCTGTTAACCGCGCTGTTGTAGGTTCGAGTCCTACCCGGGGAGCCAGAATTTCTCAGCCCATTCTGCTGGGCTTTTAAATTCCTCGGTAGCTCAATGGTAGAGCACGCGGCTGTTAACCGCGCTGTTGTAGGTTCGAGTCCTACCCGGGGAGCCAGGTTGTAAAACCCGTCGCTTATGCGGCGGGTTTTTTCATGCCGCGATCGCCTGGCGCGAACGTTACCGTATCAACATTTCGTGTCGAGGATGTATTCCCGCGACCCACCACATCAACATGGCGCGGTCGTTGTAGAATATTGCAATGATTGCTCCCACGAGATGGTGCCGCGAGCACCAGATAAGGAGATTCTTGTGTCTGAGACCATTAACGGCAGCCTGAGCGTCTCGAACGACGTTATTGCCGATATTGCCGGTTATGCCGCGATGACGTGCTACGGCGTCGTCGGTATGGCCGAACAGCTCCAGGGCGCCGAGAGCGTGCGCCTGCTTGCCGGCCAGCGCCTCCGCAAGGGCGTGCTTGTCTCCGCCGACGAGAACGGCCTTGCGGTCGATCTTCACGTCGTGCTCGAGAACGGCGTCAATATGAAGTCCGTCTGCCACAATCTTTCGAGCTCCGTTGCCTTCACCCTGCAGGAAATCGCCCAGATCGATCCCGCCAGCCTTAAGATTGGCATTCACATCGACGCGCTCAAGAGCCGTCTGAACTAGCATCCGAAAACGGAGATTCAAATACCCATGATTGCAAAGACCATTCGCACCTGTTTTCCGATCGCTGCGGCTGCCGTTTCCGACAAGGCCGAGGAGATCAACAAGCTCAACGTCTTTCCCGTACCCGACGGCGATACCGGCACCAACATGTCGCTCACGCTCGCCTCGGTGACCAAGGAGCTTTCCGCCCTTCCTGCCGATGCCGACATGGAGGCCATCGCCGGCGCCATTACACACGGCTCCCTGATGGGTGCCCGCGGCAACTCCGGCGTTATCACCTCGCAGATCCTGCGCGGTGTTGCCGAGGGTCTCGTTTCTGCCGATGAGCCCATCACGTCCGCCAACATCGCCTTCGCGTTCCGTCGCGCCGTCAAGGTCGCCTTCCAGGCCGTCCGTAAGCCCATCGAGGGCACGATCCTCACGGTGCTGCGTGATGTCTCGACCAAGGCTGACGAGTGCGAAAAGAAGAAGTTCTCGGCCGAGGACGCGCTCGATGCCATCGTCGTCGAGGCCTACCAGTCCGTCGCCCGCACGCCCGATCTGCTGCCCGTTCTGAAGGAGAACGGCGTGGTCGACTCCGGCGCCTTTGGCTTTGCCATCTTCCTGGAGAACTTTGTTGCCGCCGCGCTTGGCCGCGGCACCGTTGTCGAGGATTTCTCCGCCACGTTTGATTCAGCCGGCTCTGCCCGTGACGCGGCCCTTGGTCGCGTTGAGATCGAGGCCAACGACGACTGGGAGGGCTCGGAGTTCCGCTACTGCAACGAGTTCCTCTTTAAGGCCGATGCCCCGTTTGACGAGGACGAGTGCCTTAAGTTCCTGGGTTCCATGGGCGACTGCGAGCTGCTCGTGGGTGCCTACCCCGACTACAAGATTCACGTGCACTCCAACACCCCCAACTTGGTGCTCGAGCACATGCTGCAGCTTGGTCAGATCTACGAGGTCTTTATCCACAACATGGAGATGGAGGCCCACGACCGTACCGCCAAGATTCATGAGGACCAGGAGAAGGCCGCCGAGCCCGCTAAGGCCTTGGGCTTTGTCGCCGTTGCCGCCGGTTCGGGCGAGGCCGACATCCTCAAGTCCCTCGGCGTTGACGTGATCGTCTCGGGTGGCCAGACCATGAACCCCTCGACTGCCGACCTGCTGGGCGCGGTGGACCAGGTCAACGCGACCTCGGTCATCATCCTGCCCAATAACGGCAACATCCGCATGGCTGCTGAGGCTGCCGCTTCTGCCTGCACCGACAAGAAGGTCGCCGTCGTTCCCACCAAGACTGTCCCGCAGGCGTTCTCCGCGCTGTTCGCGGTCCTGCCCGATTCCGAGCTCGAGGACGCCGTTGCCGCCATGGTCGACGCCATTAGTGAGGTTCGCGATGGCGAGGTCACCCGTGCCGTGCGCGATTCCAGCGCCTCTGACGGCTCTCCGATTCACTCCGGTGATGTCATGGGTATCATTGCCGGCTCCATCGACGTGGTCGGCTCCGATGTGAAGCAGGTCACGCTCGACTGCATCAACCGCATGCAGGAGGAAGAGGAGGGCGACGCGCTGACGATTCTGGCCGGTGAGGAGCTGTCCGACGAGGCCTTCCAGGAGATCGTCGACGCCATCGAGGAGGCTCAGCCCGACCTGGAGATCGATGCCCATCGTGGCGAGCAGCCGCTCTATCCCGTGATCTTCTCGATCGAGTAGGCATCTGCCCATGTCCGAGCTGTGCTCCGTGCCGCGCGTCTCGGAGCGCTTTGCCCAGAACAATGCGCTCGACGAGGATATCGCGCGACTCAAATATGTTTCGGGTAAACGTGAGGAGGCCCTTCGCCGTCTGGGAATTCGGACGGTGGGGGACCTCCTTCTCCATATCCCTCATCGATATCTTGACTTTACGCGCTCTTGGTCCATCGAGATGGCTCCCATCGGTACCGTGTGCACGATTGTCGCCACGGTCGATCGTATCGTTCAAAAGCAGCCCCGCCCGCGTATGCAGGTGACCGAGGTCTCGCTGGTGGACGAGACGGGCGTGCTGCAAGTCGCCTTTTTCCGTCAGCCCTGGATTGCCCAGCAATTTAAGCAGGGCGACCGCCTGGCCGTGATGGGTAAGGTCGAGTTTGCCTACGGCTTTAAGCAGATGGCCTCTCCGCATTTCGAAAAGCTCGAGGAAGGACGTGCCGCGGGTACTATCCTGCCGGTCCATTACGTGAGCGATGGCGTGAGCCAGGCATGGATGCGCCGCATCGTAAGCGGCGCGCTCGAGGTCATCGGCAATCCCTTCGACCCGATTCCCGCCCGCTTACGCGCCAAGCGCCGCCTGATGAGCAATGCCCGCGCGCTGCGCTCAATTCACTTTCCCTCGAGCATGGCCGAGCGCGATATCGCGCGCGCACGGCTTGCCTATGAGGAGTGCCTCTACCTGCAGCTGGCGCTGCGCCTGCGCAACGACGGCGGCTTGGTCGAAGTCGCTCCCTACGCCCATACCGCGGGCGAGCACCTGGCGGCGCTCAGGGAAGCCCTGCCGTTTTCGCTGAGCGACGAGCAGGAGGGCGCGTTCCAAGACATCCTGCACGATATGTGTGATGGCGGGCGCGTGATGAACCGCCTGCTTCTGGGCGACGTCGGTACCGGCAAGACGGCCGTCGCCGCCTGCGCGCTGGCTGTCGCGGCCGATTCGGGCACCCAGTCCTGCGTTATGGCGCCAACGGGCGTGCTGGCGCGCCAATATGCCGATAAGACCGGCCCCTTGCTCTCGCAGGCTGGTATGTCCTGGGCGCTCCTGACGGGTGCCACGCCGGCGGCCGAGCGCGAGCGGATCCATGCGCAGTTGGAATCGGGCGAGCTCGACGTGCTCTTTGGAACCCACGCAGTCCTTTCGGATGACGTGGCGTTTAAGCACCTGTCGCTTGTCGTCATCGACGAGCAGCACCGCTTCGGTGTGGGCCAGCGCAATGCCCTGCGTGCCAAGGGGCCGGGTGCCGACCTGCTCGTTATGACGGCCACGCCGATCCCACGCACGTTGGCGCTCTCGGTCTACGGCGACCTGGACACGAGCATCATCCGCCATCGGCCTGTTCCGGGGGCGGGCGTTACGACGCGCGTGCTTACCGAGTCGAGCCGCGACCTTGCCTACGGCGCAATTCGCGAGGCTCACGAAAAGGGCCAGCAGGCTTACGTGATCTGCCCGCTTGTGGAGCCGAGTGACTCGACCGATGAGCTGGAAGACGTACCCGGTATCGCCCGCGACGACGAGGGCCGCGTGACCGTGCCTGTACCGCTGCACGATACGGCAACCGAGCTCGAACGACTGCGTCTGGCCCTGCCGGGACTTACCATTGAGCGCCTTCACGGCCGCATGCCGGCGGGGGAGAAGGACCGCGTGATCGATGCCTTCAAGCACGGCGAGATCGATGTGCTCGTCTCGACCACGGTGGTCGAGGTAGGCGTCGACGTGCCCAACGCCACCGTCATGGTCATCGAGAACGGTGAGCGCTTTGGCTTGGCGGCCCTGCACCAACTGCGCGGTCGCGTGGGCCGCGGCAGCGTGTCGGGCACTTGCCTGGTCATGACGCACTCCAAGGGCAACGGTGGCGCGTCGGCGGCACAAGACCGTCTCCAGTCGCTCGAAAAGACCTCTGACGGCTTTGCGCTCGCCCAGATGGACCTGCGCCTGCGCCACGAGGGCGAGATCCTGGGCTATCGCCAGCACGGCGGCGTGACCCTGCGCTTTGTGGACCTGGACGCCGACGAGGATCTTATCGAATGGGCCCATTTGGACGCGGTCGAGCTCTTGCGGTATGCTTGCAACCTTGACTCCGTGGCGACGCGCCCCTTGCGCGACGCGGTCGCCATGCGTTATCGACATATCTTTAAGGAGGTCAGCGGAGGATGAGAATCATCGGCGGTGAATGGCGCGGCCGCAAGATCGAAGAGCCGCGTGGGCGCGATGTCACCCGTCCCACGACCGATCGCGTGCGCGAGGCATGCGCGTCCATGGTCATGTCGGCGTTCGACTTCGATCTGGACGAGGTCCGCGTGCTGGACGCCTTTGGCGGCTCCGGCGCCCTGGGAATCGAGATGCTCTCGCGTGGCGCCCGCTCGCTCACCACGTTCGAGATCGATCGCAATGCCGCCCGTCTGATCACCAAGAATATCGAGTCGCTGTGCCGCGACCGCTCGCGTTGGCGTGTCGTTACCGGCGATGTGCTGGCGAGCGCCTCGCGCGGCCGTGTGCCGGGTGGTCCCTTTGACCTGATCTTGCTCGACCCGCCCTATGCCTTTGGCGCCGAGCCGGTCGAGGAGCTGCTGCAAAATCTTTCCCAGCAGGGACTGCTGGCGCCCGGGGCCTTTGCCCTTTTTGAGCATGCCGCAGCCGATGCAGGTGCTCATCCGGCTTGTTTTAAGACCGTGCGAGAGAAGCGCTACGGCATTACCTCGGTTGACTTGCTGCGCTGGGTGGTCGAGGACGAGAACGACCATGCTGACGAGAACGAAAATGACGAGGATGTGCCTTCGGAGGACACCCATGAATGACACCATCAACCGCGTAATCGTCCCGGGCACCTTCGATCCCATCACCTTTGGCCACATTGACGTGATTCGCAGAGCCCGCCGCATCTTTCCCAGCGTGATTGTCGCCGTGGCCGAATCACAGGGTAAAAACGGCGTGGGCACCACCTTTATGCTCGACGAGCGCGTGGCGCTGGCCCGCGAGGCCCTCGGCGATTTGGACGGCATCGAGGTACTGCCTTTCACCGGTCTGCTGGTCGACTTTGCACGTGAACAGGGGGCAGGTGCCGTCGTTAAGGGCCTGCGTGCCATGACCGACTTTGAGTACGAGTTGCAGCAGGCCGACCTCAACTATCGCCTGGATAGCGAGCTGGAGTCCATCTTTGTCATGAGTGCTCCGCAGTACGGCTATATCTCGAGTTCGGTGGTGCGCCAGATCGCGTCGCTTGGCAGCGACGTGTCGACGTTTGTGCCGCCCAACGTGGTCGAAGCGCTCAAACATCGCTTTTCGTGACGTTTTTTATTGCCTGGTGGCATGTGGTAAACTAACACGATGATATGTTACCTATGAAAGGAGACCGGATGCCGGGCGAGAATTTTCCTGGCGACAGGATCGTGAGTCTTGTCGACGAGCTCGAGGGGCTCATCGAAGAGGCTAAGACGCCGTTCGGCAAGAACGCCCAGATGAAGGTTATCGACGCCGACGTCTTCTTTAACATCCTCGATGAGATCCGCATGAGCTATCCCGAGGAGTGGCAGAAGTCCCGCCGTATCCTCAAAGAGCGCGAGGAGCTTATGGCTTCCGCCGCCGCTCAGGCCGATTCCATCATTGCCGATGCTCAGCAGCAGGCGCTCACCATTGCCGGTGAGCAGGAGATCGTCCGCTTAGCCCAGCAGCAGGCCGACGACATCCGCGACCGTGCCCAGCAGTATGAGCGCGAGACGCGCTATGCCGCCGAGGATTACGCCGAACAGGTCTTTACGCACCTCGAGGAGAACCTCAAGAGCCTGACCGGCACCGTCACCCGTTGCCGTCAGCAGCTCAATGAGGGTGCCGCCCAGCAGAACGGTCAGTGGTAATGGCTGAGTTCCCGAGCGTTACCGTCGATCTTTCCGAACAGCTCGAGTTTCCTGGAGACTCATATCCCCTGACCGGCAAGGTCGATGTCGCCACCTACACGGTGGGCGAAAAGGAGTACCAGCTGCAGGACGGCATTTCCTACGACGTGGTCTTTACCAACGCCGGTACCGGTGTTCTGCTTTCGGGCATGGTCCGCGCTCACGCCACCGGCGAGTGCGATCGCTGCCTGGAGCCCGCATCGTTTGATATCGCAGGCGAGATCGAGGAGTTCTACCTCTTTAACGAGCCCGAGGACCCCGAGGCCTACGAAGACGGCTATGAGTTGCTGGGCGAGGATCGCATTGTCGATCTGGGCGAGCCCATCAACGACGCGGTCGTCATGGACACGCCGTTCGTTGTCCTGTGCAAGCCCGATTGCCGCGGCCTTTGCCCCACCTGCGGCATCAATCTCAACGTCGAACAATGCGATTGCGCCGCCAAGGCGGAGGCCGAATGGGCCGCTGCCACGGAAAATCCATTTGCAGCATTGAAGAATCTCAAGCTTGACGAGTAAAACTGTGGTAGTATCGCTACTTGCGCGTAATCGCCACACTGGATAGTTCATAAGGAAGGTCACTATGCCCGTACCTAAACAAAAGCAGGGTCGTATCCGCACCCATACCCGTCGTTCCGCCAACATGAAGATCTCGGCTGCGGCTCAGTCCACGTGCCCCCGTTGCGGCGCTGTTAAGCTTCCGCACCACGTGTGCCCCAGCTGCGGTTTCTACAAGGACCGCGAGGTTATCGTTACCGAGTAACTGTATACTCTGGATGCGATGCCGTTCCAACTGGAACCACAATGGCCGGCTCAATGAGTCGGCCATTTTTGTATAAGGAGCATATGAAATGAGTAACGTTCGCGTTTGTGTAGACGTTGTGGGCGGAGATGAGAAGCCCCAGGTTGTTCTCGACGGTATCGAGGCTGCGCTTGCGGCAGATCCCGAGATCGAGGTCTTGGCAGCTGGCCCCGCCGAAATCGTCAATCCCTTTGCTGCTTCCCACGCACGTGTTGAGGCCCTTGAGGCACCCGACGTTATCGCCATGGATGACGATCCCATTCGCGCCGTGATGACCAAACGCAAGTCTTCGATCGTGCTGTCGTGCCGCGCTATCAAGAAGGGCAATGCTGACGCGTTCTTCTCTGCCGGTTCGACCGGTGCCATGACCGCTGCCGCTACCGCCTATGTGACGCCGTTTAGGTATCAGGCCGAAGGCAAGAAGCAGCCGGTGCGCCCCTGTCTGACCAATGCACTGCCCAATCGCGCCGGCGGCCTGACGGTGCTGTGCGATATGGGCGCCAACCCCGATGTCGAGGTGGACGATATGGTGCGCTTTGCCCAGATGGGCGCCGCCTATGCCCGCGTCGTTTTGGGTATCGAGCATCCCCGCGTGGGCCTGCTTGCTAACGGCACCGAGGACGAGAAGGGCTCCAACTTTACCAAGTCCTGCTTCCCGGCCATGAAGGCTGCCGTTCCCGGCTTTGTGGGCAACTGCGAGGGTACCGACCTTACCTCGGGCCACTTCGATGTCGTCGTGGCCGACGGCATGTCGGGCAACATTGCGCTCAAGGCCACCGAGGGCGCTGCCAAGTTTTTGTTGCAGGAGCTCAAGGGCGTCTTTATGTCTTCGCTTGGCACCAAGATAGCCGCGCTGCTCATTAAAAAGCAGATGCGTGAGATAAAGGCCAAGCTCTCTGGCGACGCCAAGGGCGGCGCGATTCTTTTGGGCCTGCGCGGCGTGGTTCTGATCGGCCATGGCGCCACCTCGGTCGAAGCTGTTAAAAACGGTACGCTTGCGGCGGCAGAAGCCGTGCGCGCCGGGCTGGTCGAGAATGTCGCCAACTCCATGGACGGCATCGTTTTGTAAGAGCGAGTTAGAGCGCTGTTATGTGCCTCGCGGCCTGCTTCGTGGGGTAGAATCAGAACCGTGTCTTGGTACCGCCCGGGCGGTACCATTCTTTTGGTATTCATGCACTATGAGAGGAAGCGCTATGGACCGCTCCGAAATCTTCGACAAGATCGCCGAGGTCGCTGCTGACGTTCTGGGCGTCGATGTTGCCGAAATTAGCGATGAGACCACCTTTGACGATCTCGATGCCAACTCGCTCGAGCGCCTGCAGCTGGTTACGGCTATCGAGGACGAGTTCAACCTCGAGATCGATGACGAGACTTTGCTCTCGCTCAACTCTGTCGCCGACGCCGTCGACGCGATCGAAAACGCCAGGGAGGCCTAGGTCTTGGCTTTGTCTGAACGACTTACGCGTGCCCAGGAAATTCTGGGCCACGAGTTCAATAATAAGGTGCTTCTGCGCGCGGCGCTTACGCATCCCTCGGCAGTCGAGGGCCAGCCGGTTTCTGCCAGCTATGAGCGCCTTGAGTTCTTGGGCGATTCCATTTTGGGCGCCGTCGTCGCCCGTTCGCTCTTTGAGTCCTATCCCGAGTTTGACGAGGGCAAGCTCACGCGCCTGAAGGTGTCGCTTGTCTCGGGCGCTACGCTATCCGAGGTGTCGCATGAGCTGGGCATCGACGACATCATCATCTTTGGTGCCTCCGAGACCGGTACCGGCGCGCGCGGCCTGCACTCGGCGCTCGAGAACGTCTACGAGTCGCTCGTGGGTGCGCTGTACCTGGATGCCGGCTGGGATGTTGCGGCGGACTTTATCCATCGTACGCTCAAACCGCACCTGGCCTCCGAGCGTGCCGAGCACCCCGCGAACCCCAAATCGTTCTTGCAGGAGTGCGTGCAAGCCGACGGTCACGAACCCCCGGCGTATAAGCTCGTTGGCTCCGAGGGCCCGGCGCATGCGCCCACCTTTACCGCCGTGGTGTTGATCGATGGTATTCGCCAGGGTCGCGGCTCCGGCTCCTCAAAGAAGGAAGCCGAGGGAGCCGCTGCACTTGAGGCACTTGACCGCATGGGCTACACCACCAACGGCGTGATTCTCAACAAGAAGCCTGTTTAAGCGAGGAACCGTGTATCTCAAGTCCCTCACGCTCAAAGGGTTCAAGTCGTTTGCCGACCGTGCCCATATGACGTTTGAGCCGGGCCTGACCGTCATCGTCGGTCCCAACGGCTCGGGAAAATCGAACATCTCTGACTCGATTCTGTGGGTCCTGGGCGAGCAGAGCGCCAAGCAGCTGCGCGGCCAGGCCATGGAGGATGTCATCTTCTCGGGCTCGTCAGCGCGCAAGCCGGTGGGTGTCGCCGAGGTCACGCTGGTGCTCGATAACTCGGACCATATGCTGCCCGTCGACTTTGACGAGGTCGCCATCACCCGTCGTATGTATCGCTCGGGCGAAAGCGAGTACCTCATCAACTCGAGTCCGTGCCGCCTGATGGACATTCAGGACATCCTGCACGATTCGGGCTTGGGCAAGGATACGCATTCCATCATCAGCCAGGGCAAGCTCGACGCCATTTTGCAGAGCCGCCCCGAGGAGCGCCGTGCCCTCATCGAGGAGGCCGCCGGCATCTCCAAGCACAAGCGCCGCAAGGAGCGTGCGCTCAAAAAGATTAAGTCGATGGACGAGCACCTGACGCGTGCCCGCGACATCAATAAGGAAATCGCCCGTCAGCTGCGACCGCTGGAGCGTCAGGTCGATCGTGCGCGCAAGTACAAAGAGCTGTCCTCGCGCGCGAACGAGCTTACGCAGATGCTAGCCGTCGACGAGCTGCGTTCGCTGCAGTCGCAGTGGAACGACTTGGAGAGCCGCTCCAAGGAAGGTGCCGCCGAGCTGGAGCTTGCGCAGTACCGCTTGGGCGAAAAGGAACGCGAGCTCGAGAAGCTCCAGGTCATGCTCGAGGAAAAGGGCCTGTTTGTGGGCGATCTGGGCGAGCAGCGCCGCCATATGCAAGACGTGGTCGGCCGCATTAACTCCGATATGCGCCTGCTCGAGGAAAAGGGCCACAACATGGTGTCGCGCCTGTCCGACATGCGCGGCCAGATCTCGAGCTCCGAGCATCAGCGTCGTCGAGTGGTAGAGGAGCTCGAGGACGCGCGTGCGCAGCTTGAGGAAGTGACCGGCGCGCACATGCAGGCCCAGGAGGACGTTGACGCCGCTGGTCCTGCCGCCGCTCAGCTCCACGAGCGGCGCGTGGCGCTCGACAGTCAGATTTCGCAGCTTACGCGTGAGCAACGCGATGTGCAGCGTGCGGCCGATAACGCGGCGCTCGAACTCGCCAAGGTGAAGGACTCGCTGAGCAACGCTGAGGTCGAGGACAACATGTACGCCTCGCGCCTGGAGCAGATCGATGATCAGCTCGAGGAAGTCACGGCCTCGCTCGAGAGCCGTCGCGACCGCGCCGAGGAGCTTGAGGGTGCTCTTGAGGAAGCGCGCCAGGCCCAGGCCGATGCGCGTGAGGCCACCGAGGTCGCCCGTGCAGCCCTGAAGGACTTGCGTAATCGTGAGAGTGAGGCGCGCAACAAGCTGTCCGAGGTGCGCTCGGAGCTTGCCAGCCAAAAGAAGCTTGATGCCCGCATGGCAGACAGCTCGCCGCTGGTGAGCCGTCTGATGGGCGCACTGGGCGATGATGTCTCAGGCCGTTTGGGCGACGTGCTCGACGCCCCTCGTGAGCTTGAGGGCCTGGTTGAGCAACTACTTGCCGGCGATATCGATGCTCTTTTGTTTGATGATGCCGCTACGCTTGAGCGCGCCGGTCGTGCGGCTTTGGACCAAAAGAAGGCTTCGGGCGAGGCGCTGTTGGTGGCGCGCGGCGTGAGCGGTGGTGCTGCTGCCAATGGCGCTGCCGGTACGCGTCTGGTCGATCGCCTGTCCGTACGCGCCGGCTATGGCCCGGTTGTCGAGGCGCTGCTCGGCGGCTATTACGTTGTCGACGACTTGGCGGCTGCGCTGGCCGCGCCTGTCGTTGACGGCGTGACTTACGTGACCCCCGATGGCGCCCGCGTCGCCTGCGGCGGCCTGGTGCGTGTGGGGCTCGACGCCGGCGAGGCTTCGGGTGCTTTGGAGCGCAAGCGCCGCATCCGTGAGCTCGAGGGCCTGGAACCCGATCTGGCTGCTGTGTTTGAGCATGTGTCGGATCAGTTCGTCGAGGCCAATGCGGCCGTTGAGGAGGCGCGTGCCGCCGAGGGCGATGCCGCCGGCGAGATCGCCCGTCTTGAGGGCGAGCGCCGCTCGCTGCTCTCCGAGATTGGCCGCCTGGAGCAAAGCGCCAACAACGCCGAGGTCGAGCACGTGCGCATCTCCAAGCGCCGCGAGCAGGCCGCCGAGGCCGTTCGCGCTGCGCGCCCGCGCGTTGACGAACTCACCCGTTCGCGTGACGAGGCGCGTGCACAGGCAAGCGACCTTGGTCTCCAGATTGCCGAGGCCAACGATGAGCTCGATCGCGTTCGCCGTGACGATTCCGAGGCCGCCGGTAAGCTCGCCGATGCCAAGGTGCGCCTGGCCCAGACGAGCGAGCGCCTGCGTTCGCTGAAGGGCCGCGTGCCCGACCTTGAGCATCGTCTTGAGGGCATCGACCGTCGTATCCGCGGAACACGCCAGGCTTCGCGCTCGCTCGAGCTGCTGCGCCTGCGCGTCGACCCCATGCACGAACGCTATTCTGCCCTGTTGGAACGCGCATCGGATTGGGCAGCGCGCCTGCGTGACCAGGCCTCTCTGGAAGAGGCGGACTCCGCTTCGCTCAAGAAGACCATCGAGGATGCCAAGGCCGAGGTTGCCCGCGCTAAGGAGCGGGTCGATACCGCCACTGCCACGCAAAACGAGTTCAAGGTCGCACGCGGCAAGCTTGAGGTGCAGGTAGAGGCCGCCATTAAGGCCATTACCGCCGATGGCACCACGGTGCTCGAGGAAGCGCTCATGCTTCCTGCTCCCACCGACCGCGACGCCGCCGAGCGGGAGCTCAACCAGCTCGTGCGTCATATCAACAATCTGGGCCCCGTGAACCAGGTTGCCATGGAGGAGTACGAGCAGCTCAAGCGCCGCGCCGACTACATCGAGGACCAGCTGGCCGATCTGGAGAGCGCGCGCAAGGCGCTCACCAAGATCACCGTGGCCATTGATCGCAAGATGCGCAAGGCGTTTCTGGTGACGTTTGAGAAGGTCGACGCGAACTTCCGCGAGATCTTCGCCATGCTGTTCCCGGGTGGCCAGGCTCATCTTGAGATGACCGATCCCGAGCATCCTGCCGAGACGGGCATTGAGGTTGTGGCGCAGCCGCGCGGCAAGCGCATTACTAAGATGATGCTCATGTCGGGTGGCGAGAAGAGTCTGACGGCGCTCGCCCTGCTCTTTGCCGTGTACCGCACGCGCACGGTGCCGTTCTATGTGCTTGACGAGGTCGAGGCGGCGCTTGATGACGCCAACCTGTCCAAGCTCATCGGAGCCCTCGATGTGCTGCGTTCCGATACACAGCTCTTGGTCATTTCGCATCAGCGCCGTACTATGGAGGACGCTGACGTTCTCTATGGCGTCTCGATGCAAGCCGACGGCGTCAGCCGCGTCGTCTCGCAAAAACTCGATCGCGAAACCGGAAAGGTCGTGAATGCATAATGGGATTCTTTGACGCTCTCTCGCGCGGACTTGAGCGCAGCCGCGAGGCCCTCAACGAGGTCTTCTACTTTGGCGGCGAGGTCGACGAGGACTTTTGGGAGGACCTTGAGGACACCCTCGTTATGGGTGACATGGGTGCCGAGGTCGCTATTCAGGTCTCCGATGACCTGCGCGAGACGGCCGCCAAGAAAAACCTCAAGACCGCTCCGCAGCTCCGTCGCGCCCTGGCCGAGCAGCTTGAGCAGCACTTTGTGCCCATCGAGCGCGATCCGTTCTCCGATACGCCGAGCTGCGTGCTGTTTGTGGGCATCAACGGTGCCGGCAAGACCACGACGGTCGGCAAGATTGCGAGCGCCATGGCTTCCCGCGGCAAGAATGTCGTAATCGGTTCGGCCGATACCTTCCGCGCCGCCGCCATCGAGCAGCTCGATGTGTGGGGTCAGCGCGCCGGTGTTCCCGTCATCAAGCGCGACCGCGGCTCCGACCCGGCGAGCGTTTGTTACGACGTGCTCGACGAGGCCGACAGGCGCGGCAGCGACCTGGTGCTTATCGACACCGCCGGTCGTCTGCATACGAGCCCCGAGCTCATGCGCGAGCTCGCCAAGGTGGTCAACGTGACGCGTAAGCGCGCCGCCAATATGGCCGCCGGCCCCATGCCGGTTTCGGTCGTGCTTGTGATCGATGCCGCCACTGGTCAGAACGGTCTGAACCAGGCGCTCGAGTTTAACGAGGCGCTGGGCCTGGACGGTATTATCATGACTAAGCTCGACGGCACGGCTAAGGGCGGTATCGCCATGGCCGTGGCCGAGAAGCTCAAGCTCCCGATCCTGCGCATCGGCGTGGGCGAGCAGGTCGATGACCTGCAGGAGTTTAACGCCAAAGATTTCTGCCGCGCCCTGGTGGGCGAGTTCAATTAAGGAGTGACTAGTGTTTGATTCTCTGAGCGATCGCCTCAACGACACATTTGACCGCCTGCGCGGCAAGGGTAAGCTGACCGAGGCCGATATCACCTCGGCCATGCGCGACATTCGCATGGCGCTGCTCGAGGCCGACGTTAACTTTAAGGTCGTTAAGGAGTTCGTTGCTAAGACCAAGGAGCGCTGCATGACCGCCGAGGTCATGGAGTCGCTGTCGCCGGCGCAAAACGTCGTCAAGATTGTGCTCGACGAGCTCACCGAGATGCTCGGCTCCACCGAGAGCAAGCTCGTTTTTAGTAACCGCATTCCTAATGTCATCATGCTCGTGGGCCTGCAGGGCTCCGGTAAGACCACGGCTGCCGTAAAGCTTGCCTACCTGCTCAAGAAGCAGGGCCGCTCACCGCTGCTCGCCGCGTGCGACGTCTACCGTCCCGCTGCTGCCGATCAGCTTGCCACGCTCGGTGGCGAGATCGGCGTGCCGGTCTTCCGCGGCGACGGTGCGCACCCGGTCGACATCGCCAAGGGCGCCATCCAGGAGGCCGTCGACCACCTTCGTGACGTGGTGATCGTCGATACCGCCGGTCGTCTTCAGATCGACGAGCAGATGATGCAGGAGGCCGTCGACATCAAGAAGGCCGTCAAGCCCGACCAGGTGCTGATGGTCGTCGACGCCATGACCGGCCAGGATATCGTCAACGTGGTCTCGACGTTTGCCGAGCGCACCGACTTTGATGGTGTGATTATCTCCAAGCTCGACGGTGACGCCCGTGGCGGTGGCGCGCTTTCGGTGCGTCAGGTGACCGGCAAGCCCATAAAGTTTGTGAGCATGGGCGAGAAACCCGATTCGCTTGAGCCGTTCTATCCCGATCGCATGGCCAAGCGAATCTTGGGCATGGGCGACGTTGTCGGCATCATCGAGAAGGCCCAGGAGGCCGCCGATGCCGAACAGCTCGAGGCTGCCGAGCGCATGCTGCGCGAGGGCTTTACCATGAATGACATGCTCGACCAGATGAAAGCCGTCAAAAAGATGGGCGGCATGAAGGGTATCCTGGGCATGCTCCCCGGTGGCCAGCGCGCGCTCAACCAGATGGGCGGTAACCTGGACGAGGGCATCTTCGACAAGAACGAGGCCATCATCATGTCGATGACCAAGGAGGAGCGTCTGCGTCCCTCCATCATCAACGGCCAGCGTCGCGCGCGTATCGCCAAGGGCGCCGGTGTGACCCCCACCGAGGTCAATAGCCTTATGAAGCAGTGGGGCGAGATGAACAAGATGATGGGCCGCATGCGCACGATGGCCAATCAGGCACAGGCCGGCGGCAAGAAGGGCAAAAAGGGCAAGAAGGGCAAGAAGATGCGCATGCCCAATATCCCTGGGCTGGACGCTATGGGTCCGGGCGGCATGGGCGGCCTGGGTACGGGCGGTCCCAAGTCCGATATGGAGCTGCTGCGCCAGATGGAAGCGCAGATGCGCAATAAGAAATAGGGCTGTAATTCCAGCTTGATATGGCAAAGGCCACTCGGAAGTTACCGGGTGGCCTTTGTTGTTGGCTTTGATAGTTGGGCTGCGTTCAGCGTCGCGCCCCGAGCTCGCGGTGCCGTGCCGTTAGTGGCAGCCGCAGCCCTCGTGGCCCTCGGGCTCATGATGGCCGTGGCAGCTGCAGGACTCGCCATGTTCGTGGGCGTGGTCGTGGTCATGGCCGTGGCAGCTGCACGTGGCCTCGCCGTTCTGTGCGAGCGTTCCGGCGATAAGGGCCTCGACACAAGCGTCGCAGCTGCCCTGAGCTCCTGCGTACACCGTGATGCCGGCTTGGGCAAGCGCGTTGATAGCGCCACCGCCGATGCCGCCGCAGATGAGCGTGTCCACGCCACCGTTGTCGAGCAGGCCCGCAAGGGCACCGTGGCCGGTGCCGTCGGTGCCCACGACCTGCTCGTTGAGTACCTTGCCATCCTGAATGTCGTAGATCTTGAACTGCTCGCTGTGGCCAAAGTGCATAAAGATGTTGCCGTTGTCGTACGTGGTTGCCACCCTCATGGTGTCGATCTCCTTTGCTGGCCATACGGCCGTTGCCGTGGTAATGGGGGAGTACGCGATATTGCCGCCTTCGATGACGATTGCCCGCCCGTTGACCAGCGCGTTTGCCACCTTGCGATGTGCGCGGCTGCAGATGGCCGCCACGGTGGCGCGGGCGATGCCCATTTGCTGGGCGACGGCCTCCTGATTGAGGCCTTCCAGGTCGCAC
This sequence comes from uncultured Collinsella sp., assembly GCA_902475375.1. GTDB lineage: Bacteria > Actinomycetota > Coriobacteriia > Coriobacteriales > Coriobacteriaceae > Collinsella. Next base: position 4,086 of record CABRZC010000031.1, on the reverse strand, counting down.
AGGCGCAGTACTTCGAGCTCATCGACCGTCATCTCGATGGCGTCTCCGCTGGCAAGGCCGTCGGGGGTAAAGCCGCGATATTCGGGGATGATCCCAACACGGCGTAATTTTTCGCGTCTTCCTGCCATACTCTCTCCAAATCTGACATATGTCAGTAATAGGATAGCGTGTATGCGGTTCCGCGCAAGCTTTTTTAGCATATGTCAGAAATTCAAAGTTGTTACGTCTGCGATTGTGGGGGTGCTGGCTGCCGTGCATTTCGTGTGCCGACCCAAGTGTCCAATCCGACACTGCGCGCCTGGGCTACAATTAAAATCGCTTATAGGCGACTGACAGGAGGGTCAATGAGCAAGGCTGATCAACAGTTTGTAACCATGTGCCGCGATATTCTGGACCATGGCACCACCACCGAGGGCCAAAAGGTCCGCCCGGTGTGGGAGGATGGCACTCCTGCCTATACCATTAAAAACTTTGGTGTCACGGCACGCTATGACCTGCGTGAGGAGTTTCCGGCGCTTACCTTGCGTCGTACGGCCCTCAAATCTGCCATGGATGAGATCCTATGGATCTATCAAAAGAAGTCCAATAACGTGCATGACCTCAACAGCCATATTTGGGATGAGTGGGCCGACGAGACTGGCTCCATCGGCAAGGCCTACGGGTATCAGATTGGGCAGAAGAGCCATTATGCCGAGGGCGACTTTGACCAGATGGATCGCGTGCTGTACGACCTTAAGAACACGCCGTACAGCCGCCGCATTATGACGAACACCTATGTGTTTAGCGACCTGTCCGAGATGCACCTGTATCCGTGTGCCTACAGCGTGACGTATAACGTGACGCAGCGTCCGCAGGATGATAAACCGACGCTCAACATGATTCTCAACCAGCGCAGCCAGGATATTTTGGCTGCGAACAACTGGAATGTGTGCCAGTACGCCATTTTGCTGATGATGGTCGCGCAGTCGGTCGATATGATTCCCGGCGAGCTGCTGCATGTGATTGCCGATGCCCACATTTACGACCGTCATGTCGATATCGTTCGCGAGCTTATTGAGCGTCCGCAGTTTGCCGCGCCTAAGGTAACGCTTAACCCCGATGTACATGACTTCTATGCGTTTACGACCGATGACCTGATCGTCGAGGGCTATGAGCATGGCCCGCAGGTCAAGAACATCCCCATTGCGGTGTAGGTGACGCGCATGACGTGTAAGCTTTCCGCCATTGTCGCCGTGTGTGACGATTGGGGCATTGGGTGCGAGGGTGACATGGTCGTGTCTAATCGCGCCGACATGCGTCATTTTGTGGCGCGCACCAAAGGCTGCCCGGTCATTATGGGACGCAAGAACCTGCTGAGTTTTCCCGGCGCACGGCCGCTCAAGAACCGTCGTAATATCGTGCTCACGCGCGATGAGGACTTTGCTGCCGAGGGCGTCGACGTGGTGCATAGCGTCGACGAAGCGCTCACCGCGGTAGCCGATGAGCCCGTTGCGTGGGTGATCGGTGGCGGCGAGGTGTATCGGCAGTTTTTGCCGTATTGCGCCGAGGCCGAGGTTACGCATAACCATTGCGTGCATGACGTGGATACGTATTTTCCCGATCTGGATGCCGATCCCGCGTGGGAGATTGCGCGGCGTGGTGGTGTTGCCACGATTGCCTCGGGCGAGGGCGACGAGGGTGTCGATTATGAGTTCGTAACGTATCGTCGCGTTGAGGCGTAAATCGTCCGGCGTGAACGGTATCATCGGATTGTTTGAATGCATGGGGCGGCGCTTAGCGTCGCCTCGTTTGGTATAGATGCGCTGTAAAGAAAGGTGCGGGCTGGCTGCTATGACTGATGCCGTTGAGGTGCTGCGAATCGATTCGCTCGAGGACGAGCGGCTTGATGCCTACGTGCGACTGACCGAGCGTGAGCTGCGCTGCGTGCTGGAGCCGCAGAAGGGCATTTTTATCGCCGAGAGTGCCAAGGTCATCGAACGTGCGGTTCGCGCCGGATACGAGCCGGCGAGCTTTCTTTTGGGCGAGCGCTGGCTCGACCAGATGATGCCGCTGTTTGAGCGCCTGGCGGTACGCGAGGGCGCGGGTCCGGTTCCCGTGTTCGTTGCCTCGATGGAGCTTATGGAGCGTCTGACGGGTTTTAACGTGACGCGCGGTGCGCTCGCGGCATTTCGTCGCCCGCGACAGATTCCGGTTGATGAGTTCTTGGGCGGCGTCGTCGAGGCGGCGGGGGAGCGCCCGGTGCGCGTGTGCGTGCTCGAGGGCATTGTCGACCATACCAATGTGGGCGCAATATTCCGTTCGGCGGCCGCGCTCAACGTCGACGGCATTTTGGTCAGTCCTACGTGTTGTGATCCGCTGTATCGTCGTTCGGCCCGCGTGAGCATGGGCACGGTGTTCCAGGTGCCCTGGACGCGCATTGGCAGCGAAGCGCGCGTATGGCCGCATGATGGGCTGGCGGCGCTACACGATGCCGGCTTTTCGTGTGCCGCTATGGCGTTGACGGATGATTCGGTGTCGCTGGACGATCCCGCGCTCCAGGAGATTGACCGCGTGGCAATCTTTATGGGCACCGAGGGTGCTGGCTTGGGCGCCAAGACCATTGCAGGCTGCGACCGCGCCGTGCGTATTCCGATGGCGCATGGGGTCGATTCACTCAACGTGGCCGCGGCAAGCGCTGTTGCCTTTTGGCAGCTGTGCCCGCATGTGAGCAACGAGTACCACTACCAGCCGGGGCTGTATCACTAGGCAGATAGTTAGCACCGGGCTCTGGTTCGGGGCGTTTCGGCCGACGTCGGTCGGTGCTAAGCTGGTATTGGCTTTGGTCTTAAATTGCCGTTTTGTTGTTTGACGTACGCTGGTGGGGAGGGCGTGTGGCTAAGAAATCTACGGCTATCGATGTAACGCAGGGTGTCATTTGGCAACAGCTGCTGTCGCTGTGCGTCCCTATCTTCTTTAGCTCGTTTTTTCAGCAGGCTTACACGCTTATTGGTACGTATATCGTCGGCCAGTTTGGCGGCAAGCTCGCGCTGGGTGGCATTCAAGCCACGATGGTGCTCACCGAGCTCTGCATTGGCTTTTGCGTTGGCGTTGGCGCTGGCTGCGCGGTCATTACCGGTCAGTATTTTGGTCAGCACGATGATGAGCGATTGAGTCGTTCGGTCCATACGGCCATGACGCTCGCGCTGGTGGGCGGTATCGTTTTCTCGATTCTTGGCATAGTGTTCGTTGAGCCCATGCTGGTACTTATGAACACGCCGCATGAACTATTGGCCGAGGGCGTGGCCTATGCTCGTTGCTATTTTGCCGCCATGGTTGCGGCGCTGCTGCTCAATATGGGAACGGCGCTGCTGCGCGCCGTGGGCGACACACGCGGTCCTGCTGTGATCATTGCTTCCGGCTGCCTTGTTAATGCGGTGCTGGATGTCATCTTCGTTGCCGTGCTTCATATGGAGGCTCTGGGCTGCGGCATCGCGGTGGCGCTGACCATTTGCTCCAACGCCACGATGATCGTGATTCGTATGATGCACGCTCCGGGTGCGTGGCGGCTTTCACTGTCCAAACTCTGCATTGATCCTGGCATTTGTAAGAGCATGATCTCGTGTGGTCTGCCGCTTGGCTTTCAGTCTGCTGCGTATTCGATTTCCAACCTTTTGATTCAGGTGTCGGTCAACTCGTTTGGTGCCGATGTCACCACGGCGTGGGGTCTTTCGGGCCGTTTGGATGGCATTGTCTGGATGGTTACCGAGGCGCTTGGCGTTTCGATCACCACGTTCTCGGCACAGAACTTTGGCGCGCGCAACTACGAGCGCATGCGCAAGGGCTACCATACGTCGCTTGTGCTGTCGTTTATGCTCATTGGTGGCCTGTCTGCCGTGCTACTGGTGTTCTCGGGTCCGTTGTCGCGTCTGTTTGTCGACGATGCTTCGATTTCGGCCTACACCACGACGATTCTTCATTTCATCGCGCCGTTCTACGCGATCTTCTCGATTATCGAAAATGCGTCGGGCTCCATCCGCGGCGCTGGCGTGAGCTTCCAGCCTATGATGCTCACGATTTTTGGCACCGTCGTGCTCAGGTTGATCTGGG
>CABRZC010000030.1 GCA_902475375.1 uncultured Collinsella sp. | reverse complement strand
AGCTGCGGAAACGCGGGGCCCGTTCAGGCTGTTGCGTTGAGATTGAAAATCAACCAAATTCAGTCAAATTGGCCTAATTTAGTCCAACCCGTGAAGGACCTGTGAAGCCGACCGCTGTACACGAAGGGCAAAACGCCGCGAGCGGTAGCCGTCAACCGTTGGCAGATTCTACCGCGAAAACGATAGCACCAGGCAACACAATCGAAGTATCAACGATCGCGTAGATATCGAGGCGCCATGGACGAAGAGCTTGATTACCTATGGGAGACCCTGGGCCTCGAGATCACTGCTGACCTTTGGCCCGAACGGAACAAAATCCATCCCACACTGCGCCCTGCCATCACGGTGATGCAGGCAAACTACCGCCGCGCCTCATTTTTGATCATGCGGACGTCATGGCATGCGGCGCTCCCCGACCTCAAGCGCATCCAGGCAAGCCTCGTCGAGCTGTCCGGCATGCCGACCGTCATATCCGAGACGAACCTGGAGCGGCGGCAGCGCGAGCGCCTGCAGCGGCAACGGATTCCGTTTATCTGCCCCGGCATTCAGGCATACCTGCCCTTTATGGACGAAGAGTACTGGAGCGACACGCCCGACAAGCATGTAAAGATCTACGACCCACGCGAATGGGCGCAGCTGGAGGACTGACTGGGGCAGGCCCGCCGGCGGAAAGTGCATCCCATTCTGGAAGCGAATTCCGGGGCGCAGTTTCCCGTCGAGCCCTCAACCGGAAACCGTGTCCCGGAATCAGCGCTCGAAACGGGATGTCATTTCCGATAGAGCGCTCAACCGGAAAGTGCATCCCAGAATCAGCACTCAAAACGAGACGCACTTTCCGCAGCCGCTACAGCAACGCCTCGGTCCAAGCCGCTTCCCTAAAGCCGGGAATCGCAAAGTCGTCGCCCACCAGCAGCGGGCGCTTAACCAGCATGCCGTCAGTCGCCAGCAGCTCGTAGCACTCCTGATCCGTCATCCCCGCGTCCAGGCGCGCCTTCAGGCCCAGCTCTCGATATTTCATGCCCGACGAGTTAAAGAAGCGACGCACCGGCAGCCCCGAACGAGCAATCCAGGTCGCAAGTTCATCGGCCGCAGGATTGTCCGTAACGATATCGCGGTCGATATACTCAACCCCATGTTCGTCCAGCCATGCCTTGGCCTTTTTACAGGTCGAGCACTTGGGATATTCAACAAACAGTACGGTCATGGGAATCCTCCGAATATAGATCGGCCAACGCAGGTGCGCACCATACGAGGCGCCTTAGCATGATGGGCCAATTGTAGCCCACGGGTCACACGCTAAACGAACCGTACCCCGAATCCGCGTTTGATGAACGGCAGCAGCTCCATTGCCTCGGGCGTGATATGGCCCGCAACGTTCATGCGCTTGTCACCGGGAAGATCGACCCGCGCAATCTCAAGCTCGCCTTCGTAGCGCCCATAGCCGCTATTGCTCACAGCGATCGACCCCGTCTTTCGCGGCAGGCCGGCACCGGTATCCGTGGGCACGGAATCCGGCTTAAGCGTCGTGCGCGACTCCTGAGACCTAAAGATGAGGGTACTCGAATCGGGCCGGTCGTGATGAATCTGCCCGCGCACATAGGCATAGCCGGGGTCAAGCTCGCATTGCAAATCCACGTATCCGGCGGAAACTTGAGCAAACTGCGCCCAGCCCGCATCGGAAAGATCGGGGTCGCCGACCAACACAATGTCGCAATCGGCGCCATGTGCAAGCTCAAGCATGTTGAGGGCAACCTTTGACGCGCGACCGCGCTGCTCCTCAACCGTCGGCAGTCCTTCGAATACCGGCCCGCGAACGTTGGCATCACCCGGCACAAAAGCCATGATTTCGAAGCCAAGCGCCGCAAGACGAAGATTCGTCCGAGCAATGTCTTCCAGAGCTAAACCGGTATAAAGCTTGGGATAAAAATTGTGGCAGGCGGCAAAACGAGTCACATCGGCACCGGCTTCTCGCCACGATGCGATTTCATCAGAACTCACCGTCGATGCATTGACCACAATGTGAAATACACCGGACAACTCCGCGACCCGCTGGGCGCTAAAGCCATAGTCCAAACGAAGGTATTCGAGCCCCAGGTCACGCAGATCCTCGATACGCTCAAGCCCGAGCAAATCGCACGTGCGCGGCCCCACATCGGCAATGAGCGCAATGCCGCGGGCGGAAAGCAGCGACAGCACATGACGGACCTTATCGGCATATGCCGCTCCCCCATCCTCGGGAATATGCAGCGAGGTAAACGCATAGCGCGCACCCGCCGCGGCACCACGCTCAATCGTCCGCTCAATATCCTGCAGAGGGCTGGAAAGATAAATCGAAATACCCGTTTTCACGCTTCAACGCTCCTTTAAAAAAGGCCGGCGGAGCAGTTAGCCCCGCCGGCACAACCATAGCATCAAGAGATCTGCGGCACGTCAAGACGTTCGAATGACATGGCGCGCAGCATCAGGCTACTCGCCAAAAAACTCGTTGATCTTCTGCTCGTCGACGCCAAAGAACCACGTCAGGACAAAGCCGGCGGCATAGGCAAGCAGCATAGCGGCAACGTAGCCGAGCTGCTGGCCAGGAACGACGATCAGCAGGCCAAACAGACCGGAAACGCCCTGAGAAACCGTGCCGATGTGAAGCAGCGCCGCGAGCGCGCCGCCAAATCCGGCACCCAGGCAGGCCGTCACAAACGGACGAACGAGCGGCAGCGTAACGGCATACATCAGAGGCTCGCCCACGCCCAGGATGCCAACGGGGATGGACTCGGCGACATACTTCTTGAGCTTGGCGTTCTTGGTCTTAAAGTACAGCGCCAAACCGGCACCGACCTGGCCGCCGCCAGCCATCATAAGGATGGGCAGCAGGTAATTGATGCCCTTGGTAGCACCGTCGGGATCGTTGAGCATAGCGTGGATCGGCGTGAGCGCCTGATGCAGGCCGACGGACACCAGCGGCAAGAAGCCTGCCGACAGGATATAGCCGCCCAGGACGCCCAGCTTCTCGAAGATAAAGGTGAGGACGCTAAAGATCGCGGTCGTCAGCCAAGCGCCAACCGGCTGGATGACAAGCATCAGAGCAAAGGCGCCGATGATGAGCACCAGCAGCGGGGACAGGAACGTATCGAGCGCGTTGGGCATGACCTTGCGAATCTGACGCTCCATCCAGGCGAAAAACGCACCAGCGATGAGAGCCGCGATCATGCCGCCCGCTGCGGGGTTGTACTGCGCATTGGTGAGCGGCAGCAGAATGGCAGTGGCAGGATCAGCAGCGCCAGGCGCAAGCAGGGGCATGGCGCTGTTGGCGATACACATCATGCCGGCGATACCGCCCAGCGCAGCGGAGCCACCAAACTCGCGTGCCGCGTTATAGCCCACCAAGATGGGCAGATAGGCGAAGAGAGCCCAACCCATGGAACGAATGCCCTGGTACCACCACTCGCCTGCAAGCGCGCCTGCCGTCGAGACGTTAATGACGTTGCAGATACCGTTGATGAGACCAGCCGCAATGATGCCGGGAAGCAGGGCGACGAAGACATTGGAAATCTTCTTGAGGAAGGCCTGAACCGGCTTGGACTCGTACTTGGCCTTCTGCGCGGCCTTGTTTGTGGCCGCAGCGTCAACCACGCTCTCATCAGCAACGCCTTTCGCAAGGCCGGTGAGCTTGGAGAACTCCTCGAGCACCTTATTCACCTTGCCCGGACCCAGCACAATCTGCATCGTGTCGTCCTCGACCAGGCCCATCACGCCGTCGAGTGCCTTAATACCCTCCGTGTCGACGTTGCCCGTGTCTTTGACGGTCACGCGCAGGCGCGTCATGCACGCCGCGTTTGCCAGCACGTTGTCTTTACCGCCCAAAAGGTCCAGCAGCTTTTGAGCCAGCTCTTTGTTCGTCATAACTCCTCCTTGTATTGGGTATCTCTTCTTGATGTCATATCTGCTCACGCCGTGCACCTATTGGGCATCGGCGTTGCCCTTCTCATGGCCACTCACCGCAGCACGGACATGGCCGCGCGCCCGCTCGAGAGCCACCGCAGCCTGCTCGACATCGCAGTCCAGCAGCACCGAGACAATAGCGGTCTTTACGTGGCCGCCGGCATCTACAAGCGCCTGAACAGCGCGCTCGCGCGTGCAGCCGGTCGCCTCCATCACGATGTTCTGGCCGCGCACCACCAACTTCTCGTTCGTCTGCTGCACATCGACCATCAGGTTTCGGTACACCTTGCCAATCTTGACCATGGCACCGGTCGAAATCATATTGAGAATGAGCTTTTGGACCGTTCCCGCCTTGAGCCTCGTTGAGCCGGTCAGCACCTCGGGACCGGGCACGGGCTCAATGGCAAGATCTGCACTCTCCCCGATCTTCGACCCTTGGTTACAGGCAATTGCGATGGTCTTGCACCCAGTTGCTTTGGCGTACACAAGGCCGCCCACCACATAGGGAGTACGACCGCTTGCTGCCAGGCCAACGACAAGATCCTTGTCCGAAAGTCCACGCTCCCGCAGGTCGCTCGCGCCAAGCTCCTCGCCGTCTTCGGCACCTTCGACAGCCTTGATAAACGCCGTCTCGCCTCCGGCAATGAGCCCGACAATCAGATCGGGTGACACACCAAACGTGGGCGGGCACTCCGAAGCGTCGAGCACGCCCAGACGACCACTGGTGCCTGCACCCATGTAAAAGACGCGCCCGCCGCGCTCGAGTGCCTCAGCAGCCCAGTCAATTGCTGTGGCAACCTGGGGCAACACTTTCGTGACCGACTGAACGGCACGAAGATCCTCATCGTTCATCGTCGTGACGATTTGCAGCGATGTCATTGTATCGAGGTCCATTGACCTTTGATTACGCTGTTCGGTCGTGAATTTTGTTAAATCGAGCATTTCATTCACCTCATCTTTCCTGTTTCTCGATGTAGTTTTGCTTAATGACATGCGTCGCCCGCTCGTAGTCGCTGGCAACGTAAGCAGCGTACAGGGCATCGACAACCATAAGCTGGGCCATACGCGAAGCCATGGCACCGCTGCGGACCAAGGGCTCGCTTGCAGCGACGCCGAGCACGGCATCGGCCATGGCGGCAAGCTTGGACGACCCATCTACTTTGGTCACGGCCACAACGGGACAGTTGTGACGTTGAGCCTCGACGGTGCAGTCCAGCACTTCTTGCGTTAAGCCCGAGTAGCTAAAGGCAATTGCCATATCGCCCTCATGCATGTTCTTGGCACACAAGAGCTGATCATGCCAGTCGTCGTACAGATGGCACTCTTTGTCGACACGCATGAGCTTTTGCGCCAGATCGTGCGCGACCAAACGAGAGGCACCGATACCGAACAGATTGACCGCGCGTGCCCGCTTAAGAAGGGCCGCGCATCGCTCCAAGACGGTGTAATCGAGCGTTCGCGCCGTCGCCTCGATCGTGCGCACGTTGCTTTTCATCACCTTCCCCACGATACGTTCGACGCTGTCGTCCATGGAGATGTCCTCGAGGGCAACGTCTTTCTTGTCACCCAAGAGCGCCAGCTCGGCAATCAGTTCGCGCTGGAACTCCTTGTAGCCCGCAAAACCCAAGCGCTTGCAAAAACGCAAAATGCTCGAGGGCGAGGAGAACGTGGCGTCGGCAAGACTGCGGACGGACAGCCCGACCACCTCGTGCGGATGAGCGCTCACGTATGCGATGACATTGCGTTCCGCCGGACTCGCGCTGAGCTCGCGCTCGCGAAGCCTTAAAAGCAATCCGTTTGCCATCTCAAACACCTCCGTTGAGAAGAATTAAAGACCAACGAACGATTCGTACCGGATATAAACAGCTTATACGGTACATTGTGCCGCATCGTGGCGCACAAAGGGCGAGCGTTCTACCGCTCGCCCCTCAAATCCGACCGCTCGGAAATACGCGCGACACAAAATAATTCAACAAGGTCGCATTATCAGAAACGAGTTTGTTACCGGCTAGCGCCTCGCATGGGCGCCGATCGGCCGAGTCGCATGGCGCACCAACGCCGCTGCCAGCAATACCAACAGCATCGCGGCGACATAGCCCGCAGCATCGAATCCTAAATCGATAACGTCGAAATGCCTGCCGGGAACAAAGATCTTATGCACCTGGTCGCCAATGGAACAGGCGGCGCAAAATAGCAATACGGGCAGGCAACGGGAGCATACGCTCCACGGACGCCTGGAAAGGCAAACCACGACCACCGAGGCGAACAATCCGACGAAGAAAAACTCTACGGTATGGGCAACGCGACGGACGTTCGTGCCCACCCACATGCGAATGGAAGCAAGTCGGCCAGACCGTACATTCGAGGCAGCCGAATCGGTGCCCCCGGTCATTCCGTTCTCCGTCTGAGCTTCACCCGTGGCATCGGCTGCCTGTACGCCCGTAGCCTGACCCTCCACCACACGCGCGGTGGACTCGCTCAGCAACGACGTCTCCACCGCATTTTGCTCCGTCAGCACCCAGATGCCCGCCAGCGTTGCAGCGAACAGAACGATCGCGGTCCATCCGATTATTTGTTTTACGCGCGCCAAGGGCCAACCTCCTTTTTTTGAATATCAGCGAGTGTAGCCCCAAATGGCATCGTCACCGTATCAAAATTTGAATCGCAACAGGAAGCGACAAAGCGACGCAAACCCCTACCCCGCCTCGCGCATCCAGCGATCGAACGTCCCCACGCACACGCCCAGCCGCTTTGCCGCCTGGCTCCGCGTGATATCACCCGCCTCGTAGGTATCGCGCACCAGCTCGAATTGCGGAGGACAGGGCTTGCGGGGCCGGCCAAAGCGCACGCCGCGCGCTCGCGCCGCCGCAATGCCCTCGGCTTGGCGCCGGTGAATGTTCTCGCGCTCCACCTGCGCCACATAGCTCAGCAGCTGCAAAACAATATCGGCAATCAACGCACTCGTCACGTCCGACCCACCACAGTCTCTGGCGCGCGTGTCGAGCAATGGCATGTCCAGCACCACGATGGCGGCGCCGAGCTCTTTGGTTATGCACCGCCATTCCTCGAGGATCTCGCTGTAGTTACGGCCCAGCCGATCAATGGAAAGTACCACCAGTACATCACCGGAATCCAACGCGCACAGCAGCTCGCGATACCGCGGTCGATCGAAGTCCTTGCCACTCGCATGATCGGCAAAGATATTCGCCGGTTCCACGCCATAGGCGCCCAGCGCATCCAGCTGCCGATTCAGATTTTGATCACGCGAGCTCACCCGCGCATACCCGTACACCGTTGTCATCTCATCCCCGCTCTCTCGTAAACCTCCAAAAAGGGACAGGTTTATTTTGGTAGGTTTTATCTCCCCTATAGCAGGCGGAAGACGCAAGCGCGCGAGCGTCAAGACGATTGAGCCGCCACAAAAAAGGCGGCCCCAAAAGACCGCCCCGTTCTCTATGAATCACCAAATTCCGGCTAATGAATAAGCCTGAAATCCAAGTGCCCGCGCGTGGTGTTGACGCGCGAGACCTCGATGATCACAGGCTGCCCCAGCTCATAGCGAGTCCCCGTGTCGGCGCCCGTGAGCGTGAGCGCGTCCTCATCAAACTCGAACCACTCGTTGCCCAGACTCTTGATCGAAACCAAACCCTCAACCTGTGTCAGATCCAGGCGCACAAAGAGGCCCATGCTGCTGACCCACGAGATCGTTCCGGCATAGCGCTCACCCAGGCGGTCCTCGTAGTACTGGGCAATCTTGATCTTTTGCGTCGCATGGCTGGCGGCATCGGCCGCACGCTCGGCATCGCTGCACGCGCGGCAGATTTGCGGCAGGATGCGCGGCAGGGACTCGCGACCCTTACCGATCAGCCGCGGCGTACGCACCAAGGCGTCCTTGCCGCCCAGCCGCTCGTAGGCCAGCTGCAACTTGAGCACGCGATGCACCACCAGGTCGGGATAGCGGCGAATGGGACTCGTAAAGTGGCAATAGCACGGCGCGGCAAGTGCAAAGTGGCCCTCGTTGCGCGGCTTGTACAGTGCGCGCTGCATACTGCGCAGCAGCAGCGTGTTGACGAGCGGCGCGTTGGCCGTACCGGCTGCGGCATCAACCGCCGCCTGCAGCTCATCGGGGCTTCCCAGAGCAATGCCGGACGCGCGACGGTCATCGATGATACCCAGCTGTGCCAGCGCCACGGCGGCACCGTGCAGGCTGTCGGGGCTGGGATCGTCGTGTACGCGATAGCAGGCCTCGATATCGCGGTCGGCCAGCCACTCCGCCACGCACTCGTTGGCCAGCAGCATGGCTTCCTCAATCAGCGACGTGGCGCACGAGCGCTCACGGGCCACAATCTGCACGGGCACACCGTCCTCATCCAACAGCGCACGGATCTCGGCCGTATCAAAGTCGACCGAACCGCGTGCGCGACGAATACGACGGCGAAGCTCGGCGAGCTCGTTGGCAGCTACGAGGAAATCCCCCAAGTCGACGTTATAGCCGCGAGCGGTTTCCTCGCACGCAAGCCCGCGCTCGAGCGCTTCCTCGCGCGAGGCTTCAACCGCGGCAACATCCTCGGCGGCACCCTCCAGCACCGAATACTCCACCGCACCGGCACGTACCAGCAGCGCCTCGGCGCCATCGTAGTCCATGCGCACGCGCGAGCGGATCACGCTGGGATAGGGATCGTAATGGCGCACGCGACCCTGCGCGTCGAGCTCAATGTCGACGGTAAACGCTAGACGGTCCTCGTCGGGACGCAGCGAGCACAAATCGTTCGACAGGCGCTCGGGCAACATGGGCAGCACGCGATCGGCAAGATACACCGATGTCGTGCGATGGCGGGCTTCCAGATCGATATGTCCGTCCCAGGCAACATAGTGCGAAACGTCGGCAATATGGACACCCAGCTTGTAGCCACCCTCGGGCGTGCGCTCCAGCGAGATGGCGTCGTCAAAGTCGCGCGCGTCGACCGGGTCAATCGTGATGACAAAGCGGTCGCGCAGGTCTCGGCGGAGCGGGTCCTTGAGCGCCGAGACCACATCGAGCGAAAGTGCCTCGGCCTCGGCTAGCGCGGCCTCGGGATACGTATCGGTATAGCCATAGCGCGCCATCACATACTGAACGCCCAAATCGGGCGCATCATCGCCGCCAATACGGCGCTCGATCGTCACGGTGCCCGATTCCAGGCGCGTCGGATATGTCAGAATGCGTGCGACGACCGCATCACCCGGATGAACGCCCAAGCGCTCCGCCGAGGTGTCCTCCGGCAGAATAAAGAAATCGGCCTTAAGGCGAGAATCAAGCGGCTCGATCACCCCGAGCGGGCCGGCGGTCTGATACGTGCCCACCACACTAATGGCCGCACGCTCAACGACGCCCTCAATTACGGCGCGTCGCTCGCCATGCGGGCTGTTCTTAATGCTCACGGCAACGGTATCGCCGTCCATAATCTCGCGCTTGCCGCGGCCCATGACCTTGTAGTCGCCGTTTTCGGTTACAACATAGGCGCTATGCTCATGGAGCAGCACGCGTCCGGTCAGACTCGGGCGACGCTCGCTGCGCACCGGCCCGCGCTTATTGCGAGCTCCACGCTTATGCTTGTTATTGCGCCCCATGGCGCCTCCTTACTATCGATGGCCGTTTACACCCCAAGAGTCTACCCAAATGATCCCTAGGGGACAAAAAACGGGCCGCCCCAAAAGAGACGACCCGTTGAAGGAACGAATTCCAAGCACGCCTACACGCGCAGATAGCGGCGCATGGCGATGGCGGAACCAAAGAGACCGATAATGACGCCGACCAGAATCAGCGCGGCGTAGGTCACCAGGTAGTACTGCATCGGCAGCGCAAACGACATCCAGCCGATGCTCTCCTGCAGACGCGGAACCATCAGGTTACGAAGCAGCTCCAGCACGCCGATGGAAAGCAGCGAGCCCAAAATGGCCTGCAGCACGCCCTCGGTAATGAACGGCCCGCGAATGAAGCCGTTGCTTGCGCCCACCAGACGCATAATCGCAATCTCGCGACGACGCGCCGTAATGGACAGGCGAATCGTGTTGTTAATGAAGATGAACGCGATAAAGGTCAGCAGGCCGACGAGCACCACAGCGGCGATACGGATGTAGTTGGTCACCTGGAACAGGCGGCTCACTTCCTCCTGGCCGTACAGAACGCTCGCGTTAACGTCGCCGTCGTCCGCGATCTTCTGAAAATCGGCGTTCTTCTTGAGCTTCTGGGCCGTGCTCTCGACCATGGACGGATCGTCCATCTCGATGGCAAACGAAGCCGGCAGCGGGTTCTGACCGTCGAGCGCGCTCATGGTGGCATCGGCGTTACCCGACATCTTGCTCGTGTACTCGGCCAGCGCGTCGTCCTTGTCCTTGTACGTCACGGACTTGACGTTGCTCCACGTCTTGAGCTCGGCCTCAAAGGCCTGAACATCTGCCTGGTCGGCATCATCGCTAATAAAGGCGTTGATGACGACCTGATCCTCGACGGTGCCGATCACGGAGTTCAGCATCGCGGAACCCATAATGAACAGGCCGATGATAAACAGCGAAAGGAAAATCGTGATGACGGCGCCGAGCGAGGTGGTCCAGTTACGGAAGAAGTGGCTGATTGCCTCTTTGAGCGAGTAGCCCACGTTAGTTGGTGCCATAGTTGCCGTAACCTCCCCTCTCCTGGTCGCGGATTACGTGGCCGCCCTCGAGGGCGATCACGCGACGGTGCATGCTATCGACCATCTCGCGGTCGTGCGTAGCGACGATCACGGTGGTACCGGTGCGGTTAATGCGCTCGAGCAGCTTCATGATGCCCAGCGAAATCGCCGGGTCGAGGTTGCCCGTGGGCTCGTCGCAAATCAGCAGCGGCGGGCGGTTGACCATAGCGCGGGCAACGGCCACGCGCTGCTGCTCGCCACCGGAAAGCTGATCGGGCAGCGAGTCCATCTGGTCGGCCAGACCGACCAGACGCAGCACCTCGGGCACCTGGCTGCGAATGACGCCCTTGGGCTTGCCGATGCACTGCAGGGCAAACGCCACGTTTTCGTAGGCGGTCTTTTGCGGCAGGAGCTTAAAGTCCTGGAACACGGCGCCAATCTGACGACGCAGGAACGGAACCTTGCGGTTCTTGATCTTCATGAGATCCTGGCCGGCGACCAAAATGCGACCGCTTGTGGGCTTGACGTCGCGGTTGAGCGTCGACAGCAACGTGGTCTTACCCGAGCCGGAGTGACCGACCAAAAAGACGAACTCGCCAGGATAGATCTCGATGTTGATGTCGTCGAGTGCGGGCTTGTTGGGCTGCGCCGGATAGATCTTGGTGACGTGCTCCATAAGGATGACGGGCTCGACACCGGCCTGCTTGGCCATCTTTTTACGGCTGGCCTGCGGGTCGATGGGCGCAAACACCGACGTAAAGTCGGGGTTGTTGAGCGCATTGTCGAGGCTTGCGACCTCGGCGGCCTGATCGCTCTCGACTACGGGAGCCGCGGGCTGCGTAGGATCGGGAATACCGGCAAAAAGACCGGACTGCGCAGGCTGTGGCGCCGGAGTCGCAGGAGCCATGGGATCGGGAATACCGGCCATGACAGGCTGCGGCGCAACACCGTCCGCCTGGGGCTGATCCACGCGAGCGGTCACCTTCTGCACGGGCTCAAAACCCGCGGCCTCGGAAAGCTCGACATCATTGGTGGGATTGTAGGCAAAGGGATCTGATGCCGGCTGTGCCTGATCTGCCGGCTGTGCGGGGATCGGGCTAAACAGCTGATCCTCTGAATCCGGGGTGGCGAAACGAGTGCCCGCGGCGCCTGGCTGCGTCTTGGGGGCGTCATCGCCCGCACCGGAGGTACGGAAGTGGTTACCCACTGGTGCTCCTTATCGTCGTGCGTTTAAACTACATGAGCGCTTTTTATTTTAGCAGCATTAACTTCGCTGCACATAAGAAGCATGGCGGGGTTTTGGTCTCACCGGCCGCGCACAGGGTTACCTCCCAAATCGTCCTCGGACATGTCGGAGTCCCCGCTGTGCGCTTCGCGCTGCGGGGACTCCTCCGTCCTGCGGAAAGATTTGGGAGGTAACCCTGCGCACGGCCTGCGGCTACTAAGGGGCCGCCGCGTTTCTATTAGGTGCAGCAAATGCATGCTTGGGAGGGTCTGAATTGCACTTTGTTGTGCTGGGCCCTTATCCCAATAGAAATCCTGCTTGATACGGCCTCTTTAAAAGTTGCGGTGAAATAGGGACTGTTTTAGCAGTTAAAAGCCCTAATCAGTCCTTATTTCACCGCAACTTATATTGGGGCTCATTGTTGCGCAACTCGGATTTGGATTGTCGATTTACAGTGGCCTCGATAGGAACGCCTATGGTTGTGGGGGCCAGTATGAATTGTCCTTATTGTGGAGCTGAGTTGCGCGATGGCGTGAGGTACTGCACAGCGTGCGGGGCTGCCGTCAATGGCATCTCTGCTGATTCTGAGCTTCGGGTAAAGCCTCGGAACCACGTTGCGGTCATCCTTACCTGCATGCTGGTAATTGGCATTGTCGGCGGTAGCTGTATGGGCCTTCATCTGCGGCAGGTGTTGTCGCACTTCGTATCCGCCCATTCGGAGCACGCCATTGTGCTGAATGTCGCGGCTGCGGGCTGGGACACCGATAACGGGGCATCGCGCGTTCCGATACACATTACGGGCAAGACCATCGACGGAATAACGGTCGACAGGATTGAGTTCGTCGCCTCCGATGGCTCTGGCATCAATCTCATACAAGGTGTCTACACGCTCGAGGCAGCAGGTTCCCCTATCGCTGCGGATGGCACGATCTATCAAATTCCATGCACGAGTGCCACACTCGTCCTCGATGATGCCTTTGCCATGGGTGAAACGATCGATCTGGCCGAGCTTGCAGAACAGGATTCGATTCTCGCCTTCTGCCCCATTGATGCCGCCGATGTGACCAATGATGAAATCTATGATGCCGCTTTGCTCGCCATGACATACAGAGGCAGCGATGCCCCCGATGTCGCTGCACTGTGCCAAGCCGCAATCAATCGTCGCGATGGAGCCAGCACAAGCGGGAACGCCTTCGGAAGTTGCGGTGAAATGCGAATTAATTGAGCCTTTAGGCTGGCAAAACAGTCCTTATTTCACCGCAACTGAAACAGGGGCGCCCTCCAAGAGAGCGCCCCTGCCGGGTTTCCATAGTACTGGCAAAGCAGTTTTATAGTTCTGGCGAAGCAGTCCTTGAGATCCGCCTTGCCTTATGCCAAGAACTCCTTGGTGGTCGCCACGATGTTGGCGGCGTCCAGGCCGTACTTGTGCAGGAGCTCGGCACCCGGGCCGGACTCGCCGAACGTGTCGTTGACGCCGATCTTCTTGAGCGGCGTCGGGCACTGCTCGCACAGGACATCGGCAACGGCGCTGCCCAGGCCACCGATCACGGAGTGCTCCTCGACGGTCACGACGTGGCCGGTCTTGGTAGCGCTCTTAACGACCAGGTCGGCATCGATAGGCTTGATGGTGTGCATGTTGATGACCTCGGCGTCGATGCCCTCGGCAGCGAGCTGCTCGGCGGCCTCAAGGGCCTCGCCGACCATCAGACCGCAGGCAATGATGGTAACGTCGGCACCCTCGCGCATAACGATGCCGCGGCCCAACTCGAACTTGTAGGTCTCGGGGTCGTTGATGACCGACGAGGCCAGACGGGCAAAGCGCATGTACACGGGGCCGTCGCACTCGTAGGCGGCGCGCGTCACGGCGCGGGCCTCGACGTCGTCAGCGGGAACGATCACGGTCATGCCGGGGATAACGCGCATAAGGGCGATATCCTCGCAGCACTGGTGCGTGGCGCCATCCTCGCCCACCGAGATACCGGCGTGCGTGGCACCGATCTTGACGTTGAGATGCGGGTAGCCAATGGAGTTGCGGACCTGCTCAAAGGCGCGGCCGGCGGCAAACATGGCAAAGCTGCTCGCGAAGGCAACGCGGCCGGTGGTTGCGATACCGGCGGCAACACCCATCAGGTTGCTCTCGGCAATGCCCACATCGAAGAAGCGGTCGGGGCAGGCTGCCTTAAACTTGCCGGTCTGCGTG
This sequence comes from uncultured Collinsella sp., assembly GCA_902475375.1. GTDB lineage: Bacteria > Actinomycetota > Coriobacteriia > Coriobacteriales > Coriobacteriaceae > Collinsella. Next base: position 6,353 of record CABRZC010000030.1, on the reverse strand, counting down.
GCGGCGGCCAGGTCGGCGTCGAGGACCACAAAGTCATCGTGCTCGTTGGCGAGCTCGACGAGGGCCTCGCCGTAGCTTACGCGCGTGGCGATTTTCTTGACATCTGCCATCCTAGAGCTCCTCTCCGGCGGCCGTGAGCTCTGCCATGGCCTGCTCAAACTGTTCATCGTTGGGGGCCTTGCCGTGCCAACCCACCTGGTTCTCCATAAAGGAGACGCCCTTGCCCTTTGTGGTCTCGGCGATAATGGCGGTCGGCTGACCCTTGGTGGCGCGAGCCTCGGCAAAGGCGGCGCGGATCTGGTCGAAGTCGTTGCCGTCGGCAAGCTCCACCACGTGGAACTTAAAGGCGCGGAACTTGTCTGCCAGCGGCATGGGGTCGTTGACCTCCTCGACGGAGCCGTCGATCTGCAGGCCATTGTGGTCAACAATCACGCAGAGGTTGTCGAGCTGCTGGTTGCCGGCAAACATGGCGGCCTCCCAGACCTGGCCCTCCTCGCTCTCACCATCGCCCAGCAGGGCGTACGTGCGGTAAGTATCGCCCCAGTGCTTGGCGGCAACGGCCATACCCACGGCAGCGGAGATGCCCTGGCCGAGCGAGCCGGTAGACATGTCGACGCCCGGGGTGTCGTTCATGTTAGGGTGACCCTGCAGGTGGCTGCCGATATGGCGCAGCGTCTCGAGGTCCTCCTTGGGGAAGAACCCGCGCTCGGCGAGCACGGCGTACAGGCCCGGAGCGCAATGACCCTTGGAAAGCACAAAGCGGTCGCGATCGGCCTTGCGGGGATCGGCCGGGTCGACGTTCATTTCCTCAAAGTACAGATAGGTCATGATGTCGGCAGCGCCGAGCGAACCGCCCGGATGGCCGGACTTGGCAGCGTGCACGCCGGTGACGATGCCCTTCCTTACCTCGTTGGCAACCTTTTTGAGCTCTTCGTCGCTCATTGTGCCTTCCTTTCATCCTCATTAGGCAAAATGCGCACGGCGCCGAAGGTAATCCCAACACAGCCGCAATGCACGTACGTCATTCATTATGCTGGAAACTGATGGCTTTACCAGAGTTTTTATCATTATTTGAACAATTTAGCAGGCAGAACCGCTGATGAAACGGTTTATCAATGTGAACGTCTTTTGGATGCGGTGTCTACCTCTCGCCCCGGCACAAAAATGATCCGCAAACCGAAATTCAGCCTACGCGTTAATATCCTTGAATCCCTCACCGAAGGCTTCCGTAACGTCGGCGACCGTCACAATGGCGTGAGGATCGCGCTCGCGCACGATCGTTTTGAGGGTGTTGAGCTCTCGACGGCTAACGATCACCATGATCACAGGCTTCTCGACGCCCGAATACATACCAGTCGCCTTTAATTTGGTGCAGCCGCGTCCCAGACCATACATGATGTCGGCCGCGATATCGGGAAAATTCTCCGAGATGATGAGTACCATACGGCGCTTATTGCCGCCATCGACCACAGCATCGATCACATAACCGCTAATGACCATCGAAAGGCCTGCATACAGCGCGTTTTCGACCGAGAATACCGGGGCCGAGAGCGCGCACACGGCAACGTCGATCGCCATGACGGTCGAGCCCACCGGCAGCGAGGTGTTACGCGAGATGATTTGGCCAATCGTGTCCGAGCCGCCGGTGTTGGCGCCGGCGCGCAACACCATGCCGTAACCGATGCCCGTGATAATGCCGCCCCACACAGCGGGAAGCATCAGGTCTGCATGTGCCAGAGGCGCTACAAACGGGGCAAACAGATCGGTAAAGAAGCCCAGCAGCACAAAGCCCGTCGCCGTCTGCACTACATAGAACATGCCGCCCTCGCGCATAACGATCAGCAGCAGCAAGGCATTCATCACGATGGTCTGGATACCGACAGGAAGCGACACGCCTCGCGCCGCGCCGAGCGCCTGGATAATAGTCGCAAGGCCCGTAACGCCACCGGCGGCAAGACCGTTGGGGATCAAAAACAGGTCGGTCGCGATGGCGGCCAAGGCACACCCCAACATGATCTGGGGCAGATCGTGAAAGAAGTTCATCGAAAGAATGCGCTTGATGTCAAGACGATATGCCATGCTGCCTCCTTCAAAAAAGCGCACCCCATCGGATGCGCTTTGAACTTCTTCATGTATTCGATTCTACCGATTCGCCCAACAAAAACCACCCCTGTGCAGGGTTTGTTCTAGATACAAAACCGCCCTGCTCGGAAGGCCTTGATCCATCTCCACATAAACCGAGCGGTTTAGGCAGACGGGGCCTCCGCGTCAGCGTTGCCGGTAGCCCAACGGTGATAGCCAATCACAAACGGATCCAGGTCGCCGTCGTCAAGAACGGCCTCGACGTTGCTGGTCTCCACGCCCGTGCGCAGGTCCTTAACCATCTGGTACGGGTAGAGCACGTAGCTGCGGATCTGGTTGCCAAAACCAATTGTGGTCTTGGGTCCGCGAATCTCATCCAGGGCCTCGGCGCGCTTTTCAAGCTCAATCTCGTACAGACGCGCCTTGAGAATCTGCATGCACGCGGCCTTGTTTTGAATCTGGCTGCGCTCGTTTTGACACGTGACCACGATACCGCTGGGAAAATGCGTTACGCGCACGGCGGAGTCGGTGGTGTTGACGCCCTGGCCGCCCGGGCCGCTTGCATGGTACACGTCGACGCGAATGTCATCGGGACTAATCTCGATATCGATATCGTCGGGCAGCACCGGAATGACCTCGACGCCGGCAAACGTAGTCTGGCGGCGCTTCTTGTCGTCGGTGGGGCTAATGCGCACCAGGCGGTGAACACCGGCCTCGGCACGAAGCATGCCAAAGGCATCCTTGCCTTCGACGGTAAAGGTCGCGCGATCGATGCCGATAACCTCGGCCGCGGGGCAATCGTTGATGGTGACCTTCCAACCGCGGCGCTGGCAGTACTTCATGTACATCTTAAAGAGCATGAAGGTCCAGTCCTGGGCCTCCAAACCGCCCTGCCCGGGCTTGATGGTCACAATCGCGTCGCCATGGTCGAACTCCCCGGTAAACCAGCTCGCAAGCTCAAGCTCGTCGATGGCGCGGGAAAGCCGCTCCGCCGTGGCGGCAGCCTCCTCACGCAGCGCGGCAGCATCGGGGTCATCGCCCATTTCCTCGGCAAGCTCCAGCGCGGCGCGAGCATCGGAAAGCTCACCGCGCGCCGTATCCACGGCGGCGATGTCCTCCTTGGCGCGTGCAATCTCCTCCATCGTGGCGCGAGCGGCATCGGCATCGTCCCAAAAGCCTGGGGCGACGCTTTTGGCCTCGAGCTCCGCCACGCGGGTGCGTTTCTCGTCCAAATGGAGATACGACTCGACCTCGCCGAGTCGGTCCGCAAACGCGTCCAACTCGGCGGGAGTTACCTCTAGAGTCTCGGCCATTAACGATTCCTGCCGTGGCAGTACTTAAACTTCTTACCGCTACCGCAAGGGCACAGGTCGTTGCGGCCCACGTTGACATAGGGGTCATCGCTCTCGGACTTGCGGTAGGTCGTCACCTTGCCACCGTTGTTAACGGCAGCCGGACCACCCTGGACGGCGGTGCGGGCCTGCACCTGAGCCTGCTTGCGCAGTACCGAATCGCTGTTGTCGCCATCGACCTCGGCAGGACCAGAGAAACGCGCACCTTTAAGGGCGGGGTCCTCCTTGTGCTCCACAGCCTGCGGGGCAGCTTTGAGCTCAATGCGCAGAACAGTGCGCAGGTAATCCTCGTACATGGTATCGACGAGTATCTGGAACGCGCCGTAGGCCTCGGTCTTGTACTCAACCAGCGGGTCGCGCTGGCCAAAGCCGCGCAGGCCGATACCGGTCTTGAGGTAGTCCATTTCCTGCAGGTAGTTCATCCAACGCGTATCGATGACGCGCAGCATGACCTGGGTATTGAGCTCGCGCATCAGGTCCTCGCCCAGACGCTCAGCCTTCATGTTGTAGCACTTCTCAACATAGGCCAAGACATCGGCGGCCAGGGCCTCAAAGTCCTCGTCGGGGAACTGAGGGGTATCGATATGCCCGGTCAGCTCGACGACCCATTTGCGCAGACCCTCAAGATCGCGCTCGCCCTCGTGGCTGTCCTTGGTGCAGAACTCCTGAACACAGCGGTACACGGTATCGTGCATGACCTCGGTGATGTGGTCGGTCAGGTCCTTGCCGTCCAGAATCTTGTTGCGCTCGGCGTAGATGACCTGGCGCTGCTTGTTCATGACGTCGTCGTACTCAAGAACGCTCTTACGCATGGAGAAGTTAATGCTCTCGACCTTATGCTGGGCGTTCTCGACGGCCTTGGAGATGATCTTGTGCTGGATGGGCATGTCGTCGCCCATGTCGGCCGTGACCATCATCTTGGAGACGCGGTCCATCCTGTCGCCGCCGAACAGGCGCATCAAGTCATCCTCGAGCGACAGGTAGAACTGGGTCTCGCCCGGATCGCCCTGACGACCGGAACGGCCACGCAGCTGGTTGTCGATACGGCGGGACTCATGGCGCTCGGTGCCGATAACGGTCAGGCCGCCGGCGGCAAGCACGCGCTCGCGCTCGGCCTTGCAGGTCTCCTTGGCCTCGGCGTTAAACTGCTCGAGCTGCTCGGGCGTCACGTCCTCCATGGTCAGGCCCTCGTACTCCAGGCGCTCGCGCACCAACTCGTCGGGGTTGCCACCCAGCAAGATGTCGGTACCACGGCCGGCCATGTTGGTAGCGATGGTCACGGCGCCATAGCGACCAGCCTGGGCCACGATATGGGCCTCGCGCTCGTGGTGCTTGGCGTTGAGGACCTCGTGCGCGATACCGCGCTTAGTGAGGGCGGCGGACAGTTTCTCGGAGCTCTCGATGGAGACGGTGCCCACCAGGACCGGCTGGCCCTTGGCGTGACGACGCTCAACGTCGTCGGCAACGGCGTTGTACTTGGCCTGGATGGTGCGGTAGACCAGGTCCTCGTGGTCAACACGCTGCACGGGCTTGTTGGGGGGAATGACCTCGACGGGCAGCTTGTAGATCTCGCGGAACTCGGCGTCCTCGGTGAGCGCCGTACCGGTCATGCCGGAGAGCTTGTCATACAGGCGGAAGTAGTTCTGCAGGGTGATGGTGGCAAGGGTCTGGTTCTCCTCGCGCACGAGCACGCCCTCTTTGGCCTCGATGGCCTGGTGCAGGCCCTCGGAATAGCGGCGACCCTCCATGATACGACCGGTGAACTCGTCGACGATCTTGACCTCGCCGTTGGTGACCACGTACTGCTTGTCGCGGTGGAACATGTACTGGGCCTTCAGCGCCTGCTGCAGGTGGTTGACCAGCTGGCCGGAAAGATCGGCATAGATGTCATCGATACCCAGGCGGCGCTCAATCTTCTTAAGACCGCGCTCGGTGGCAGCGATGGTGTGCTTGGCCTCGTCCATGACGAAGTCGCCCGTGGGCTCCACGTCCTCGGTGGCGGTGAGCATGTCGTGCGAGACGTCCTCACCGCGCTCAAGGCCGCGCACGGCGCGCGCGAAGTCCTTGTAAGTGCTGGCGGACTTGGTGCCGGCGCCCGAGATGATGAGCGGCGTTCTGGCCTCGTCGATCAGGATGGAGTCGACCTCGTCGACGATGGCATAGCTGTGGCCGCGCTGAACACGCTGCTCGGGGCGGGTAACCATGTTGTCGCGCAGATAATCGAAACCGAACTCGGAGTTGGTGCCGTACGTGACGTCGGCCTGGTAGGCTGGGCGCTTCAGCTCGAGCGGCATGTTGTTCTGCAGCAGACCGACGGTCATGCCCAGATACTTGTAGATGCGGCCCATCCACTCGGAGTCGCGCTTGGCCAGGTAGTCGTTGACGGTGACGACGTGCACGCCCTTACCGGCGATAGCGTTGAGATAGCCGGCCAGCGTGGAGACGAGGGTCTTGCCTTCGCCGGTCTTCATCTCGGCGATGTGACCCTCGTGCAGCGCCATGGCGCCGATGAGCTGTACATCAAAGTGACGCATGCCCATGGTGCGCTTGGAAGCTTCGCGCACGGTGGCAAAGGCCTCGGGGAGCATGTCGTCGAGCGACTCGCCGTTGGCGTAGCGCTCACGGAACTTATCGGTCTGGGCGCGGAGCTCCTCCTCGGTCATCTTCTCAAACTGGGGCTCAAGACCGTTGATCTTGTCGACGATCTTGTAGTAGCGCTTCAGGTCCTTATTGGATCCAAAGGACAGCAGCTTTGACATGAATCCCATGTGGTTTTCCTTTTGGCCATCGCCCGCGGCATGAAACCTTGGACGAGTTAAACACAGATATTTGTACTTTAGCCAAACAAGGCGCCGCCTATGCGGTCGACACGCTCGACCACGTAATAACTACGACAGCCTGCCAAAAAGGGACTGGTTT
>CABRZC010000029.1 GCA_902475375.1 uncultured Collinsella sp. | reverse complement strand
CCCTTACGCTCTTGACCTCTGAGTTCTCGTCGTTCATATCAACCCGCTTGATTTCAATCTTCATTTTATCGGCATCGATCCCGATATCAGCCTTGCCGTCAATCGTTGCGACATATCGCTTAGACGTAAAGGGGTTTTCCCACCCAAGCGGATTCCCCGCTTCATCGATTGAGAGCAGCTGCGTAAAGTTATATTCGTACGTCACAAGCTTTACGACCGGCGCGATCTCCTCGCGAATCGAATCATCGGTGATCGTTGTAGGATTACGTGTCAAATACAACCAGATACACCCGGCAGTCGCCACGGCCGTAACAGCCAGCAAACCGCCAAAGATTAGCTTTTGCGTTATTGTTGTAAACAAGTTTGTTCTTGTCATCCTGCTTCGCCTTTCTTTTATGGGCCCGACTTCTCCATCATCTTCCATCGTGTACATGACGGCACGAATCATTCCGTCAACGGCTTAATGCAAAACGCGACCGTTCGGAGAAAATGGTCGCGCATTCTTTCCAATTCCCGCGAATTATTCCTTGATGCTGTAATTCGATACTGTCGGCGCGACCCTCGAAGCGTCTACCTCACTCATTACCTCAAACTTCACTTTCTCGCCAGGCGCCCAGGCGGATGTATCTGCGTAGCATTCTTCCGCCCTTACACCATCGGCATCGTAAAGAGCAACATTTAGAAAAACGTTTTCGAACGATATGTCAGAGGTGTTTTCGACTATTGCGGTGTACGTATAGAGGCCGTAGCCGTCGTCACTTTTCTCAAAGGTCGCCGATGAGAGCAGGCCGTTGATAACCTCATCATTATGCGTCTTCTCCTCCACGGTCCTACCGTTCTTGATCAGCTCGTCAAACGCATCTCGATACTCATCATCGACCGTCAAGTCATACCGATCAACCAGTTTCTTAAGCTGTGCAGATCGTGCGTCATAGGCCTTTTCCCATTCGTCGTAATACTTGGGATCCGATTCCGCATACTTCTTGACAACATCAAGCTGATTATCAAGCAGATTGAGATAGGCAATGACGTCTTCTTGCATCTTAGTGTCTTTAAATGACGCCTTTTTGAGTTCTTTGTCGTTATCGATCTCGGTTTTAATTGCCTCTTTTCGAACTTTATTAGAGCCCAGATCAGCATCCTCTCCCAGTGATTCAAGGTAATCCGACCGCTTTTGATAGCCTTGAGCAATCACGGCCATTGCACGTTCATCGGCATAATCAGGCCCATCGTTTTTCTTCTCAACCTGTGAACAGCCGCTCAGCAGAAGTGCCCCACAGAGCACCGTCGCAAATAGCGAGATCGCCGCAGCCATCCCATAATGCCTTTTCATCTTGTCCTCCTTTAAATACAAAACACGATATCTAGCCCCCTCGTCAAAAAGCAGACGAATTGGCAACGCGGTGGCACTATTTGGTTCCAGGGCGTGAACTGGATAAACATCGAGGGAAGGAGTGGACTCCGTGCAATAAACTCCCCTCGTCAAAATGTCTAGTTAAAGAGGACGGACAGACGGCGAACGGTCATATCAGTTCGTATCCGCCCGTCTCCAACGATCGAACGTCGATGCGCTGACGTTCAGGAGCATTGCGGCCTCTTGCCTCGTAACCTCACCTCCTTCGAATGATTTGATGACATCGCGGTAGCTATCCGGACGTTCGAGCGTCGGTCTCCCAAACCTCACACCCCGCAGACGCGCCGACGCGATACCCTCCGCCTGGCGCTGCTTTATGTTTTCGCGCTCCACCTGAGCCACGTAGCTCAAAACCTGAAGCACTAGGTCGGCAATAAAAGTCCCCGTAATTCCATTGGGTTGTTCGCGTGTATCAAGCAATGGCATATCGAGCACCACGATGGCAACGCGTTTGTCCGTCGTTAGGCGACGCCATTCATCGAGAACTTCACGGTAGTCGCGACCCAATCGGTCGATACTCTTAATCACCAGAACGTCCCCTTCGCGCAGACGACGAAGAAGACGCTGGTACTGAGGACGCCTGAAGTCCTTTCCACTCGCTTTGTCAGCATAGATCAAATTCGTTTGGACCGGAAACCGCTCCAGCGCATCCAGTTGGCGATCCAGGTTCTGGTCTGCTGACGAAACTCGAGCATACCCATAGATTCTGTTTTTCATGATTGCCCCTATCAGCCGCACGATGGCAGCTTCAGCTCATCTGAGAGCCCACTCACAATAGGGCGTGCAAATTTCGCGAATGGGTTGAACCCATTTTCGGGCTCCAACGTAAGCTATTCAAGCACCGCTTCGACAACGCACGGCGCCAACCTTATACTTTGAAATGAAATTAATCGTTTTTAATTGAGATTAACTAGAATAAAATGAAATTAACCTGAGACGCTAAAGGAGGGCATTGTGGAATACCTCGAAAACCCGTTTACCCCTAGCTTTGGCGAGGTTCCTGCCCATCTCGCTGGCAGACAACAGATTATTCGGGATTTGGACCGTGCCTTCTTGAGCCAGCGCAGACGCCCGGAATTGACCTCGATCTTCTCAGGCGCGCGTGGAACCGGTAAAACTGCTCTCATGTCGTCGCTCGCGACAAGGGCGGAATCCCATGGCTGGATTGCCGTAAAGACGACCGCGCTCTCGGGAATGCTTGAGGAAATCGAGTTCGGGGCCAAACGTGCTGCAGGCCATCTTATCGACCCGTCTAACAACTTCGAAGTCACCGGTCTCGGAATTGCACCGCTCGGCAGCATCGAGGTCAATCGCGTTCACGATGTCTCAACCTGGCGTTATCGCATGAGCGACATCATCGACCAGCTCAACGAGGCGGGCACCGGTCTGCTCGTCACGGTTGACGAGGTGGACCCGACACTCGACGAGATGATTCAGCTCGCAGCGACGTATCAGCACTTTGTGACCGATGGGAAACGCGTCGCCCTGCTCATGGCGGGACTTCCCAACAACGTATCGACGCTACTGAACCACAAGACGGTCTCGTTCCTTCGCCGCGCCCAACAATATCATCTGGGTCGCATTGCCGACTATGACGTGCGCGAGGCCCTAATTCGCACAATCCAGGAAAACGATCGCCTAGCAGATGCTGAGGGAATCGATAGAGCCGTTCGCTCGATCTCTGGTTTTCCCTTCCTATTGCAACTCGTAGGCTACCGTGCCTGGGATCTTACAAGCGATTCGAAGGAAATCTCGTCACGCGACTTTGACCTAGGAATCAAAATCGCACGCGACGAGATGGATGACCGAATCCTCGCGGCAACCTATCGGGAACTCACTGCAGAGGACAAGCGATTCCTCATCGCCATGCTCGATGACGAGGAAGAGTCCACCACCGCTGACCTTGTCGAACGCCTTAAGCGTTCGCCGCAGCAGGTCTCCCGCTACCGACGCCGCATGATAGATGCCGGCATCATTGGAGAACGCGGGCGCGGAATCGTCGCTTTTGAATTGCCATTCTTCCGCGACTATCTCGCCGCTCAATGCGTGAAATAGGCATTGGATGTGACAAAGGGACTGTCCCTTTGTCACATTCGGTTATAGGTAGCGACCGGTAATGCTCTTGGAGCAGGCCGTGATGTCGCCCGGCGTACCGGTGCAGACGATTTGCCCGCCCGCGTCGCCACCGCCCGGGCCCATGTCGATCACGTAGTCAGCGTTACAAATAAGGTCGAGGTCATGCTCGATCACGACAACCGTGGCGCCCTTGGCAACAAGGCCGTCGAACACACTCAGCAACACCTGGACATCGAGCGGATGCAGGCCAATCGTGGGCTCGTCGAACACGAATACGGCATCATCCTGCACGCGGCCCATCTCGCTCGCGAGCTTAAGACGCTGCGCCTCGCCGCCCGAAAGCGCCGGTGTGGGCTCACCGAGTGTGAGATAACCCAGGCCCAGGTCGTGCAAGGTCTGCAAGCGCGTCTGAACCTTCTTGAGTCCCAGTGTGGCGTCGATGGCCTCGTCCACACTCATGTCCATGAGCTGCGGCAACGTAAGCAAGCTCCCGTCCTTGCCCTCGCGATGGATATGCGAAGCCGCGTCCGCATAACGCGAACCGCGACATGCCGGGCAGACAATCTCAACGTCGGGCAAAAACTGCACGTCAAGCGATATCGAGCCCGTGCCATCGCATGTGGGGCAGCGCAAGGCGCCGGTGTTGTAGCTAAAGGCACCCGCCTTATACCCTGCCGCCTTGGCCTCGGGCGTGCGGGCGAAGGCGCGGCGCAGCTCATCATGGATGTCGGCATAGGTCGCCACCGTCGAGCGCACGTTGGCGCCAATGGGCGTGGCGTCAATCAGGTTGGCGCGCGCGATGCCCTCGGCATCGACCCAACGCACGTGCCTCGGCAGGCGCTCGCCAGCCGCTTGCGCCTTGAGCGCCGGGATGAGCGTCTCGAGCACCAATGTCGTCTTGCCCGAACCTGAAACACCCGTTACCGCGACAAGGCGGCCGCGCGGGATATCGACTTCGAGCGGTTTGACGGTATGGATGGCATCGGTCGCCATGCGGATATGGCCCAGATCGAACATTTCGTCGTCAGCCACCTGCGGGCGCAAGCGCTTGGGGTCCGAGCGCAAGAACGGCGCGATGCGGCTACCCTGCGATTGTTCGACCTCGCCCACCGTACCGGCGGCGATCACATGACCGCCGCCTGCTCCGGCAACGGGGCCCATCTCGACCAGATAGTCGGCTTCTGCCAGCACGCGCGTGTCGTGGTCAACAACAACCACGGTGTTGCCGTCATCCACCAGATCGCGCATCACGCCCACCAGGCCATCGACATTGGCAGGATGCAAGCCGATCGAAGGCTCGTCCAGCACATACAGCACGCCCGTCGATCGGTTGCGCACCACGCGGGCAAGCTGCACGCGCTGGCGCTCGCCCGTCGACAGCGTGGCACCGGCGCGGTCGAGCGAAAGGTAGTCGAGACCCAGGTCGATCAGGCGACGGGCCGTGCTCAAAAACGAATCGCAGATGTCCGTCGCCATGGGCTGCATCTCGGTCGGCAAGGATGCGGGCACCCCGCGCACCCACTCAATCGCCTCGCCCAGTGTCATGGCCGCGGCCTGCGCCAAATTGATACCGCGCACCAGGGGCTGGCGCGCAGCCTCGGAGAGACGCGTGCCGCCGCAATCGCGGCATGGCCCCTCGCGCAAAAAGCGCGCCACGCGCTTAAGCCCCTTATCGTCCTTAACCTTGGCGAGTGCATTCTCGACGGTATAGACGGCGTTGTAGTAGGTAAAGTCGAGCGGCGTGGCGCCCTCGCCGTTTTTGGGAATGTAGAGAATGTGCTTCTTAACCGCCGGGCCATGGAACACGATGTCGCGCTCTTGAGGTGTGAGCTGGTTAAACGGCACGTCGGTGCGCACGCCCATCTCGCCAGCCACCTGTTTCATCAGATCCCACATGAGCGTGCCCCAGGGAAGCACCGCGCCCTCGTCGATGGTCTTTGACTCGTCGGGCACCAGGCTCGCCTCGTCCACTTCGCGCATAACGCCGGTACCGCCGCAGGTAGGGCACGCGCCGCCACTGTTAAAGGCAAGGTCCTCGGCACCCGGTGCATAGAACTCGCGCCCGCATGCGGGGCATGTGAGCGACAGGCCCGCGGCCACGTTAAGGCTCGGCTCCACGCGCGCCCCGCAATGCGGGCAGACGTGATGGGCGCAGCGGCTAAAGAGCAGGCGCAGGCTGTTGTTGAGCTCGGTCATGGTGCCAAAGGTCGAGCGCACGCCTGGCACGCTGGGGCGCTGATGCAGCGCGAGCGCCGCCGGCACGTGCAGCGCCTCGTCCACTTGGGCGTGTTCCGCCTGCGTCAGGCGACGGCGGGTATAGGTGCTCAGCGCCTCCAGGTAACGACGCGAGCCCTCGGCATACAGAACCCCCAGCGCCAGCGAGCTCTTACCCGAACCCGACACGCCGGCAATGCCCACGAGCCTTCCCAGCGGAATATCGATATCGATGTCCTTGAGGTTATGGACACGCGCGCCACGCACCTCGATAGCACTTGGCTGTTGCGACACTGTCACCGCTCCCCTTCCTATTGATCGAATGTGACAAAGGGACAGTCCCTCATGCCACATTACTCGTGCCATAAAATGCGATCGCGAATGTACTCGCCCAGCATAGGCACGCTAAACCGGACGAGGCCGTATCCGGCAGCCTCGATGACGCGCTCGCGAATTAGGCTTGCGCGATATTTACTCGCCCAGCTCTGGGTGCGGTCGCAGCGCTCAATGATATCCGCCATGCGCGTCGACTTGTCCTCGTCAACCGCCATGGCCTCGATAAAGAGGCGCTGCGGACTGCGCAGCCCGTAATACAGAGGCGCGTCAACCGCTTCGTAGAACTCGGAGACGGCATCCGCATGGCCATCCTCGACATCGCGCCTTTCAATGACTTGCGAGCCACGCCGGACAGCAGACCGCCACATGTAATATCCCACCAGCTGAACCATATAGGGATGTCCCATGCTCTTGTGCGCCGCAAGGTCCGCCGTCCCCGTATCAATGCAAAGACCAGCACATTCGACCGTCTGGATATATGAATCGCGCACCTGGGGCAAAGAAATCGCCCCCAACGTACGCTGCTGGGCGCGCCGCAAAAACGTCACGCTCGGCTCTTCGAGCAGATCGTCAACCATGCTGGGCAAGCCGGCAAAGACCAGCGCAAGACCACGCTGGTCGCCATCGGGCAAGCCCGTAGCATCCTGATCTCCCAGCACCTGCTGATAAAGAACGGCGAGGGCCGCCAGCTCCTCAATAGACGCCGATTGAGCCTCGTCAATCGCAAACAGAATACCCTTGCTTGGGCCGAGTTTCTTGAGACGTTCGTTGACCAGCCCTCGCAACGTCTCGCCTTTTGCCCGCGCCGCCTCAACCGACATCCGTCCAAACGATGGGCCAAACTCCATTGACGTCACAACGGGCTTATTCGAGCGAAGCGCGTCGGCCAAGCGGTCGCATAAGCCAAGCGAAGCGGAATCGGAGACAACCGCCCATCCGCGCTCACTGGCCAGACGTTGCAGCTCCCGCAGGAGAACTGTTTTGCCACAGCCGCGGTTTCCTGTAATGAGCATGAGTCTGCCCGGCGCTCCGGCACCGTTATCGAGCCCTTCCTCAAAATCTTCGATGACCGACTCGCGACCGATGAGTACCGGAGGTCGCTTACCAGCCGTTGGCTTAAAGGGATTTGGATTCATGTCGGCCCCCTCGGATTGGCAAACGCTGGTAATAGTTATACCAACTTATACCGAGTTATACCAACTGAATGTGACAAAGGGACTGTCCCTTTGTCACATGTGGCCGAAAAATTCCGCGTCGGCGGGGCGATAGGGGCGGAAGGTGGCGGGATCGATCTTTACGTGTGCCGCGGCGGGCACGTCGTACCATTTGACCGTGTAGCCGGCGCCGTGAGAACAAAAGACCGAGTCAGGCGTGTTGGGCAGATCGGCCTCGGGCTCATAGGCGGCCCTCTCGATGACGCGCTCGGCATCATGGCATGCCGCATAACCGGCGAACTCCAGGTACAGATGTCCGCGGCCGCTCGTGTAGGCAGCCACCTCCAGCGCATAATCCTGTACCTCGGATGCCGGTACGCGACCCACAAGCTTCGCCCGGTCGCCCGCCATCGCCGGCGGCTCGTACTCGGCGCCCATGCGCGTAACATCCGAAAGCGCCCTGCCCACGCACTCCCCCGGCACCTCAACCTCAAAGTGGTACCACGGCTCCAACAGCACCGTCGCGCCGGCCTCACGCGCCTGCATGAGCCCCTGACGAATCGCGCGGTACGTGGCCTGACGAAAATCACCGCCCTCGGTGTGTTTGGCATGTGCACGGCCACCCGTGAGCGTAATGCGCACATCGGTGATGGGCGAGCCGGTCAGCACGCCCAGGTGATCGCGCTCCATGGCGTTGGTGAGTGCCAGACGCTGCCAGTTAAGATCGAGCTCGTCGGTCGAGGTCACGGTGCCAAACTGCACGCCCGAACCCGCCGGCAACGGTTCCAGGCACAGATGCACCTCGGCATAGTGGCGCAGTGGCTCAAAGTGGCCCACGCCCTCGACCGGCTGCGAAATAGTCTCCTTATAGAGAATGCCGCCAGACTCAAACGCAACCGAAAGGCCAAAACGATCGGCCAACACCCGCTGCACGACCTCGAGCTGCACCGCCCCCATGAGCTGCAGATGTATTTGTTCAAGATGCGTGTTCCAGCTTACGCCGAGCATGGGATCTTCGTCCGCCAACTCAGTCAGCGCTTTGAACACCGCGTGGACATCGTGTTCGCCCGGAAGCACCGTATAGGTGAGGACCGGAGCGATGACGGGCGCATCGCCCGCGGGCTCCGCGCCCAGGGCGTCCCCTGGGCGAACGTGCGCAAGACCCGTCACAGCACAAATACCGCCAGCAGCAACTTCTTGGGCAAGCTCATACTTCTCGCCGTTATAGATGCGTACCTGATCGACCTTCTGCTCCCATGCCTCGGCACCGGAACGTCCGTCAATCATCTGCTTGGCATGCAACGTGCCGCCGGTCACTTTAACCCAAGCCAAACGCTCGCCGTGATCCCCGCGGCTGACACGATAGACGCGCGCGGCAAACTCCGGGAGCCACGCCTGTTCGCGCATCAGCGCGCATATGCCATCCAGCAGCTCGTCCACGCCTTGGTCCTTGAGCGCCGAGCCGGCAAAGCAGGGAAAGAGCTTGCGCTCGGCAACCATGCGCGACAGCGTTGCGACAGAAAGCTCGCCCGCTTCAAAAAACTCCTCGAGCGCTTCTTCGTCTAACGCGGCAGCGTCCTCCTGAACGGCGCCGCCCGCCAGCAGTTCGCTGGCATCCAGGCAGCCTTCGGAAAGACGCTGCCCAAGCTGTGTCAGCAAAACATCGCGGCCGGGATTCTCCAAATCGATTTTGTTGATATAGATGAACGTCGGGATGTCATAGCGCGCGAGCAGGCGCCACAGGGTCTCGGTATGCCCCTGCACGCCATCGTTGGCGCCTACCACCAGAATCGCGTAGTCCAGGGCACGCAGCGTGCGCTCCGCCTCGGCAGAAAAATCGACATGGCCGGGAGCATCCACGAGCATGACGTGGGTATCGCCATGGTCGAGCACGGCCTGCGACGAGAAGATCGTGATACCACGCTCACGCTCAATCTCGTTCGTATCCAGATGCGAGTCGCCATCGTCAACGCGGCCGCGCTTGCGAATGCGCCCCGCGTTAAACAGCATGGCCTCGGCCAGCGTGGTCTTGCCGGCATCGACATGCGCCAAGATTCCAACGACCGCTTGCTTCGACATGGCTCTCCTCTTATTGCAAGCCCATCGCACGCGGCAACGGGCACCCTCGTTCCACACTGGATGATACAATTTACGGGCCGGCGGGCGAAGCGGGCCCTATCCCCCGACCGAGCTCATCGCCCCGTGTTGCCGCGCGGCGATTTTCGTAGGTTCGCGCCTTGCGAAAGCCGGCTTTCAAAACAGCACAGCGAACGAAAATGACCCACCTGGGCCAGTTTCGTTCGCATGAATTATTGATATGAGGCGTCGCTCTTACGCCTCGCGCAGCCAGTCAAACGCAACACGCGGTGTACCATCCGACACATACACGATGCCGGCGCGCTCAAATCCGGCCTTGAGGCTCGCACCCTGCATGGGCAGGTTGTCTTGATGCGTGTCGATACGCAGGTGATCGGCACGCTCTTTGGCAAAGGCAAACATCGCTGCTGCGACGCCATGCGTGGTGCCATCCGACGCCACGCGATGCAGCACGGCGTACGGAGTGTCGCTGCGCCATTGCCCGTCCTCAATTGCGTCATAGCACTCGTCCGGGCCCGGTAAAAAGGCAAACGTCGCCACCACGCGACCGTCGACTTCGCACACATAGCTGCCAACGGCGGCAATATCGGCAGCCAGTTGCTCGGCCGAAGGCGTGCCCTCGGGCCACTGCGTGGCGTTGCCATGTGCGCGCATAAAGGCGCGGGCCGCGTCATAGATAGCCATGACGGCGGGAATGTCGGTATCGAGGGTTTTTCTGATCATCACGCGACGACCTCACGTTTATTGGTATCACTTTGATTGAGCAATGATACCAGCGTTTGGAGAGGGGCGCGAAGCAGATGGGGAGCAAAAAGCGAGCCGCTTGGTCAAAGGCCAAAAGCGAGTTTTTGGGCGCTGCCACCGGCGGCGACATGAGCGACCTGTTTGCGCGCGAGGACGAGCGCCGCGACGCCCTAGACGCCAAGCGCGATGAAGTCTGGCGCTACGAGTCGTGCGAGCGCAAAAACCGTTACGACACGCGCGCCGAGGCCGAGGCCGTTATGGCCGACTGCGAAAACCGCGGGCGGCGCGGTTTGGCCTGCTACAAATGCGAATACTGCGGCGGGTGGCACCTGACGTCGCACCCTTGGAAATAGACCCCGCATCGACACGGCGCTGACGGAGCACCAGCCATCGCACGCAAGCTACGGGCGCGGCGGCACCAAAACATCGTAACGAACGGCCTTGCCCGCAAGCTGATAGCTCGGCTTAACGCCGGCAAGCAGTGGCCCCTTCACCGGCCGCTTGATAACGACCTTGCGTGGGTGCACCGCAAACGCTGCTTCGACCAGCGTCTCCTCATCGGCACACGGCTGTTCCAGATGATGCAAGAGTTGGAACTTCTTTTTAACCGCCGCACTCTTGGTGCGCTCGGGAAACATGGGATCCAGATACACCACGTCGGGAGCCACGAGCTCGCCCTGCCCGATCAGCTCAGCTACATGGCGAAGGCCGGCAATGCTGTCCTCGCCCGCATGTAAGCGCATGCGGGCCACAGCTGTCGCAAGTGCCGGATCATCTGCCGCGCGATCCAGGGCATCCTTGAGGAGTGCCGCGATCACGCAATCCTGTTCATATAGATCGACGATAAAGCCCGCAGCCGCCAGCAGCAGCGAATCCTCGCCAAAGCCTGCTGTGGCATCAATCGCCCATGGGCTCTCGGTACCTTTTGCGCGCGCAGCCTTTACCAGCAGCTCTTGCTGCAGACGGCCCTGCTTAAGCCGAGGAAGCATACGGCTAAAATCGGCACGCAGCTCCATCGTGCCGTCGGTGAGCGTGAGGCCCTCGGACGTCCGCACGAGCTCAAGCCCCGCGGCCCGAGCAACAGAAAAGGGATCGGCGACGCCCATGGACACTCCTTAACAAGCAAAACGAATACGTGAGCGCCGTTCATGCCAGCACCCAACCGTCCGCTATTGTCCCACATGCGACATGGCCCACAGCATCCCAATGCAAAGCACCGCCATCAATCCCGTGCACACGGCAGCGATCACGGAATCACTCATGCGCCTTCCCAACGACCGCGGCTCACGCACTTGCTCTGCTCCGTACATCATGGCTCCTCCTTGAGACCAGCTCCTTGTTACGACCTCATCATCTCAGCGCCGCACATTAGCTGCCATCGATTTGGCTTACGTCCAGCTTTCCTTTTTGAAAGGTTGGACCGTACAGGCAAGAGACGCTTTCAAACGCATGCATCGCCCCGTTGAACTACAATGTGCTTCACGATATGTGCCGCAACCTGGGTGCGACAGATTCTCCGCGCCCGCATCGAAAGGACCAGCTATGAGCGCCGCTCGCAAGACACTCAAAATCCTTGCCCTGATTTATTTTGTTCTGGGCATCGCCAGTCTCGTCATTGGAATCGCCGGCATCGCGACCGGCAACCTCGATTCCACGTACGGGTCGAACGCCATGCTCGCCGCGGTCGTGCTGGTCGCCAAGGGCCTCATCGATCTCGCCGCAGGTGTTGCGGGCATCAAGGGCGCCAACAAGCCTTCGCAGGTGGATGCTGCGTTTAAGCTCGGCATCGTTGCCGCAATCGCCACGATTGCGCAGGCCGCGCTCACGCTTCCCGCGCTCGGCGGCAGCGCCGTCAATATCGTCGCCTTTGTCATCGTGGTGTACGACCTGTTCTTTGTTCAGCAGGCACACGCCGTTAAGGCCGAGAACAAGGACCGCCTGTAAGCGCTCGCTTCTCATAACCTCTGCAGCCAAGCAACTAAAAAGGGCCGATCGCGCATCTCCGCGGTCGGCCCTTTGCGTTTGCCCAGATAAAACCTGCCAAAATAAACCTGTCCCTTTTTGGTAGGTTAGCAGTGGCGGTACTCGGCGATGATGAAGTCGATATCGGTCTGGAGCGTGTCCAAATTTGCCAGGCGCTCTTTGTCGGCAGGGCGTGTGCGGTAGTAGTACGGCGTCATCTGGAACACCGCCTCGATGTCGGCCTGGGTCTGAAGCGTAATGTTCGCAGACACCCGTTGCGTTCCGACTAACTCGAGCTCGATGGTCTTCGGCAGCTTCTCGTCATTGAGGTATGGCGTGTCGTAGAGCACCTCCTTGAGTCCAAACAGATGACGGGCGCCCGGTACCACGGTGTAGAGCGAGCCTTCGGGTGCCAGCACGCGGGCAAACTCACGCTCGTTAAAGGGAGCGAAGAGCTCGGTCACCATATCGAAGGCGCCGTCCGCCACGGGGATGTCCTTCATGTTGGCCACGAAGTAGGTCGCATCGCCGCGCTTGGCAGCCAGGCGCACCATCTCTTTACCCAGGTCAAAGCCGTAAGCATCCACGCCCGAAACCGCGCCCATGGCACTGGTGTAGTAGCCTTCGCCACAGCAAATATCGAGCAACGTCATGGGGCAGTTCGTTGACGCGGCACGACCAGACACCCGCTCGCGCACCAGCTCGACCATCGCATCGCGCAACGGCGCGTAGTATCCACGGTTCAGAAAGTCACGACGGCTGCGCGCCTGCGACTTGGGATCGCCCATGGAGTCGCCGCTCTTGGACGAGCGCAGCAGATATAGATAGCCCTCGCGCGCACGGTCAAACCGGTGTCCGCCCGCGCATGCAGCACCGCGCTCGTCGTCCACCAACGGCTTATGGCAAACGGGACACAACAACATGGCAACTCCTTAGCGCGAACAACACAACGCCCACCATTGTCGCACGCCTTCCCCACCTAGTCATAGAAGAGACAAGGAGTGTCCCCAGCTGCCGGCAGAAAAGGAACGTCCCTAAGTGCCGGCTGGATGTATTAGGAGTATCATCGTCTGCGCAAATAAGCACGAAAAAGCATATTAGAGATTGAGAGCGTATGGCTGATACCGCATCTAAGCACATTGACATGACTACCGGCTCGCTATGGCGCAATATTCCCCTGTTCGCCTTCCCCGTGGCCGCCACGAGCATCTTGGAGCAGCTATCGAACCTCATCGCCACCGTCATCATCGGTAATTTCTCGGGCGACCAGGGAACCCTCGCCATGGCGGCGGTCGGCTCCAATGTTCCGCTTACCAGCCTTATGCTCAACCTGTTTATCGGCATGTCGCTTGGCTCAAATGTGGTCATCGCCAACGCTATCGGCCGCAACGATCAGAACATGGTCAAACGCGCCGTCCATACCTCGATTCTTATGGCACTCGTGGGCTTTGTCGTCATCGCGCTGGGCGAGATCTTTGCCGAGCCCATGCTCGCCGCGCTCAACGTTCCTGCCGAAACCATGCCGCTCGCATCGCTCTACCTGCGCGTCTTTTTGCTCAGCATGCCCTCGATCTTGCTCTACAACTTTGAGGCCGCGATCTTCCGCTCCGTCGGCATCACCCGCATGCCGCTGCAGGCGCTTGCCGTGTCCACCGTCCTCAACATTGGCCTGGACCTCATCTTTGTTCCCGTGCTCCACTGGGGCGTCGCGGGCGCGGCCATCGCCTACACCGTCAGCGCCGCCACGCTCTTTATCCGCCTGCTCAAGACCGACTCCGTCGTCCGCGTCACCCCACGCGACTTAGGCTTAGACCTCGTCGCCCTCAAGCGCATCGTCAAGATCGGCCTGCCCGCCGGCATCCAAAGCGCCGTCTTTGCCGTCGCCAACATCATCATCCAGTCCGCCATCAACAGCTTGGGCACCGAGGTCATGGCGGCATCCAGCGCTGCCATGAGCCTGGAGTATGTGTGCTACAACCTGCTCAACAGCTTTAGCCAGGCTTGCACCACCTTTGTGGGGCAAAACCACGGCGCGCGCCAGATCGACCGCTGCACCAAGACACTCAAGGTCTGCCTGGTCGAAGGCGGTATCGTCGCGCTCACCACGATCATCGTTATTGTCGGCCTGGGACGCGAGATCTTGTCGCTGTTCAACAGCGATCCCAACATCGTCTCAATCGGCTATATCCGCGTGTGCTCGATCTTCCCGGCGTACGCCTTTAGCATGTTCTACGAAAACATGTCAGGCTACCTGCGCGGCTTTGGCATCTCGCTCACGCCCGCCCTCATCACCATGATCTGCGTCTGCGGCATCCGCTTCTATTGGGTGTTCTGCGTGTTCCCGCACTTCCGCACCTTTGCGAACATCATG
Organism: uncultured Collinsella sp.; assembly: GCA_902475375.1. Classification (GTDB taxonomy): domain Bacteria; phylum Actinomycetota; class Coriobacteriia; order Coriobacteriales; family Coriobacteriaceae; genus Collinsella. The sequence continues at coordinate 6,494 of CABRZC010000029.1, read as the reverse complement.
ATGGTCTACCCTATCAGCCTGGGCACCACGGCGTTCTTTATGGTCGTGGCGGTACTACTCTGCCACCCGGCACGCACCTATCGCGCCACCCAAGCCAAAGCGACAGCCCGCTAAACACCGCACTCAACGCCACGTCAGTCATTAATTGACAATATGCGAGCTCATATAGTCGATAAAGCGCCTCGTGGCGATGGGCATGGTGTCCCAACTGCGCCAGGCTGCAACCACGTCACGCGAAGGAGCATGCACGATGGGACGCACGCGAATATCGGCCCGCATGCCCTCGACGGTACGGCGATACAGCATGCTCACGCCTAGGCCCTCCTCCACCATCGCCATGATGGTGTAGTCGTCGGTCACCTCGCTCGTCACGTGCGGCGACAGCCCATGCGCCGCGAATGCATCGAGCACCAGACTCTGTTCGCCCTCATCCAACAGTACAAACGGCTCGGACGCCAGGTCGGCGAGCGTCACCTTTTCCTTTGCCGCCAGCGGATGCGCGGCCGGCAACAATGCCACCAACTCGTCGTGATAGACCACGCGCTTCTCGAGCCCAGCGGTAAATCCGCGCGCCGTAAAACAAAAATCAACCACGCCATCGTGCACCCATTGAGCGTTGCGCGTGTAATCGCCCTGCTTGAGGGTGAAGCGTACGCCCGGGTGCAGCGCCCCAAAGTCGCGAATCACACGCGGCAGCACGGTACGACTCACGTTGGTAAACGTCGCGATGCGAATATCGGTCGACGAAAGCCCCAGCAGCTCCTGGCGCTTGCCCTCGAGCTCGGCCTCGGCGGTCACAATCTGGCGCAGGTACGGCAGATATTGTTTACCGTCGCGCGTAAGCGAAACGCCCTGCTTACCGCGCTCGATAAGCGTGGTGCCCAGCTCGCGCTCGAGCGCCTTGACGGCCTGGCTCACTGCACTTTGCGTATAGCCCAACTCGTCCGCCGCGCGTTTCAGGCTGCCGCAATCGACCACCATACAAACAATCTGATACCGCGATGCCATCGTGCCTCCACATCAATGCAGCCGTAAAACGTTTTGCCAGCGCTTTTTCTGCCAACATTAGCGTTTCTTAATCATACTGAAGATACATTCGCTTTACTACATCCACATCTGGGAGCAGAATCCTTTTTACGAAACCGTTCTGTAACAAAAGGAGTCCCATGGATCGCAAAAAAGCAATCGCGCTCTCATTTTCCGTTCCCGTCGCATGGGGCTTTTCGTACCCCCTCATGAAGATCGGCATGGACAGTATGAACGCCACGAGCATCGTTGCGCTGCGCTGCATCATCGCCTTTGTGGCTTGCCTGCTGCTCTTCCACAAGCGCGCTTTCCGCATCAACCGCGACCTTATGGTCCGCGCTGCCATCATCGGCGCCATTATGGCAACCGAACTCACCTGCATGTGCCTGGGCTCCAGCCTCACCTCCGCCTCCACCGCCGGCTTTTTGCAGAGCCTGACGGTCGTGATCGTGCCGTTTGCCAACGCCGCCCTGCTGCGTCGTGCCCCCGAGCGCAAAGTGCTCGTCGGCACCGCCATCGTCACCTGCGGTATGTTGCTGCTCTCGGGCGCCGACTTCACCAGTCTGAACCCGGGCGCGCTCATCATGCTGCTCTCCGCTTTTGTCTATGCCGGCCATATCATTGTGGCGAAGCGCTTTGTCGAAGATGTCGACCCGCTGGCCCTGGGCGTTTGGCAGCTGGGCTTCGGCGGCTTATTCTCGGGTATCGCCGCATTCACCTTTGGCGGTTTCACGCTTCCCAGCACGCCGAGCGAGATCGTCGTTGTCGTCGCGCTCGCACTCATCTGCTCTGCCTACGGCTTTATCACCCAGACGCTCGTGCAGCCCCACGTGCCCGCCGAGACCACCGGCTTCGCCTTCTCGCTCGAGCCGGTATGCTCCGCCGTCTTCTCGTTCTTCCTGGTCGGCGAGGTCCTGAGCCCCATCGCCTTCTTTGGCGCAGCCCTCATCCTCACCGGCGTCATGGTGGCAACCGTCGAGCTTCCGCGCCTCCGCGCACATGGACAGGCTCGCATGGCAGGAGCGCCCGAGCACGTCTCGTAGACCCCACTCCTCATACAGCCGTGGCATAAAGGCAACCGGTGCGCCTTTACAATAGATGTCAACAGAGCATCTGCCATAAAGGAGCCCCATGGACGCCGCGACCCGCGACCACAACATAGCAACTTGGTTGGGCGATGCGCCGCAGCCGGTACGTGACACTACGAACCAGCTGCTCGAGCGCATCGCCCTTTTGCGTGCCGAGCAAACCATCTACCCGGCACAAGACGACATCCTCAATGCCCTCGCCTACACGCCGGCCGACCAGGTCAAGGTTGTCATCTTGGGTCAAGACCCCTATCACGGACCCAACCAGGCCATGGGACTGTCGTTCTCGGTCCCAGCGACGCAAACCAAGTTGCCGCCGAGCCTGCGCAACATCTATAAGGAGCTCAAAGCCGATCTGGGCTGCCCCATCCCCGCCACGGGAGACCTAACCCCATGGGCACTGCAGGGCGTCCTGCTCCTCAACACTACGCTCACCGTGCGCGAGCATGCCGCGAACTCGCACGCCAAGCTGGGCTGGAGCGCGCTCACCGACTACGTTATCGAACGCTGCTGCCAGCTGCCCCAGCCGGTCGTCTTTTTGGCATGGGGCCGCTTTGCCCAGCAGATGGTCGAAGGCAAGCTCGCCGCGACCGGCGCGGGCAAGGCAACCGGCAAGTTCTGCCTGGCCTCCACGCACCCCTCGCCGCTTTCGGCCAACCGTGCCACGGCAGAACTCCCCGCTTTTATGGGATCGCGCCCCTTCTCCGCTGCCAATCGGCTACTCGAACAGCACGGCTCGACCCCCGTCAACTGGACTTGCCTCAGCTAAAAATCGATACATCAAAAACGCGCCCGACGGCTTTCCATCGGGCGCGTTTCCTATTCGGGCCAAATAAATTGTGTGCGGCCGGCCTCGCCGCCATCGATCAGCAGGCTCTGCCCGGTCATAAACCGGTTGGTCACGCCCACAAAGTAGATCCACTCGGCGATCTCTTGGGCGGTGGCCCAGCGCTTAAGCGGCGTGAGCTCCATAATCTGGTTCCACAGGTGTTCGTCTTCCATCACGCAACGGTTGAGCGGCGTGACAACGCCGCCCGGGTCCACACTGTTGGCGATGGCCTGCGGTGCCAGGCGGTTTGCAAGGTTTTTGGTGTAGGCGATAACGCCACCCTTGCTGGCGGCATAGGCGGGAAACTCCGATCCCGTATGCCCGCTCGCCGACCCCACATTGACCACGGATTTGATAGCCGGCGCCGGCTTGGCGGCAAGCCCCTCCCCCACAAAGGCGTAGCGCTCGGTCACGTTGATGGTGCCACACAGGTTGGCAGCGATGTCATCGGCCGAATCCTGCGTACCGGCAACGTTCACGATTACCTGAGGCTCAAGGTCGCCTGGAAACGAGTCAGGCTCGCGGACATCAACGATCAGATGGCGGTAGCGCTCGTGTTCGATCGCCGCCGGCAGCAGATCAAAGCCCACGACCTCGTGGCCCTCGTCCAAAAAGCGCTGCACGCACGCGGCTCCGATACCGCCCGAAGCGCCCGTGATCAAAACCCGCATACTTGCTCCTTAGGCGGTTGCGTGGCGCTCGAGGTACTCGGCGCCCACATTCTCACGCTCCCAGCCACGCACGACCTTGTAGCCCACGGGGCTCAGGAAAACCTCGCACAGCAGCTCGGCAACAGCGCCGGTCAGCGAGCACATAAGGACCTGCACCCAAGTCCAACCAAAGAACGTGTGGCTCACCACAATGGCAAAGACCAGGTTATCGATAAACTGGCCAACACCCGTAGACACATAGGAGCGGAAGGCAAAGCTCGCAAAGTTATTCTTTTTGAGCATACGGCCGAGCGACTGGTTGAGCGTGGAGTTAACCACGGCAGAAACGAGCATTGCCAGCGAAGAGCCAAGCACCACGTACCAGGTGCCGCCGATGGTGGCGTTAAGGGCAGTGTTGACCTCGATCATGCTCGTGTCGTAGTAGGCGCCCCACATGCCAGGCGTGAGCGAGCATGCCCAAAAGCACAGGCTCACGGCGAGGTTGACTGCCAGCGCGAGGATAGAGATTTTGATGGATGCCTTGGCGCCAAAGCGCTTGCAGATCATGTCCTGGCACAAAAACGAAACCCAGCTCACCACAAAGCCGCAATCGAGTGCCAGATACGGCAGGCTGATGAGCTCTTTGTTGGCCAGCAGGTTCATCATGATGACGCTCACGAAAAACAGCGAAACCGTTGCCGCGGGAATGCTCCGCAACAGGACCTTGTAGTCCTCCATGACCTTCTTGATCATTATGTACTCCTTTGGTTTTAGGTTTAACGAGCAGGATATCGGACCCGAACTGCTCGGACGCCCCGGTCTTGAGACGACGGTGGGTATGATAGCCGCTCACACGGCATCAGGCAAGCAAACGGCGCGGCAGCCCCGCAGGGCCACCGCGCCGATGCGTTAAAAGGCTACGTTGCCAAACTCCGACAGGATAAGGTCGGGGTTGTGGCCGGTTGCCCAATCCACGTTCCACGGACTCGTAAACAGCAGCAGCTTGCCGCCGCGCATGTCCTCGACGCGCAGCGTGTCGCGCGTGAGCGAAAGACCCGGGATATCGATGGTATCGGGGTCGTTCTGGATCCAGCGGATGTCCGTATAGGGCAGCGGTTGGCGACGAACCTCAACACGGTACTCGGCCTTGAGGCGGCGCTCGAGCACCTCAAACTGCAGCACGCCGACCACGCCCACGATGACGCTCTCCATGCCGGCACCCAGCTCGCGGAAGATCTGGATGGCGCCCTCCTGGGCAAGCTCCTCCATGCCTTTGACAAACTGCTTGCGCTTGAGCGTGTCGACCTGCGTAATGCGAGCGAACATCTCGGGGGCAAACGTCGGGATCTGCGGATACTGCACGTGGCGCTTGCCGGAGCACACGGTATCGCCGATGCTAAAGATGCCCGGATCGAACAGGCCCACGATATCGCCCGCGTACGCCTCGTCCACGATGGCGCGGTCATCGGCCATCATCGACGTGCCCGTGGCAAGCTTGAGCTTGCGGTTGCCCTGCACGTGGAAGGCGTCCATGCCGCGCTCGAACTTGCCCGAGCAAATGCGCACAAAGGCGATGCGGTCGCGGTGGTTCTTGTCCATGTTGGCCTGGATCTTAAACACAAAGCCGCTGAAGTCGTCGCGGCAGGGATCGACCGGCTCGTTGGTGAGCGTATCGGTATAGGCGCGCGGCGTCGGGGCCAGGCGCAGGAACTCCTTGAGGAAGGGCTCCACGCCAAAGTTGGTGAGCGCCGAGCCAAAGAACGCCGGGCTTAGCTTGCCGCAGGCCACGGCATCCAAGTCGAGCTCGTCGCCGGCACCATCGAGCAGCTCGATGTCGTCCATCAGGTTCTTATGGTTCTCCTCGCCGATGAGCTCGTCCATAGCGGGGTCGCCCAGCTCGGCCTCGACCTCGGCGACCTTCTTGGTGGCGTTAGCGTGGCCGTCGCCCTCAAAGGCGATAACGCGACGGGTCTGGCGATCGAACACACCGCGGAAGTTGCGGCCGCTGCCGATCGGCCAGTTCATGGGATACGTATTGATGCCCAGGACATTCTCGATCTCTTCCATGAGCTCAAACGGATCGCGGGCCTCGTGGTCGAGCTTGTTCACAAAGGTGAAGATGGGAATGTGGCGCAGCGTGCAGACCTTAAAGAGCTTTTTGGTCTGGGCCTCGACGCCCTTGGCGCCGTCGATGACCATGACCGCGGCGTCGGCGGCCATAAGGGTACGGTAGGTATCCTCCGAGAAGTCCTGGTGGCCGGGGGTATCGAGGATGTTGACGCAGGCGCCGTTGTAGGTGAACTGCAGCACCGAGGAGGTAACGGAAATGCCGCGCTCCTTCTCGATGTCCATCCAGTCCGAAACGGCATGCTTGGCCGAGCTCTTGCCCTTGACCGAGCCGGCGGTCTGGATGCTGCCGGTATAGAGCAGCAGCTTCTCGGTAAGCGTGGTCTTACCGGCGTCCGGGTGGCTGATGATCGCGAATGTGCGGCGCGACGAGATTTCATCCGACAGGCTTGCCATGCGGATCCTTTCTTGCATTGAGTGCATTACGTCGTTGTAACCGCACTATTGTAGCCGCGAAATCTCGCTCTAGGGCGCCTATCAGGACAAATTCATCAGTTGGGGCCTAGGGTAGCAGTCGATGGCGGCACTCCGCAGTAGTTTGTCTCGATCTGTAACATCTAGACGGTTTTTGAACCTCTACCTGTTACAGATTTAGACAAACAGGTGGGCGTCCCAGAAAGATCTCGATCTGTAACAGGTAGCCGTCCAAATCGGTTCCAGATGTTACAGATTGAGATATAAGGATAGACGGGTGGCCAATGTCTCGTTCTGTAACATCTAGCCGCGCAAATCGACTCTTACTGTTACAGATTGAGACAAATAGGCAGGCGGGAA
>CABRZC010000028.1 GCA_902475375.1 uncultured Collinsella sp. | reverse complement strand
AACCGATCACAAAAAAATCCGGGCCAATATAGGCCCGGATCCATGTACACACCACCCGTAAAACCTTGGTTCACGCTAATCGGTGAACGCAATCTGTCTGTCGCAAACCTCCAGCGCGGCGGGACGATGCGTTACCGCAATGACCGTTTTATCCGATAGCGCACGTAAGTTTTCCAAGACCAGCCGCTCCGTCTCGGAATCAAGCGAGCACGTAGCCTCATCCAGCAAGAGCACGGGCCTGTCTATATAAACTGAACGAGCTATAGCAAGACGCTGTATCTGCCCCTCTGACAGGCCGGTGCCGCTTTCGCCCAGCCGCGTATCCAACCCCTCGGGTAAATCCTCGACAAAGTCCGCGCATGCGATGTGTAAAGCTTCCCATATCTGACTGTCACCGGATGAGCTCCGTGAATCACCAAAAGCAACTGCCTCGCGAACAGTGCCCCCCATAAGATGATTGCCCTGAGGCACATATGAAAATAGCGAACGCCAGCGCGCCGTCAAAGCGCTACGGACGCCCCCGTCGAACAACACGCTGCACTCACCCGTTTCACAAGGGCAAAATGCCATCATTGCCTTCAACGTAGTCGACTTGCCGCAACCGCTTGGTCCCGTGAATGCCACAAACTCCCCGCGCCTAATACTCATATCGGGGCAACAGATTGTCCGCAAGCCGCCCGACTCCGCCATATCACCGGACGCAGCGGCATACGTGCAGGTAACGCCGCGCAATTCTAATCCGGCAAAGTTCTCCGCCTCGGGTTTAATATCGATAGTTAGATCGTCTGCGCCATCCAACGGCAGCCGCTCTGCATCCATAAGGCGTTCGGCACTCGCCGTCATGGCAAAGTAACGAGGAACGCAACCCGTGATGTTTGCCAACGGGCCCTGGACCTGGCCGACAAGTTGCAGCGCAGCTACGAAAGATCCGTAGCTTATAAATCCACGATAGATGCCGTATGCACAATACGCCGCAGCGATTAGATATGCACCGCGCATGGCAATGCCAAAACCGATGTTGCACACATTGGAAAAGTGATTTCTACGCATGCATGCCGCACGGTGTTCATCCAAAAGCTGGGCAGTCTGGGACTTCGCGAATGTTTCTCTCTGGAAGCTCTTTACTACGAGTAGGCTATTAAGACACTCGAGAAGATAGGAACGGGCGCGTCCGTCGGCTTCGCGAATCCGCTTATGAAGACGCTTGAGCACCCGACGAAAACCAAGCGTAAAGCACGAGAAAATAATGCCCGCCGGAATAAGCATCCAGGCAACCTGGGGCACCATGACAACCAACAGCGCAAGCGAACCGACAAGCTGGGCAAGCATTCCGGCTGCGGAAGGCAAAACCGTAGTTGCGGCAGAGGCTACAATGCGCGTATCGTCGGTCAGACGGCTCATCCACTCACCGGTGTGAACGGCCTGAACGCTCGAGAGCTCGGCATGCAACACTCTATCGAGAAACCTCAGCCTTAAAGTGTTTTGAAACAACGTGCGGGTATATTCCTGCAGATAGCGATAAAAAGCCTGTAGCGCAATCATCGCAATTGAAACCGCCGCAAATAGAATCACATTGAGGCGAAGTGCTTCGGGCGCACCGCCAACTGCCGCGTTAACCAAATCGCGCATTACCCAGGCGACATACACTCCACCGCACGCGATTGCGACCTCTATCACGGCAAGGACGACAACCGCCCAAAGCCGCCGTCCCAAAACCCGAATCAGCCAGGGAATGGCGCGCGACCCGGAATCAACCTCCACGAAAGTGCCTCCTTGTATGAACTATAGAATGAAGGGCGCCGCCCTGGGCACCCTTCCAACATGATGGCTTAAACGCCTCAAGCGCCAATGGTCAAGTATGATCCGTACACTTTGGCTAATATCAAGCAACCGGGCTACTCGGACGCGATTCCGGACTGCACGAGCGCCTGCAAGAACGCATCGACATCATTGCCCGCCCGCTGTTCGTCGACATCGTAGGACTCAACAACACGAGCCACAATCTGCTCACGCGAAAGGCCCTCCTCAACGCCCTTCCATGCAATTGCTGCCGTATCGTTCAGCTTCACAATGCCGCTAAACTCCACGGCGGCCGAGCCCGTCGCGACGGCCACCCATTGTCCGCCGACCTGCTGGATAACAAAACCCTTTTTGATTTTCATCGTCTATCCCTTCATTCAGTTTCTTGATGGCCACGAACCGTCTGCGCATAATCCTGGCCCGTCAATGCCTCAAAGGACGTCTTAACGGCTGTTTCCGAGATATCGCAGCCCATAGTCCACACCGGCACCTCGGCAAGTACGCGATCAAGGCACCTCAACACCGTAAGTGCGCCCAGTGGGCTTTCCCGTGGAATGTGGCATTGCCTAACGATTTGCTCCGCGGCGTCATTGGGGGCCAGCCGCTCAATGGAACAGACGGGCGCCTGGCGAAGTATGCAAATCCCCGCTAGAGGAGCACTTCCGTTATAGCCCCATCCCTCTTTGCCCGTCCAAGGACAGCCGTAAACAACAGTCTCGCCATTCTCGGGAACATACAGGAAAGGCTTGTCCCCATTGAGTATCTTGGCACCATGAGCGCCTAGGTACTTCCTCCACAGGCGAGCGTGCGTCGACTTGCCGGTACCGCTACGCGCAGTAAAGGCGTATGCCCTTCCCTCATACTCCACGACACAGGAATGGAAGAGCACGCGCCGCGGCGGGGCCAGCTTGTCCGCAGTCAATCTATGTATAGTGCACAGCTCCACGTAAGGATCGGGGAACTCCGGGGATATCGCGCGGTCGTAAGCCAAATCGTCATCTGTCGCCCTAATCGTAAACACGGGCTTTTCACTCATATCTTGTTCAAGATATGAGGCGCCGACTCGTTCGAGCATGCCAAAACGGGAAACCACCTGCACGGGAACGTCCGCAAACCTAAAGCTCAGCAAGCGTTCGCCGTCTTTGCCTTGTACCATGCGCCTACCTCCCACGATGCTTCCAAAACTTCGCCAGCCCAGGAAAGACTCGTTTTATCGTGCCCTTGATCCTCATGACCGCTCTGCGCCTTGCGATGCGACCTCGTTCGTCGCGTCGCAGCTTTTTTACATAGTCGAGATACACAGGGTCATCGACTAGATATGACTTGCCGTCGCGCACAAACGACACCAGCACACCAAGCACATCATCGAAGGGCACATCGTATTCATAGCTAATGCAGTTATCCCCCAAGATTATGTAACCAGTTGGCTCCACCCCCACGATGCGATGTAGCGCATGCTTGCGACCTACCGCATGGTAATACAGAACCACGTCGTTCTCGCAAAACCGTTCGCCGGGCTTAGCTGCCCTGATGGTCACAAGATCGCGCCCCTGTCGCAACATGGGCTCCATGGAAATACCGCTCGTGCGGTAGACGAGCACACCGTCGCGATTGAGGACCTCCTCGAATGTGCTCTCGGTAACGGAAACAATCTGACGCTCAGCGGTCATATAACCCCATCTCGTATCCAAGGCTGCGGCGTCGGGCCGCCTCCTCCACGTCGGACCGTACGCCGCCGGCGATATCTTCACGCGTCAAAATGATTCGGGCGCATCTGACGGCCTGATAGAACCAGGCAAAGGGACGCAAGGCGGCATGCTTGCGCGCTGCCTTCCAGTTACTTCTGCCGCCCCTTTGTAGGTATTTAAATAAGCTAACGGGGCCTCGAATCTCTGTTAAAGCTGTTGCGCCGGTCTTCGTGACAACCTTCATGCCAAAATTGCCCAGCAGCATTACGTGCTCCAAAAGGTCAGCGCATATCGCAGAATCGATATCGGAACACCATTCAAAGCCGTCTTTCGGCAGCCCAAGGTACAGTTGACAAAACCGCGTAAGACACTTTGCCGTACGCTCAACTCTCTCATCGCCCAGTGCCAAAGAAAACTCTGCCCAACCTTCATGGGCGAGATACTTCTTTGCAAACAGCATCCAGTCGATGATCTGACGGAAACCCAGACCACCCGACGCGAGGTGCTTGCGCACATGAAGCAGCAGCACGACCCCGTTAACCATGGGAGGAAAGACTGGGAACTCGTGACCCTGCACGCAAGCTGTCTCTAAATGCGCAAACGACTCTTGGAAGAGGCTCTCCAAGCCAATCGCATTGTCCGGAATACCATTGGGTCTCCAATGAAGCTCCAGGTGCACACCATCCTTCTCGAGTCCAATATGATGATCGGAAAGCCCTTCGTCGTCCTCCCCAAGATATCCAACGCCGAGCAACACCTTACGAGCTCGCGTCATGTCGTCAGACAAAACCATAAGGTCAATATCGCCATAGGACCGCAGGGCGGGATCTGGATACAGCGCGCCCGCAGCAGCGCCCTTAAGAATAACGGCCCGGATGCCCGCCGCGTCCAAAACAGAAAGAGCCTCGTCCTGAACTTCGAGCAGATGCCCAAACAAGGCTCGACGCCTAAGATCGATATTAAGCCACGTTGCGACAAGCGCTTTATCCTTGCATGCATCGGACAGCCCTCCCGGCGCGAGCGCCAGGCCGTCAATGGCTTGCACCTGCAGCTCGGAATACACCTCGGAAGGATCGAGCCCCTCCGGAAGCGCAAACGCCTCACCGCCCGAAAATGCCGAGCGAACAGTATTGCAGATCGCGCTATCTAGCAAAGTCAATCGTGCACCCTCCCGTTTAAGCCATCGCATATTTTCGTGCATCATAGTAGCAGCGTTTTTGAGAAGCGAGGATGGTTGATGCGATGCCCACGGGAAAGGACGCGCGAACAATTCCCATTAAAACGGCGGTGCGGCGTCATATCCCCCGTATAGGCGCGCAACAAAATCGTTTAAATAAGAGTTCTTTAGCAGTATTTATGAAGAGAACTACACACTCTAGACCAATCTGTTGACTAACAGCCCCCCCCCCGAGATAGGGTGACATACGCGATACTATCTAGCGGAAAGAAAGAGGTCTATGTATGGCTAACCAGCAGTACGCTGCGCCCTCCATGGAGGTCGTTAAGTTTGGTCACGAGGATATCGTTTGCGTCGCCTCCGGCTGGGACGACGGCCACGGCAACAAGTTCCCCATAGTTCCGGAGGATCCGAATCACCCCATCCCGGACGACCAATTCTAATCGAATCCTGCCAGAGCTTATCATCATGCAACGCGCTTTCAGAACACTCTGAAAGCGCGTTTTTCGTCCAACGGAATGCAATGAGGGCCGGCATTCATCTAGCCTATCGCGCAAACACCTTCGTTGCGACAATCAGCTTGTCTAATGACGAACACGGCGGATTTCGGATTTTCCCGAAATCCGCCGCGTTCGTAGCATGCCCCGCCGCCCGAGCGGGCGAAACATTTAGAAGATGGGCCTAGCACTCCTTCTTCATGGCATTGTAGCCGATCAGCACGGTCCAGACGCTGCCAGGCGTGATGCATGCGACACTTGCCGTCGGCAGTATCCTGCTGCATAAATCCCAGCGAATGGTGCGTAAAGAAGCTCGGATACTTTTGGCAGCCGTACTCCATCTGGCGATACATCCAGCGGATGTAGGAACACCCCCGGCTGCCGGCAGATAGGAACGTCCCTATCTGCCGCCTAGCAGTTTGGCCATCCAGGCATGAGGTTGGCCCTCATCTTCATAGTCCACCGGGGCGATCTGCGTGTAGCCGGCCTTGGCGTAAAGCGGCAGCACGTACTCTTGCGCATGGAGCTTTATGAGCTTGGCGCCGGCATCGCGCGCGGCGGCATCGCTGGCCTCGACAATCTTGCTCGCCAGACCGCGACGGCGCATGCTCGGCAGCACAGCCACGCGCCCCATAATGTAGGTCTCCCCCGCCGCGACGCTTTCGTCCAAGTCGCACGCCGGCGACACCGGAGCCCCTGCGTCAGCCGCGCGCTCAAGCTCTTCGGGAAACACGCGCGAGCAACCGGCAAGCTCGCCGTCTACATAGAGCGTCACATGAATGCAGTTCGGATCCTCGTCGATAGCGTCGAACTCATTCTCGTAGCCCTGCTCGTCCATAAAAACGACGCGGCGCACCAACGCCGCGTCATCAAAGCATCCCGTCTTAAGTTGGATATCCATGCTGCCCTTTCATTCAATGCGAACGTTAGGGACAGATTTTAGCGAAAATGAGCTCCGCGCACGCTAAACTTCGCGCGAGCCTTCGCCAGGCAATCGTAATGACCCACGTTATGGGCATCGCTCGCGATGAAGCTGTACAGGTTCTGATCGAACAGGCGCTGTGCCGGCTTTTTCTCGCGACCAAAGCGACCGCCGGCAATAAAGTCCGCCGAAGCTTGCAGCTTGCAGCCCATATCGACCAGGCGCTCCGCCACGCTTACATCCTTTTGAACCGCACGATAGCGCTCAGGATGAGCGATGATCACCTGGTAGCCACGGCACTGCAAATCGTAAATCGTGTTCTCGTACTCTCTAAACGCATACGCATCGGCATGCGTCGAAAACTCGAGCAGAAACTCGTTGGTCCCATCGAAATGCAGGTGCTCCGCGGCATCGATACCAAGCTCAACGAGCTTTCGATGGTTGACCTCGAAGCCCATCTGGAGCGGAAAACCGTCAGCGTTATCACGCAGCAGCTCAAAGGCATCCCACATCTTGTCGTAATCAAAATAGGGATCACGGCAGTGAGGAGTGCAAACGATTCTGGTTACACCGGCCCGCTTGGCAGCCTCGAGCATCGCCAAGCTCTCATCGAGATCGGCGGCGCCGTCGTCTACACCCGGCAAGATATGGCAATGAATGTCACGCATAGGTCAGCCTTAATCAACTAAACGTTTGCTCGGTTGGTGAAGATGCCCTTTTTGGAAGTCCCCTGATTGTCGGAGCCCTTCTTAACCTTCTTACCGTCCTTGGTGTAGTAAGAATAGTAGTACTCGCTGGTCTCGGTCTCACAGTAATTCATGACGGTACCGATGAGCTTGACCTTCTCGGACTTCTTAAGCTGACCGATGGCGTTGAGCGCCTCTTCGCGCTTGGTAAAGTTCTCGCGCACCACGAACAGCGCGCCGTCGGTCAGGCTGGCAATCTCGGCAGCATCGATGAAGGTGCCGACCGGGGGAGCATCGAAGATGACGTACTGGAACTTGGCGGACAGTGCCTTTACCAGCTTGGCAAAGCGATGGGAGACGATGATGTCGGCAGGATTGGGAATGTGCGGCTCGGCATCGAGGAAGTAGAAGTTCTTCTGACCCGTCTCGACAATCGCCTGGTCAATGGAGATCTGCTCGGAAAGAACCGCATAGAGTCCGCCGCGCGAACGAACGCCGAGCATATCGGCAAGGGACCTGCGACGCATATCAGCCTCGACCAGCAGGACACTCTTGCCGCTCGTGGCGATTGCCTGAGCAAGGTTAATGGAAACCGTAGACTTGCCCTCGTTGGGAATCGAGGAGGTAACGGTAATGGTGCGAATGGGGTCATCCACGCTCGCAAAGCGGATGTTGGCCAGAAGGGTCTTGGCGGCATTCTGCACAACGAGCTTATCGGTGTTCTTTGCCTTAGCCATGCCTATTTACCACCTTTCATAGCCGGAATTCGGCCAACAACGGGAATACCCAGGAGCTCTTCTGCCTCTTCGGCACCGCGGATGCGGGTATTGAGCATGTCTGCCAAAACGACATAGGCAACTGCGATAAAGATACCGGCGAGGAACGCGACGGCAATATACAGCGTGCGCTTGGGGCCGCTGGGGGCTTCGGGGGTCTTAGCCTCGTCGATAACGTTGATGCTCTGGGCAGCGCCGACGTTCTGAGCGACCGTACTCACCGAGCTGGCAATGGCCTTTGCGACCTCAGCCGTCTCCTTGGCATCGGTGCCGGTAACCGAAAGCGTAATGACACGCGTGGTGGTCTCGGAGGAAACAGACACCTTGTAGTCATCCAGATCGGTAAGGCCCAGTTCTTTGGCGGCGCCGCTCTTAACGCTATTGCTATCCAGCAGCGTGGCGATATCGTTGGAAAGCATCTGGCTCGCCGAGAGATCGTTGTAGCTCATCTGACCGCTATCGTCGGTCTTGGCGAGAATGTACATGCTCGTCGTCGCGGTGTAGGTGTTGTCCATCGCAACGAAGGACACGATGCCCATGGCGATCGCGCAGACCACCGGAAGGGTGATGACCAGCTTGAGGTGCTTCTTCAGCAGCTGGAACAGTTCGAGAAGGGTCATGCAGCTTGCCTTTCATTTCCCCAGTTCGGATTGACAAAACTGTCCGTATGTTATCGCATCTTTTTACCGAGACCAAACTCTATACATAAGAAACAGGCTCTCCTGTAAAAATGTCGGAAGCAATCGTAAAATTGCACAACAACGCCGCACCCGAAAGTCAAATGCGGCGTCTATATCAATATCTATGTTGTATCGCTATGCGAATGGCTCGTCCTGCTGTATGGGAAACGTCACCGTAATGGTGGTTCCCACGCCCAACTCGCTCGACAGATCGAGCGCGGCGTGATGATACAGGGCCGCATGTTTGACAATGGCAAGCCCCAGGCCGGTTCCGCCGCGTGCCTTAGACCTACTCTTGTCCACGCGATAGAACCGCTCAAATACCTTGCCCTGTTCTTCAGGCGCGATACCGATTCCCGTGTCGGCAACAGCGAGGAACGGATGGCCTTCGTCGTTGGTGCCGCACTGCAACGTAACCGTACCGCCGGGTCGATTGTAGCGGATGGCGTTGCTTGCCAGATTATAGATGAGCTCGTCGATCAAGCGCGACACGCCTTCGATGACCACAGGCTTGGTCTCATGACTTATCGTCACATTCGCCTGACGGGCGACCTGTTCAAGACGCTGCTCAACCGTGTAGATGGCACGCGAGAGCTCAATAGGCTCCGTGGACCCAATGGGCACCGCCTCGCCCTCAGTTGCACGCTCGGCCTCGTCCAAGTTAGACAGCGTAAGGATATCGTTGACAAGCGCTGCCAAGCGGCCCGCCTCACGATAGATGCGACCGCCAAAGTTGCGTAGGTCGTCCTCGCCCTCGACCATGCCGTTTGCGATGAGCTCGGCATAGCCCGAAATCGCCGTAAGCGGCGTCTTGAGTTCATGGGTGATATTCGCCGTGAACTCGCGGCGCATACGGTCGTTGTCCGCTAGCACCGCCATTTGGCGCTTGAGTTCCTGGCGCTGCGACTCGATACGCTCAAGCATGGGGACCATCTCGGCATAGGCGTGCTCATAGCTACGACGCGGGTGATCCAAATCCACCTCTTGCAACGGCGCGATGATGGCACGGGACTCACGGCGCGCCATAAAAAACGAGAGTACTGCACCCGCTGCTGCGATAAGCAGCATCGGCGCCAGCATCGACAGCAAAATCGCCGCAACGCCAGGCTGGGCCTGCGCCAAGCGAACGACCTGGCCGTTATCAAGGGTGACGGCGCGATACAGCATAATCTCGTCGAGCGTAGAGCTTGCGCGCTCCGCGGAACCCAAACCACTCTCAAAGGCCTCGATGACCTCGGGGCGATCACCATGGTTGGGCAGTGCGGAAGGCGACGCCTCGTTGTCGTAGGCAACCGATCCATCCTTGTTAATCAGCGTGATGCGTAAGTCCTCGCGATCGAGGCTACGCAAGAACGGGATGGGCTCCTGCTGCTCGTCGAGGGCGGCAGCAATGAGCTCGGTTTCCTGCGCCAGATTGGCACTCGTGGCATCCGCCAAGGTGTTTTGCACAAAGAACGCACCCAGCACCGTAAACGCCACGATAACCGCCATGGCGCAAACAAAGATCGTCACAAAAACGCGGTGCGACAACGTTTGTTTTCCCTGGGGGGCGAAGACCACGGGTTACTCCTCCGATGCAGTGGACGCGGTGTCGTCACCTTCGGCACCATCACCGGCCGAAGGCTCGGCCAGACGATAGCCCACGCCGCGCACGGTCTCTATGGCGCTCGCATGCTCGCCGAGCTTTTGGCGGAGCGTCTGCACATGTACGTCGACGGTGCGCGAACCGCCGTCGAAGTCCCAGCCCCATACGCTCTGCAGCAGCGACTCGCGGGTAAAGACCACGCCAGGTTTGCGCATGAGGTACTCGAGCAGGTCGAATTCGCGCAGCGTGAGCTTGAGCGGTTCACCGGCAACAGTCACTTCGCGGTGGCTGGGCGAAAGTACGATATCGCCCACGCTGAGCACATCGCTCGCCCGCTTGACCATGCCGCCGCGACGCAGCAGTGCGCGGCAACGGCTCGCAAGCTCCATGAGCGAAAACGGCTTAGTCAGGTAATCGTCGGCACCGCCATCGAGCGCCATCACCTTGTCGAGTTCGGTGTCCTTGGCGGTAAGCATCATGATGGGCACCGTCGCCGTCAGGCGATCGGCACGCAGGCGACGCATAATCGCCAAGCCATCGGTGTCGGGCAGCATGATATCGAGCAGCACAGCATCGGGCACCCGTCGCGCCACGGCAGCTTTAAACTCGCCATCGCACGAAAAGCCCTCGGCCTCGATTCCCTGCTTGCGCAGCGCGTAGACTGTCAAATCCCTGATGTTGTCATCGTCCTCGACGTAATAGATCATGTTGAACCCCTTTGCGGCCGATATGACCGCATCTTAACCCTAAAGGCACCTGCAAAAGACAGCGTCAGCCAAAACGCCCCGTCAAATAATCCGCGGTGCGCGGATCGGACGGATTCTTGAAGAGTTGCGCGGTGGGCGCGTGCTCCACCAGCTCACCCAGCAAAAAGAACGCAACCGAATCGGAAATACGCGCGGCCTGCTGCATGTTGTGCGTCACGACCACCAGCGTGCAGGTCTCCTTGAGCTCGCAGGCCAGCTGCTCCACCACCAACGTCGACACAGGGTCGAGTGCCGAGGTCGGCTCGTCCATCAGCAGAATGTCGGGCTGCACGGCAAGTGCGCGGGCGATGCACAGGCGCTGCTGCTGTCCACCCGAAAGACCCAGGCCCGACTCTTTGAGCTTGTCCTTGACCTCATCCCATAGCGCAGCGCGACGAAGGGAGTCCTCGACCAGCTCATCGAGCATGACGCGGTCGCGCACACCCATACCGCGCGGACCGTAGGCGACGTTGTCGTAGATGCTCATGGGAAACGGGTTGGGGCGCTGGAACACCATGCCCACGCGCTGGCGCAAACGGCAGATGTCGTAATCGCCCAGGATATCTTGACCATCGAGCGCAATCTTGCCCTCGATGCGGCAATCCTTGATGCCGTCGTTCATGCGGTTAAAGCAGCGCAGCAACGTGGACTTTCCGCAGCCCGAAGGCCCGATGAACGAAGTGATCTGCTTGTCGCGGATCTTGATATTCACGTCCTTGAGCGCATGGTGATCGCCATAGAACAGGTCGATGCCCTCGACATCGATGCGCGTCGGCGAGGCGGCAAGATCCTCTGCCGTGGGGCGAGTCGCATCCCCAACCTCGCGCTCATGCGCGGCCTCGGCCTGCGCTTCCATGAGTTCTTCAAGCTCCGTGGGCTCCGCAGCCGCAGCAGCCGTCATACCGCACACCTCCATATCGATATCAATTCAGCAGTATCAATAGTAGGAATCGCGGCTCATACGCACGTGAGCACATTGTCAAGTGTTTGTAAGGGCACGCTAGCTATGCGGCGGGCAGCTCGATGGTGAATATCGTGTGTTCGGGCGTCGATTCACTTGCAACGGTACCGCCGTGTGCCGCGATGATCTCCTTGGCAATAGCAAGGCCCAAACCGGCACCACCGCGATTGGTCGCACGCGCCGCATCCAGGCGATAGAACTTCTCAAAGATCACCTTGAGCTTAGCCGCAGGGATAGGATCGCCCTGATTGATAAAGCGCACGCGCACGCCGCCATCGTCTTGGCGCCTGGCCTCAATCGTGATAGTCGAGCCCTCATAGCTATAGGCGACGGCGTTTTTCATGATGTTGTTAAACACGCGGGCCATCTTATCGCCATCCACGAGCACCGTCAGGTCCTCGCGAATATCAACCTGGGCTTCCTTATGCTGCTCGTTGAGGATGGGATAGAACTCGTCAGCCACCTGAGCCAGCAGCAACCCCAGATCAACATAGCCGCGCGTGAGCACGATATCGTGGAAGTCAAAGCGCGTGATATCGAAGAACTCTTCGATGAGAGCGTCGAGCCGGTGGGCCTTGTCGAGCGCCACGCCCGTAAAGCGTGCACGCTGCTCAAGCGGCAAATCGGGAGCCTCCTGTAGGAGCGAAAGATAGCCCACCACGCTGGCAAGCGGCGTGCGCAGATCGTGCGCCAGATACGTAACCAGGTCATCTTTGCGATGCGATTCGTCGCGCAAGGCCTGTTGAACCTTACGCTCACAATCGCGCGCCCGATTGAGCGCACCCTCGACTTCGAGAAAGTCGCCGTCGATGGTATCCCACGTGTCGGGGTTATCGATCAGACGGTCCTGAATACGGGCGGCGATTACGCGGTCGGCATGCTGCTCGCCCTGTTCATAGCCCTGGTAATACAGGGCGCGTCCGCAAAAGAACAGGACGCACACGGCAAGCGCCAGCACAAAGCCAAGCATGTTGAATACAAAAGCGGCGTCAAAGAACACGGGCTCGCCAATACCGCCAAGCGCCATGGCCCCGATCGCCAGCGTAATCGTCCATGCGGCACCGCCGATTACCACGCAGCGGCGAACGATTTCAAATCGATCAATCAGCAAGAAGCCAATAAGCAGAACTGTCAGGATGCCAACGATATTGTCAATGCCAATGAGCAGCAGACTCAGCAAAAAGAGCAGCACCGTCGCAAGCGCGCGGTTGTCGACGACCGCCCTTATGTATTCAAAGAGTCGATCGGGCACCTCGAATACCCGCCTATCGTCTTTTGTCATATCCACTTCCCCACCATCAAAGGCGTTATTCGATTATGTAGCCGACGCCCCAGACGTTTTTGATAAAGCGCGGCTTTTGAGCATCGTCGCCGATCTTTTCGCGCAGATGGCGGATGTGCACCATCACCGTATTGTTGGAGCCGGGCATAAAGTCCTCGTTCCACACCGCGCGGAACAGGTCCCCCACGGCCACCACGCTGCCACGATGCTCGACCAGATACAGCAAGATGGAATACTCGATGGGCGTGAGGCGCACCGGCGCGCCGTCCACCGTCACGCAACGAGCGTCGCGGTTGATCTCGAGGCCGTCGAGCTGGATGGTCGGCGACTCGACCGCCTGTGCGCGGCTGCCGTAGCTGGTGTAACGACGGAGTTGAGCATGAACGCGTGCTATGAGCTCCAGCGGACGGAACGGCTTGACCACGTAATCGTCTGCGCCCAGCGAGAGACCCTCGATCTTATCCTGCTGGGCATCGCGCGCCGTCAGCATAATAACGGGATAGGTATGGCCAGCGCGGATGGTGCGCAGCAGCTCAAAGCCGTCGATATCGGGCAGCATGACATCGAGCAGTGCTAGGTCGAACTCTTGTTCCAGAATTGCCTTGGCCGCATCGGCCCCGCTGTAGGCGATCTGGACGTCAAAGCCCTCTTTTGTAAGGTAGATACCAACCAGGTCGGCGATGGCCTTCTCGTCATCAACTACCAAAATGCGCTCGTTCATGCGTGCTCCTCTCGCGCTCCATTATGCCCGAGGCAGCGCGCGCCACACACAACAAGCGCGGGCGATTAAGTCGTCCTTAAGAACCTATGCGTCCGTTCGGGCGCAGACATGGGCCGCGCACGCCCGCGCGCTGATTGTCCGCGCCGGTAAACGATATACTTTGAACTCTGAAGAGACCATCCCGTCGAAAGCGAAATCTGTGAAGACCCTTAGTTCTCTTGCAAAGCGCTCCGCGCAACTGACCGCCGGCATTGCCTGCGCTCTCGCCCTTGCTGCCGGTGTGCCGTCTATCGCCAACGCCCAGGTGCTTACGACCGATATCGTTTGCGGTAAGACCGCCGACGCCCGCGGCATCACGGCCGATAATCTGCCCGATATCGATGCGACCAACGCCATCGTCATGAGCAAGGACGGTTCCGTCTATTACGCCCGAAGTGCCGACGAGCAGGTCAAGATCGCCTCAATTACCAAGGTCATGACCGCGATCCTGACCGTCGAGAACTGCAAAATGGACGAGAAGATCACGGTGAGCAATGCTGCCGCCACCGTAGGCAACTCGACCGCCGGCCTGCTCGAAGGCGACGAGCTCACGGTGGAGCAAGCTCTGCGCGGCCTGATGATCCCCTCGGGCAACGATGCCGCCATCGCGCTTGCCGAGCACGTGGGCAAAAAGATTGACCCCAAGACCAAGGACGCCGTGGCCACCTTTGTAAAGGCCATGAACGAGCGCGCTAAAAAGCTCGGCTGCACGGGAACGCTTTTTGAGAATCCGCACGGTCTGGACTTTGATGAGTGGGCCGGCGACATGCACTCTACCGCGCACGATGTAGCCCTGATGATGCAGGAGGCAATGAAGAGCGATACGTTCCGCGAAATCGTGGCGAGCGATGATTCCTGGATTGAGGTTACGGGCGCCGACGGTTCCGACCATTCGCATTCCATGGATACGCACAATGAGCTGCTGGGGCAGGACGGCAATATCGGCGGTAAGACCGGCACCACCGACGATGCCGGCTATTGCTTTACGGCAGCCTACAACCGCGATGGCGACGAGACCTACACCGTCGTCTTGAACTCCAGCACCACCGATCAGCGCTTTGCCGACACGGCCGCCCTTGCCAACTGGTACTACGGCCACAAGGTGACGGTTGCGATCGCCAACACGCAGGAAAAGACCACCAACGGCAATCCGCTCATCGCGCGCATTAGCCAGACCGATTGGACGGACAAGACGATCGATGCCACGCTCGCCGACCCCGCAGCTCAGGCAACCGTCTTTTCGCTTGCTGGAGAGGTGACCGAGAAGGTTACCTACGATGACCTTTCGGGCACGGTGCATGTGGGCGACAAGGTGGGCAGCGTGACGCTCAAGCAAGACGGCACCAAGATCGCCGTCATGGATTTGGTTGCCGACGAGGAAGACTCGGGGCCGAATCCCATTGAGTGGCTCCTTGTAAAACTCGACCGCTTGGGCCGCCGCATCGACAACCGCCCACTTACGGCAGAAAGCGAGACCATCGCCAAGGCGCCCGAGGTGTAGGGCTGGGGGAACATTACATTTGAGATTGGAGAGGCGTCCAACGGGGCGCCTCTTTTTGAATACCTCTTAAACGGGATGCGTCAGAATCACCAAAGCGACATTGCTAGCCGTTTACCTTCGCTGTGTCTTTTCGGACCTTGAAAACGGGTCCACCGGGCATGCTAGTAGATCCTTTCGACCTCCTTGGTCAAGGCCCTGAAAAGATCCCCAGCTGAGGGGTCTGCCCCAGGACACAGCGATTGCCAGGCACCCGTTTCTCCGATGGTGCCCGCACTCGTCATAACAAGATCGTCGCTCCGCCTGCGAATGGAGACACTAACGGAGCGGCCATTATGGAACCCATGGATATCGACTTTATTTATGCGCCCATCAGCTAGATAACTAATCATGACATTGATGCTGTCACCATACTCCGGCAATTCGAAGCCGTGGGAATCCATCAATAGCTTCACATCCTGATGGTAAATGCGGGCCTCGACGACATTCTTGGGCATTTTCCCCGTCTTTGTTGGAGAGCAAAAGCTGATGCTTGGCTCCTCTTCGCTCATGCCTCGGTCAAACCTAAGCATGCACGGGCATACCGACTCAATGGTTCGCAAGGCGTCCGCCGCGACCTTTTCCTCGGTAAACATCTCCACGTCGATGCCGTTTTCTTCCATATAGGCACGGTTTTTACGTTGAAGCTCTAGCCGAGCCGCAGCCTCCCCATCTCCACGCTGTTCCCAATTTCCGGAGTCGGCGACATTTCGATCGAATGTAGAATCAACGGAACATGGCGCTTGCTGTTGAGTCGGATCACTGTCGCCGAGACGCCTTAGCTCGGAGCGTCTCATCAGTAGTGTCACAATATCAAACAGCCAACCAAATCCAAAAAGGCCAAAGGTAAAGAGATATAGAAAGAAGCTACCCCACATCCGTGCATACGCCCTATGAGCGCCCGACCACCCAAGAAGGAAGCATAGCAAAAGCGCCTTGTTTGCCCTGTCAACCGACGTAATCTCTCGAGTGAGAGATTTCTGTTCAGGCTTCGCCAAAGGTGTAATTTCATGCGATGAAACAGTAATTGAGGACGTCCTTGACGCCGAGCTCCGAGCGCCTGATTTAGCAACGGCGCGAGCGACATCCCCAACTCCGACGGTCGTTCTGCTGTATACGGCATTGTAAGCAGCCTTCTTCGGATTTTTGATCCACCCCATGCCCTTCTTACCATAGCCGGGGATTATCGCCCGCCTTACCGCGCGCTTCGCTCTGCCGGTCGTTCTTGCCTTGAGTGATGTCTTTAGATTCGGCTTACGCAGCCCGACCTTTACCATATTTCTACTCCATCCCCTCGGAACCCCACACCGGGGTGCACGAGCACGCCTGGGTCTCCCCGTTTTCAAGCGCCCCGTGTTTGCCTAATGTTCACGCCCTTTCGGACTCTAATCCCCAGCCGCCATTCTTGATAATAAAAAAGGGCCCCAAATGGGACCCTTCTTCAAAGTCATACTGGCAGAGAGCTGGGGATTCGAACCCCAGATGCCCTTTTGGGGCATACTCGCTTAGCAGGCGAGCACCTTCGGCCTCTCGGTCAGCTCTCCGTAACAGCCGTTCTATAGTAACCAAACAGCCGAAGTTGGGCAAGGGGAATTTTGAGGCGTTTCCTCTTTTACCTCTCTTTTACCAGTAAACGTCTCAGTCAATCATCTCAATCTGTAACATCTGCAGGCCGTAATCCCCTCCAGATGTTACAGATTGAGACAAAGATACAAGGACGGCCCCAGCGACAGCGCGGACAGCCCATTCTTTATTAGTCCTCTCGAACGGTCTCCAACAGATAATCGCGCATGTACGGAATTGCAAACGAAACACAGCCATAGCCCGCGGGCTCAATCAACCCCGCATCGATCAGACGCTTGCGATATGACCCAACTTTGTTCGCCGACAAACCCATCTTCTTGGCGATATCGCCGTTGGCGATATCGACGCCCTCGCATTGAGCCATCGCCGCGAGATACTGAAACTGCCGTTCCGACACCCTGCGCAGCGCTGGGGCAATCACCATAGCATTAAAGCTATCAAGAGCCGCCTGGATACCCTTACGAGCCGCCTCTTCGCTCACACTCTCCGCCCCACTGCGCGCAGCAACCTGCCAAGCGTAATATCCGACCAGCTGGACCATAAAGGGATAGCCTGCCGAAGCTTTTGTTAATAGCTCAGCGGCACCTTTGTCGAGCTCCTTGCCCGCTCGTCTCATCGTATCCTCAAACGATCCGCCAACTTCAAAATCGGAAAGCCGAGTAAGTTCAACATGTTTGGCTCGCTGAAGGAACGTCAACGTATCATCCACCACCACGCCATCTACCGATGTCGGCAGCCCGGCGAAAGCGAAAGCGACATTCGCTCCTTGGCGAATCAAGAGCTGCATCTCATTGCCTAGCTCGCGCATTTCCTCAGTTGAGGCATCCTGGATCTCGTCGAGCGTAATGAGCAGACCACCGCGCTTCGCAGCATCGTACATCGCCTCGCCCAGATGAGAGGCCGACTTCGACATCTCCATGGAGCCAAGGCTGACCCCTAAAATCGATGGGGAAATCGAGATTGATTCAAGACGAACGTTTCGCTGCAGAGCCTCGAGGATTCTATTGCAAAAACCAGCATTGGAGGCAACGTCAACGACCTCGAATCCTTTTTTGCGTGCAAGGTCACCCAATGCATTAAGGAGCACCGTTTTACCTGTGCCTCGGACGCCCGAGATGCGCATGAGTCGATCGGGGGCACCAGGACCATTCTCAAGAGCCTCGGCAAAGTCATCCAAAACAGTGTCCCGTCCGATAAGCTCAGGCGGATTCATGCCCGCCGTTGGCTTAAAGGGGTTAACAGCTTTCGTCATTCTGCCCTCCTCTGCTAGTTTTAACAACTTTAACAAAGTTTAGCAACTTTAGCAGAGTTTAACAGTTTTAGCAGGCTCGGCGGCTTTATGCCTTACCGATCCTGCCGGGTCCTCCCGCCCGCGCCGATACAAATAGCGCAGTGCGGCCCCTCTATATCGCCCCTACCCCAGCGAGCGACTGAGGGAGCCGAGCTCATCGTTGCCCATGGTGCGCCACATTTGGAAGATGCAGACGCGCGCCAGGAAAAAGAAGCCGTTATCGACCAGCTGCACGGCGGCATCCGCCAGCTGGTTGGTCACGGCGGACACGGGAGGCAGCTCGAGCCCGGCCTTACGGATGGTCTCAACCGCATCCTCGAACGTCGGCGGCTCATTGACGCCCATCTCGTTCATAAGGCCCTGCATTTCTTCCAGCGCGCTACCACCCGACTCCTCGCCGCGCGGCACGAGGCGGTAGCACGCCAACGCGAGCTCGAGCTGGTCGCAGTTCCAATAGGCAAACGCCAGACGATAGAACAGATAACCGATTGCGGAACGGTCACTGGCAATGCGCAGGCCGTGGCGCGCCACCTCGATAATCTCGTCAAAGCGCTCCAGGCGCGCCAGCACGTTGATGAGCGCAAAGTGCGACTGCATGGACGAGCGAGCCAGATCGTAAAGACGACGCACCTCGGGCAATGCCCGTTCAAAATCCTCCTGCTCGGCGTAATAACTGCAGATCTCGTGCTGGGCAAAGTACAGCGCATCGGGAGCACGCAAAATACGAACGGAGCGGTCTTCCTCCATTACCGGCAGCACCATGCGTACCAGCTGGTTGTCGCAAAACTGCGTCTGGACCGGACCCGTTGCCAAAAGCTCGGCAACGGCACACTTGGCCTCCAGCTCCTCAACAAGACGGGAGAAGCCCTCAAACGCGCTTGCACGGTCAACTTTTGCCTGCTCGCGCAACTCAACGACGCGCGCCACATACGGGTCATCGTCCATCTCCATGACCTCGAGCTCATCAGCCGTATCGGCAAGCAGCAGGTCGCGCAACGCCGGCGGCAGCGAACGGTGGTCGTCACGCGGGCGAACGTGAACCTCCGCAGGCTCAATCGCATCCGGCGCATCCGACTCATATGCCTCAAGCATGCGCTTGCACGGCATATCGTCCATATCCATGCTCTCAAGATCCTTGGCGACAGGCACGCAATTGGCCAGATAGGCCGCACGCCCAAAGGAATATGTTGCAATGACGCGCTCACCCTGCTCGCCGTCGGGAGCCGCAATCTGAACATAGCAGCGCGCAATGCAGGCACCTGCGGCAAAGCAAGCCGCTGCCAGCGTAAGCGCCACGCGCGCGTCGTGCTCCGCGGCCCAAATCACACGCGCGTTCTCGTCCAACTCGCGCCAGACATCCTCCCGGGCGTCGTATTCACGTTGTGGCATGGCATCCACGACAGAGCGCCCAAACCGAACGAGCATAATCCCCTCGGCAACGTTTGCCCGATAGGTATAGTCGAGCCGTGTGACCACGTTGAGCGCCTCGACGATACGCGCGAAGCGGGTGCGCACGTCCCACTCACCGCCCGGCTGGCAAGCCACCGTTCCCGGTTTGCCCCACGGGTTGTCGCTCGAGGCCGTATCGAGCAGTCGGGGAACATCGTTGGTCGTCTTGGCGATATGCCACGCGTCAAAGAGCGCGCAGCCCTCAAGGCTCGGTGAGGATGCCGCGGGGACCAATCCGGCCCCGATGCGCTCAAGGATGCCGGAGAGGCGGTTGAGACGGCACTCGATGGCAAGCAGCATGTCAATCTCGTCCTGGTCCAGCAGGCTACGATCAAAATTGAGATAGAACAGCTTTGAGCGGTCGATGCGCGCTAGGCTCATTTCGGACTTGGCAGCAATGGTGCGCAGGCGGGGCAAGTCGATCTCGCTCATAAGAGCGGCGGCATAGCGCTCGATACCGCTCGGATTCTCGGCATGGTCAACACGATAGAGCAGCGTCTCGATAGCATCGGGGAGCGGTGCCGTGTCAAAGCCCAAAAACACCTCGACCGGCTCGGGCAACTTTACGAGTTTGATCTTGTCGACAACGTTTTGCATGTCTACATCGAGACCGTCGACGCCCGTCGTGTTCGCAAGAGCGCTTTCGGAGTTGGCAAATATCACGTAGCGCAAGAACATCGAGGCCATGAACTCGCCGTAAGGAAGGGCGCGGGTCGAATTCCATGTCTCGTGGTCGGACTGCTCGCGCATGGGGTCTTCGGGAGAGCCGGCAGTTCGCGCACACGCGCGCATTGCACCGTTAGCTTCCCTCACCATAATCTCGCCAATACTGGAATCGGACTCGTGAAGGACCAGCTCCATGTCAGGGTCCTCGGGCAACGGTACTTCCCGAACAGGACGATCAACCTTATAAACCTTGCCCGACACGCTCACGTAGCCCAAGAGCGATATGTGAGTTTTGCCGACGAATTCGACGACATAGCACGACTCTTTGGGGTCCTCGCCAAAGACTTTCCAGACAACACCATATGAGCGCCCCGCAGGCTGCTCTGGCATCGATGGAAAACGCTTTTTGGGGTCGAGAAACCTGAGCTTGTATGTCGGACGCTCTGCCACGAAATATCACCCTGATCAGTCGTTGAAAGAAGGAGCGGTCGCGGATGGGCCGCGACACCTACTCGGAATCTTACACGAGTCGATAAGAAATAGTCCGCTTCACGCTCGCGCCTCGACCGAGGTTCGAATCCATGCTGTGTTGCCATAAAAGAAAAGCCCCCGTTACCGGAGGCTTTCGATTTCAATTGGTGCGGCGTATAGGATTCCGCGCATCCGCTTCGCGGATCCGCGCCGGCTTCGCCCGCCTGCCGGCGTGCTCGCCCGCGGGCTAAAACGCTCCGCGTTTTCTCGACGCCCGCGCCTCGACCGAGGTTCGAATCCATGCAGTGCCGGCGTAAAAGAAAAGCCCCC
>CABRZC010000027.1 GCA_902475375.1 uncultured Collinsella sp. | reverse complement strand
TTTGCCCAGATAAAACCTGCCAAAATAAACCTGTCCCTTTTTGGCAGGTTTTAGGCCAGATGATCTTGGATGAGGTCGCAGATGGCTCGGGCGTCGTTGATGTTGATGGCTCGGGTCGCAAAGCCGGCGTCGAAGGCCTGACGCGCCAGGGCTTCGTTGCAGGCAAGGGCCAGCGTGCGACCGTCGACCAGGTCGAGCGAACTCTTGCCGCGCAGACGGTCGACGCCGGAGCGCGCGACCACGATGTTGTCGAAGCCCTCGGTCTTGTAGCCCTCGATGATCACCACATCGACATCGTTGTAGCGCGACAGCAGCTCGCGCGCGGACATCTCGTCCTCCTCGCGCGTGTCGGCGTACTCCGCCCAGCGCGTGGCGCAGATGAGACCCACGTGCTTGGATCCGGCCTGGTGATGGCGCCACGTATCCTTAGCGGGCACGTCGATATCAAAGCCGTGATGCCCGTGATGCTTGAGCGAGCCCACGCGCAGGCCGCGGCGGGTGAGCTCGGCGATAACCTTCTCGACGAGCGTGGTCTTGCCCGAGTTTTGGTAGCCGATAAACGCGATTGCGGGGACGGCCGGAGTGGGAGCTGCGGGCGCGACGGCGACGGGTGCGCTCGTGGGCGCGTTACTGTCTGCGGCGGCAGCCTCAACAGCAGCGGCCTGGCGCTCGGCGCGATCCCACACGCCCGAGCGGCCGCCCTCCTTGTGCAACAGGCGAACGTCGACGATCTCCATGCCGCGATCGACCGCCTTGCACATGTCATAGATGGTCAGGCACGCGGCACTCGCGCCGGTCAGCGCCTCCATCTCAATACCCGTCTTGCCCGTCACGCCCGCCGTGACCAGCACGTGAAAGCCAACCTGCCCGTCCGCGCGCGCCGGCGCCCAGCCCTCGGGCACGTCATCGGCCGGCGTCCCCGCCGGAGCGATGGGCGCAATGTCGCACTTGCTCTTGGTAATGAGCAGCGGATGGCACATGGGAATGATGTCGCTCGTGCGCTTGATGGCCATAATGCCCGCCACGCGCGCACAGGCAAGCACGTCGCCCTTCTTGGCGCGGTCCTGCAGCACCATGGCCTGCGTCTCGGGATGCATGAGGATGGTGCCCTCGGCGATGGCAATGCGATGGGTCTCGGCCTTGTCGGACACGTCGACCATGCGTACCTCGCCCTTGGCGTCCACGTGCGTCAGCTCGTCGCGACGGGCGTCGCGGGCGGGCTCGGCTGCAGCGCTGGCAGTCGGCTGCGCGGGCACGGCGGCGTTGCTTGCATTCGCCGCAGCCGTGACTTTGTGGGCAGACATCGCGGCCCTGCGAGCGGCCTTGGTGGCATCGGCGTACCTGCTCTTGGCCATATGATCATCCTCCGATTTGGGACATAAATCGTTGCGTGCCCTCAATTATCGCGTGTTCCTGCGGTTTGTGGGCCACGGCATCGCGCCAAATCGAAAGTACCTGCATATCATCACCACGGCGCAGGGCGTCGCGCACCGAATACTCGGCATCGCTGAACAGGCAAGGACGCACGTTGCCGTCGGCCGTCAGGCGCAGGCGGTTGCAGCTCGCGCAAAAATGGTTGGACATGGCGCTGATAAAGCCGACCGTTCCCGCCGCACCCGGAAAGTGCCAATAGCGCGCAGGGCCCGCGCCGGCAGGAGCGTCGTTGATGTCGAGCGGCTCGAGCTCGCCCAGTCCCGCCGCGGTGGCCCCGGCATTGATGCGCGCCCGCAGCTCGTCGCTCGGCACGGTGTCGCTCGCATCCCACAGCTCGGAATTGAGCGCGGGCGCATGCGGGTCCACAGCGCAATGCGAGCTCGTGTGTTCGTCGCCAATGGGCATGTATTCGATAAAGCGCAGGTGGATGGGGCGGTCGACGGTCAGCCGCGCGAGGGCCGCCACATCCTGGTTGAGTCGGCGCACTACAACGCAGTTGACCTTAACGGGCTCAAAGCCCCAGGCAAGCGCCGCGTCGATGCCTGCCATGGTCTGCTCGAGCCGGCCCAGGCGCGTGATCTTTCCAAAGAGCGTAGGGTCGAGCGTGTCGAGCGAGATGTTGACGCGGTTAAGCCCGGCATCTTTGAGCTGCGGTGCCAGTTTGGGCAACAGGGCGCCGTTGGTGGTAAGCGAGATGTCCTCAATCTGCGGGATCGCGCGGATGTCACGAATGAGCGGGATAATACGGCGGCTGACCAGCGGCTCGCCACCCGTCAGGCGCACGCGGCGAATGCCCTCCCCCGCCACCAGGCGCACAAAGCGGGCGATTTCCTCGGCGCTGAGCAGCTCGTCGTGCGCGCGGGGCGCCACGCCATCGGCCGGCATGCAATAGATGCAGCGGAAATTGCACTTGTCGGTAACGGCAATGCGCAGGTAGTTGATATCGCGGCCAAAGCCGTCATGTTGCACGTGCCCGTCCACGCATCCCTCCCCTCGCGCGGCGTTTTATTCTTCGGAAAACATAATACCGCACGAGAGAATCATGCCGACACCCGTACGACAGGACAGGTCGCTTCGAGCAAAACCAGCTTCCCAAGCCCATCCTCAGCACAGACCATCGCAACATTCGATGCTTTTCCCGTTTTCGGCAAAAAACGTCGAATGTTGTGATGGTTTGCCTGCCCGCAGCACCCCGTAGAAGGACCGGAACGCCCCTAAAGGTCGCCGTCCCAGTGCCGAATCACGAATTCTCGCAGATCGTTCTGCCGTTTCTGGAACGCTTCGCTTCGGTCGCACTTGAGACCCATAGCGAGTGCGATGGCGTTCATCGCCCGGTGCAATTGCAGCTGATGGGCAAACTGAGTCCCGGTGAGGACGATCATCTTAAAGCCCAGCGCGCTCAGCACGGTCATACGCTCCGCATCCGACGCGCTGTGTTGTTTATCAAGATGGCCCGAGCCGTTGTATTCAATCCCCGTACCACTCGCAGGCGCATATACGTCGATCTCGAAATACCCGGCCTTTGCGAGATACTTGAACTCGTTGGGAACATCGACCCGATGGTTGAGCTCGATCTTGGCGTATCCCAGCCCTCCCTGGGAACGTTTTGCTACGACCATGATTGCGGTGGCCGTCTCCATGGGCGAACGCGCGCCATCGCGCACGCGCTTGAGCACGGAGGCCGCGCGTACAGCCCCCTGACGAGATCGGTTCTCATTGCAATAAGCAATCAAGTCGGCAACGGTATACCTCTGCCCCATCTCGATATAATCGCCTGTCGACAGATGATTCAAATGGTATCGGGCACAGATTTCGTAGCCATATTCCAACTGCTCGGGCTCGCTCATCCACGAACCCGCTTGGACAAAGCACATGGCCTCATCAACCACTAGAAGGCCCTCTGCCACCTCGATAAGATGACCTGGAGGTACCGGCGCTCCAAACACGTGGCACCTAAATCCAGCCGGTGTCGAGCGCTCAAAATCGAAGTTGACGAGCGTGTCGATATGATCGAGCTCTTCTCGTGGAATACCGAGCGAGACCAGATAGTCGGTAACGATCCCAACTGCCGTTGAAGCCCTCAGCCCCTTGGCATCGAGCCCCAATTTGGGCAGGCTCGCAGTCGGCTCCGCCTCGTTAGCAAGCGAGTCCTCATCGTATAGGCTGCTTGCTTGCGAGAACGGCTCGGACGGGCGCGCCACGTTGTGGTACAGCCAGGCAGTCTTATGGGACAGGACGATCGGCAGGTCCATGAGCCCTCCAATGGAGTCGGATAACCAACTATATTCCCCTGCTCACGGGTCCGCACACCTTCGTGCACAAGAAAGCGATTCCACCTGGTCGAGCGGCAGAAATACCATCACAACATTCGATGCTTTTCCCGATTTTGGCGAAAAACGTCAAATGTTGTGATGGTTTGAGGCGAGGTGCGGGCACGGAGGACCAAAGCATCGTGCTTGGAGCGTGACTTTTTCGCCCGGCACCCAACATAAACCTTGACTCTATAATCGTTATAGGGTTTTCACTACACTGGTACGTATACAAACCAAGCTAGAAAGCCCCGCCCATGGAACACGACCTCACACGCGGCAATGTCCTTAAGACCATCGCGGTCTTTGCCCTGCCTTATATGCTCTCGTACTTTTTGCAGATGCTCTACGGCATGGCCGACCTGTACATGATGGGGCAGTTTAGCGGCGCTGCCGGCATCACCGCCGTGGGCAATGGCGCGCAGACGCTCTATATCATTACCGTGACGCTCGTGGGCCTGGCAATGGGAACGACGGTCATCGTCGGCCACGCTGTGGGCTCGCGTCGCTTCGACCGCGCCGAGACCGCCATCGGCAACACCATCACGCTCTTTATGGGTGTCTCGGTGGTGCTGGCCGCTGTCCTGCTCGCACTGTGCCCGCAAATCGTGGCACTCATTGGCACGCCTGCCGAGGCGGTCGAAGGCACCGCCGCCTACCTGCGTATCTGCTTTGTCGGCATTCCCTTTATCGCCGCATACAACATCCTCTCGGCCATCTTTCGCGGCCTGGGCGATTCGCGCTCGCCCATGTACGTGATCGGCGTGGCATGCATCATCAACATCGCGCTCGACTTTCTGCTTATCGGCCACATGGGGCTCGGCCCCGTGGGCGCGGCGCTCGGCACGGTAACCGCCCAGACGGCCAGCGTTGCCCTCGCACTCGTGTGGCTCAAGAGCCGGCGCACGAACATCCACGTTAAGCGCAGCGACCTGCGCCCCCAGCCCGAGGTGCTCGGCAGCATTCTTAAGATCGGCGTACCTGTGGCCGTGCAGGACGGCTGCATCCAGGTGGCGTTTATGTTTATCACCGTCATCGCCAACCACCGAGGGCTCGTCGACGCCGCCGCCGTGGGCCTGGTCGAGAAGATGATCAGCTTTTTGTTCATTGTTCCGAGTTCCATGGGCGCCACCGTCAGCGCGCTCACGGCGCAAAACGCCGGTGCAGGAAAGGGCGGTCGTGCGCGTCAGGTACTCAAGGATGCCATGACGATCTCGGTGGTGTACGGCTGTCTGATCACGGTGCTGATGTGGCTGGTGGCGCCGGCGTTTATCGGCTTTTTTGCCAAGGACCCCGCGGTGGTCGCGGCCGGTACCGGCTATATGCACAGTTATATTTTCGACGCAATCTTTGCCGGCATCCACATTTGCTTTAGCGGCTTTTTCGCTGCATACGGCAAGAGCTACATCGGCTTTGCGCACAACGTGCTGGCCGTGGCGCTCATTCGCGTGCCGGGCGCGTGGCTGCTGTCGAACGCCTATTCCGACACGCTGTTTCCCATGGGCATCGCTTCGCCGTGCGGGTCAATTCTGTCGGCGGTCATCTGTGTTGTCGCGTTTACCGTGCTCAACCGGCGCGGGGCTTTTGACAAGTTGGCAGCGTAGCGAGGCGACGCGAAATCGCCCTCATCGACGATATCATCAGCGATGATCCGGCAACCTACGCGACGCAGGTCATGGTGCCCGTTGCCCCAGCAAAGTAAGAACCGCCCGGAAGGCATCGTGCTTCCGGGCGGTTTTTCAATTTGGTTATCGATGCACTAAGCCTGGGGCACCTCACCAGTCGCCAGGATCTGCTCGAGTGCATCCTCATCCAGCACGGGCACACCCAGCTGCTCGGCCTTGGTGAGCTTGGAGCCCGCTTTGGGGCCGGCGACCAGATAGCTCGTCTTCTTTGACACGCTGCCCGAAACCTTGGCACCGAGCACCTTGAGCGCCGCGCCCGCCTCGTCGCGCGTGCGATTGACAAGCGTGCCAGTAAGCACGAAAGTCAGGCCCGCGAGCGGCCGTGCGTCGGCGAGCTCGCCCGCCACGCCAGCGTCGGCTGCGGCTTGCGCGTGCGCAGCGCCCAAGTCGACATCGAGCGAAAGGCCCGCCTGGCGCAGACGTTCCAGCACGGCAAGGTTCTCGGGCACGGCCAGGAACTGCTTGACGCTCGCCGCAATCTTGGGACCGATGCCCTCGCACTCGGCGATGTCCTCTTCGCTCGCCAAAATGAGCTTGTCAATCGACAGGAATCGTTCAGCGATGACCTCGCCCACGCTCTTGCCCACGTGGCGGATACCCAGGGCAAACAGCACGCGACCGAGCGGCTGGCTCTTGGACTTGTTGAGCTCGGCGATGATTTTCTCGGCCGTCTTGAGGCCCACCGGGATGGGATCGCCCTTCTTGACGCCTTTTTTGCTGTTGGAGCTAGCATAGGTGCGCCCCGTGTCCAGGTCTGCGATGTCGTCGACCGTGAGCTGGTAGAAGTCCGCGACATCGTGGATCAGGCCGGCGGCGATCATCTTGTCGACGATCTCGTCGCCCAGGCCGTCGACGTCCATGCAGCCGCGGCTCACCCAGTGGAGCAGGCGCTCCTTGAGCTGCGCGGAGCAGTCGATGGACACGCAGCGGTAGGCCACCTCGCCATCCTCGTGGACCACGGGGCTGCCGCACACGGGGCAAACCTCGGGCATACGCCAGTCGACCGAATCGGCCGGACGCTTGTCGAGCACCGGGCCCACGACCTCGGGAATCACGTCGCCCGCCTTGTGCACGATGATGGTGTCGCCCTCGCGCACGTTTTTGCGACGGATCTCGTCGATGTTGTGCAGTGTGGCGCGCGCGATGGTGGAGCCGGCGACCGTCACCGGGTCGAACTCGGCGACCGGCGTGAGCACGCCGGTGCGACCCACCTGGATGCGAATCTCGCGCAGGACGGTCTGCTTTTCCTCGGGCGGGAACTTAAAGGCAATGGCCCAGCGCGGCGCGCGGGCGGTAAAGCCCAGGTCGAGCTGCTGCTGGAAGCTGTCGACCTTTACGACCACGCCGTCGATGTCGTAATCGAGGTCGCCGCGGTGCTCGAGGGCCTGGGCACAGAACTCGTGAACCTCGGCCGGCGTGGCGCAACGAGCCACGTTGGGGTTGACGCTAAAGCCGGCGTTGCGCAGCCAGTCGAGAAATTCGCGCTGGCTGTGAACGTGCAGCGGATCGGTATCGGCGATGGCGTAGATAAAGGTGGCTAGGTCGCGGCGCGCCGTGACCTTGGGATCCTTCTGACGCAGGCTGCCGGCGGCAGCGTTGCGCGGGTTGGCGAAGGGGTCGCGCCCCTCGGCATCGGCCTCTTCATTCAGACGAACAAAGCTGCCCTTAGGCATGTAGACCTCGCCGCGCACCTCGATGGCGCGCTCGCGGTCGGCGCCCATGTGAGCGAGCGCCGGCTCGGACAGGTGCATGGGCACATCCTTGATGGTACGGACGTTGAGCGACACGTCCTCGCCCGTGGTGCCATCGCCGCGTGTGGCTGCGCGTACGAAGGTGCCGTTTTGGTAGGTAAGGGCCACGCCCAGACCGTCGATCTTAAGCTCGCAGGTATAGGTGACGCTGCCGGCACCAAGCGCGTCCTCGGTGCGCTGGAGCCATGCGTCGAGTTCGTCCAGATCCATGGCATCGTCCATGGAATACATGCGCGCCATATGCGTGACCGGCGTAAACTGCTCGCTCACGTACCCGCCCACGCGCTGGGTGTAGCTGTCGGGCGTTACCAAATCGGGGTAGGTCGCCTCGATTTCCTGCAGCTCAACGAGCATTTTGTCAAAGGCGGCGTCCGTGATCTCGGGCGCATCGAGCATGTAGTAGCGATAGGCGTGGTAATCGAGCTCATGGCGTAACTCAGCCGCGCGCGCGGCGGCCTGGGCATGGGCGTCGGCCAGTGCAGCGGTATCCGTGCTCGCGGGCGTCTCGGCATCGATGTCCACACCGTCACCAAACAGGCTCGATTGCTCCATAGCGGCACTCCTTCGCTCGATTTCAAACGGATACTAGAGTACCACCGGTCACCATGGTGCCGAATAGCCCTTTCGAACCGCACCGAATCGGCAGCCGCCGAACCGGGGTGGGTCGCGCGATTAAACCATGCTCTTATCAGCTCTAAATGATCCGTTTTCCTCCGTCCCCAACGGATCAATAAGAAAAGAGGGGCTGTCCCGCGTTGATGGGACAGCCCCTCTGGCCTCGATATGTGCGAAGCGGCTCGCTAGTAGCCCTGACCGTAGCCTTGACCCTGGCCCTGCTGGCCCAGCAGCTCCTCCAGGTACTGGCGCAGCTGCTCATCGGTAATACCGCCGTTGCCGGTATCGGTCGCGCTGTCGTCCTGCTGCTGGCTCTGCAGCTCCTCGTCAGAGCCCAGCTCGACGGTGACCTTCTTCTCGTCCTTACCGCGCATGAGCGTGATCTCGACCTTCTCGCCCACTTCGTGGCTGCGCAGCGCGATGATCAGGCCGTCGGCGCTCGTAATCTCGTCGTCGCCCAGCTTGGTAATGACATCGCCCTCCTGGATGCCGGCCTTGGCGGCGGGACCGTCCTCGACGACGCTCGCCACGTACGCACCACTATCGGTGCTCAGCTTGTTGGTACGGGCGTTGAGCGCGTTGACGCTCGAAAGCGTGGCGCCCATGTACGGATGCACCGGCGTCTTGCCGTCGATAATCTGGTCGGCAATGTTCTTGGCGTAGTTAACGGGAATGGCAAAGCCCACGCCCGAGCTGGAGCCCGAATAGCTCTCGATAAGCGAGTTAATACCCACGAGCTCGCCGTTGTCGTTGACGAGCGCGCCACCGGAGTTACCCGGGTTGATGGCAGCATCGGTCTGGATCATATTGGCGTAGATGGTATTGCCGCTGGTAGAGCTCATGGCCGTGGAGCGATACAGCGCCGACACGATACCCGTGGAGACGGACTGCTCGTTGCCAAACGGCGAGCCGATGGCCATGACCCACTCGCCCACGTTGAGCTTGGAAGAGTCACCGATCTCAATCGGCGTGAGCTTGGAGGCGTCTGCATCCTTGAGCTTGATGACGGCCAGGTCGCTCGAAGCATCGTTGCCCACGAACTCGGCCTCGTAGGTGGTGCCGTCGTCCATGGTCACCACGTACTGGTCGTAACCATCGACCACGTGGTTGTTGGTGAGGATGTGGCCCTCGGTATCGAGTACCACGCCCGAACCGACACTGCCCGAACTATCCGACTCGTCGGCAGACTGCGAAAGCGAGCCATTCTGGCTGCCGCTCGAAGTGGCGGTGATGGAAACGACGGAGGGCAGGGCCTTGGCAGAAACGGCCTCGGCCAGCGTGGTGTCCTCGGAGTCGATGGTGATCTTTTGCGTCGATGAACCCGAAGCACCCGCCGTCACGGCGTTCCTGCCGCCGCCGATATCGAGCGTGCCGCTCATAATGAGCGCAATGACCAGCAGGGCACCGCAGGCACAACCGGCAAGTGCCGTAATAAAGATCGGCAGCTTTTTGGTCTTAGTCTTGACCACTGTGTGCTTGTTTACAACCTGCTGGCTGCCCAGCGGCTTGCCGGTCTGTGTGTCGTAGGCCTGCACGTAGGGAATGTTGCCGTCGGCAGGCGTCGACTCCACCTGCACGCGCGGCTGCTGCTGAGTCTCGCCGGCATTGCCCACATCCTGGGGACGCTGGGAATCGTTCTCGCTCATAGCTGCAATCCTTTCGTCAAATAACCAAAGGCCCGCCAAACACGTGGCGGGCCATCATTGTTCACGTTGAGTTGTACCCCAATATGCAGGTGCTCGTGTATGAGAACGCAATCTTTTAGGAATGCTTAAGTTCTGTTGCAGGCCCGAAAGGAACCCGTACCTACGTCAAAACCACCACAAAGGTGCCTGTCCCCTTTATGGTGGAAATCTAGTCCTTAAACAGATAGCCCACGCCGCGGACGGTGGTGATGTGTGCCGCGATCTGCGGGCCCACCTTGGAGCGGATGCGTCGGATGTGCACGTCGACGGTGCGCGTACCGCCGCAGTACTCAAAGCCCCACACGCGGTGCAGCAGCACCTCGCGGCTGTAAGCACGGTTGGGATGCGTCGCCAAAAAGCTCAGCAGCGAGTATTCCATCAGCGTCAGGTCGATGGGCTCGTTATCGAGCGTCACCTGGTAGGTTGCCAGGTTAATCTCGAGGTTGTCGATGTTGAGCACATCGTCGGCGGCGACGGTCTCCTCCTCGCCCATCAGGCGCTGCGCGCGAGCCTTAAGCTCGTTGGGCGTCGCCGTGGGGCATACAAAGTCGGCATGCGCGTGATTGGGCAGGCGCAGGGTACCGAGCGCCTCGTCGTCGACGATCACCAACATGGGGACGCCACCGCGATCGTCAAGCCACTTGGCAATCTGATCGATACGGTCGCTGCGGATGCCGTCGGAGTCGAGAATCAGCAGGTCAAAGTCGTGCGACGCGGTCGGCGAATCGGGGGTGGCCAGGCTCACCTCGACACCCAGGGTGGTCGTCAAGCTGCGGGCAAACTCGTGGAAGCGCGTCGTGCGCGCCATGAACAGGGCACTCTTTT
Source organism: uncultured Collinsella sp. (assembly GCA_902475375.1). Taxonomy (GTDB): domain Bacteria; phylum Actinomycetota; class Coriobacteriia; order Coriobacteriales; family Coriobacteriaceae; genus Collinsella. Next base: position 10,683 of record CABRZC010000027.1, on the reverse strand, counting down.
CGGACATATCGGCCTCCAAAGAAATGAGCTCAATCGTACTGGAACAGGCCAACGCGATTAGGAGTTCGCCAGGTAGTGCTTGATCTCCCACTCGGTGATCGTCGACTCAAACTTATGCCACTCGTCGCGCTTCTTTTTGAGGAAGAAGCTATGGATGTGCTCGCCGAGGGCATCCTTCATAAACTGCGAGTCCTCAAACACGTCGAGCGCCTCTTTGAGCGAGCGCGGCAGCGGCGTGTAGCCGGCCTCGAGCATCTGACGGTCGGTAAGCTTGAGCGTCTCGGCCGTTGCCTCGGGCGGGAGTTCCAGCTTGCGCTCGATGCCGTCCAGACCAGCCGCCAGCGTGACGGCGTTGACCAGGTACGGATTGGCCATGGGATCGGGACTGCGCAGCTCGATGCGCGTGGACAGCTGCTTGCCAGGCTTGTAGACCGGGATGCGGACCATGCTCGCGCGGTTGCGCAGGCCCCACGTGGCGTACTGTGGCACGGAGTCGCCGCCCGTGGTGATGCGCTTGTACGAGTTGACCGTGGGGTTGGTGATGGCGCTAATCTCGCGCGCGTGCGCCAGGATGCCGGCCATGTAGTGCTTGGCGATATCGGAAAGATGGTACTTCTCGTCGTCCTCGCTCCAAAAGACGTTGTTGCCGTCGTGGTCGAATAGCGACTGGCACAGGAACATAGCGCTGCCGTCCTCGCCCGCCAACGGCTTGGGCATAAAGGAGGCGTGGCAACCGCTCTCGTAGGCCTGCTGCTTAATGATGAGTTTGGCCGTGGTGATGGCGTCGGACATGCTCAGGGCCTCGGCGTGGCGCAGGCTCATGCCATGCTGCGAGCGGCCAGCGGCGTGGAAGGTGTATTCCACGGGCACGGACATCTTCTCGAGCGTGAGGACCGTGTTGCGACGCAGGTCGCGAGCAGCATCGCTCACCGAAAGGTCAAAGTAGCCCACGTTGTCGAGCGGCTCGGGCGTGTGCTCGTCGGGGAAGTAGTAGTACTCCAGCTCGGCGCCCACGTTGAGCAGGTAGCCGGCCTTCTCGGCCTTATAGAACATGCGGCGCAGGGCGTCGCGCGGGTCGCCGGCAAACGGCTTGCGATCGGGAGTGCACACGTCGCAGAACACGCGGGCAACGCCGTTATGGCTCGGACGCCACGGTAGGATCTGGAAGGTCGAAGCATCGGGAAACGCCAGCATGTCGGCTTCCTCGGGCGTGGCAAAGCCCTCGATGGCGGAGCCGTCAAAGCCAATACCCTCCTCAAAAGCGACCTCGAGGTCCTCGGGGCTAATGGCAAAGTTCTTGAGGCGGCCGAGAATGTCGACAAACCACAGACGCACAAAGCGGATGTCACGCTGCTCTACGGAGCGGAGTACGTAATCGATGTTCTGCTGGTTCATGTCGCTCCCCTTTCTTTCGGGCGGGTTTCGACTGGTCTATATCGCAGATACTATCGCAGAAAAATGTTTCCGCAGGGTTAAAGCGTATCAAGCGCTCAAAAAACGTGCGCGAACAGGCAGTCACGAATGAGCGGCTAGCGTTCAGATTCGGAGACAATTTGTCTACAGGCTCGTTCCAGCGTAGGGAACTCCATCGTCACTGCATCCCAAACAACCGAGCGGTCAACATTGCCGTAATCATGCGCAAGATAATTTCTCATGCCGATAATTCCACGCCACTCAATTTCGGGATGAAGCCGCTGCGAGCGTTCCGACAATTTGCCCGCTTCTTCCGTCACCCTAAGCGCACACATCAAAAGGGAGTCCGCCAACGCCCTCGTCCGCACGTCATTCGCATGCAGAAACTGGTCCTCGGTGATATCAAAAGCCTTGATGCGCTCGTTCGTTTCAGAGATGGCATCCAAAACCTCTTGGGCGCGAAGGCTGTCTGACTTACGCGCGATCATAAAGGATCACTCCTTCGCGCTCGATTACCGCGGCAAGATCGTCATCAAGATAGTCACTCGAGACAAGGTCAACCTGCTTCCCGGTTTCTTTGCGAACCGCCTCGCCAAACGCCGACAACGCGAAAAGACCAAAGCCCTGTTCGCGATCGACTTCGAGACGCAAGTCAATATCGCTATCGACATGTGCCTCGCCCCGGGCATACGAACCAAAAAGAATCACGGTTTTGATGGCGGGAATCGAGCTGGCTGCCTCGCGGACGGCGGACTCAATCTGGGCAGTATCCAAAATGCCCGTCGCGGCGCTTTCGCTCGCAAAGCTTTTACCAAGTGAAGGAACAAACGGCAGAGAGCGCTCGCGCAGCATCTGCCTCATAAACATATTGACCGCAACAGACGAAGTCATGCCAAGCTCTTCGCACAGTTCGGCAAATGAGTCTTTAATTGACGAGTCCACTCGCACACTCAGCACAGACGCAGCCATGGATACCTCCTGTATGACATTATCTATATATTATCATACAGACTAGCGCGAGGTTGATGCGCGATGTTCGATGTGGCCGGGAATCTCGATGCGCTTGGGGGCGAGCTTTGCGGCCTCGCCCACCGTGGTGGTAACGACGTCGATGCGCTCGGACAGGCGGTCGACTACGCGCTCGGCAATGGTGATGGTGTCTTGCGCTGCCGTGGTCACACCGCCAAAGAGCACATGGTTCCAGGGATAGTCGTCAAACGTCGCGATCTTGAGCCCCGCCGGCAGCGAGGGACCAAGCTGCGCCAGCGCCTCGGTCAGGCGCAGGAAGACCAGGCCGTTGACAGCGATAAGGCCGAGTCTTTTGCCCGCATAGCCGCGGATGGTCTCGTCCAAGCGGCCAACGCCAGTGGCACCGCCATCGGCCAAGGTGACAACCTCGCCGGCAAGGCCGCGTCGCGACAGCTCGTCGGTAAAGGCCTCGGCGCGCTCGCGACGCACGGGACTGTCGTCGCTCGCCTCGGTGAGCAGGCACAGGCGCTCGCTGCCCGCAGCAGCCAAGGCGTCTACCAAGCCAGCGACCAGCTCACGGTTGTTAGATGTCACCAAATCGATGCCGCCGTCGGCAACATCGCGGTCGAGCAGCACAACGGGCAGGCGCCCCGCTGCCGCGGCGATTGCCTCGTCGTTGCCTCCGCAGGTGTTGACGACCAGGCCGTCCGCGCCGGCATCGATAAGTCTGGTGAGCGACTCTGCTTCCTTAGCGGGATCGTTGCCGCTAATGGCCGTCATAAGCGAGCAGCCGCGCGCGGCGGCGCTAGCGGAAAGGCCCTCGAGCATGGCGCTGGAGAACGGGTTGGCGATGTCGGCCAAGATCACGCCGATGAGGTTGGTGCGTGAGCTGCGCAGATTGCGCGCGGCGGCACGTGGGCGATAGCCGGTGCGCTCGATAACCGCCGCAATGCGAGCACGGGTTTCCTCGGTCATCTGCCCGGGGCGGTTGTTGAGATAGCGCGAGACCGTGGCCGGACTCACGCCCGCCTCGGCGGCAATGTCCTTAATCCTCATCTGCGCCATAGCGCACCCCGTTTCCCAATTGTCAGCAGTCTGAGCCATTTTAGGCATTTTTAATAATCTCGGTTGCAAAACGCTGTAGGTGAGCAGCATCGTTTTTGCGTCTCGAGCAGATGCGATAATGGGCTAGATAGCCGAGTCTTTAGACAGCTCAAAATAGTCGGGATGCAAGGCAATAACCGGGCCCTGCTCCTCGGGCATCAGGTGCAAGTGCGTCTCGGCCAGATAGCTCGCCGCATCGGTATCGCCCCTCTTAATGGCCTCGAGAATCCGACGATGTTGTCGACGAATCGGCTCCCAATCTAGGTCCTGCGACACCATACGCAACCAGTTGTATCGCTCAAAATGCGTGTTGACGCTCTTCATCCAACCCCACAGCATGTGGCGGCCGGCAATCTCAAAACACGTCTCATGGAACAAGTTGTCCAGATCAAAAAAGCGACGCGTCTCGCTATGGTCGAGCGACTCGGACTCGGCAAGAATCTGCTCGAGCCGATGTTTTTGCTCGGGCGTGGCGGCCGAACAGCATTTAATAAGCACGCTTCTTTCGAGTTTCTCGCGCAAGAAACAGGCGTTCTCGGCGCGCTCCATGCTGATCTTAGAGACGTAGGTGCCGCTTTTTGGACGCGTTTCCACCAGCTCCTGCTCACGCAGGCGCACAAAGGACTCGCGAATGGGCGTGCGCCCGATTCCCGTCTCCTTTTCCAGACCAATCGCCGAAAGGCGCGTGCCGGGCTTGAGCTCGGCATAGATGATCTTGGAGCGCAATGCGTTGTATGCCTGGTCTTGCAGGCTCTGATAATGCTGGTGCTGTTCCATAAAGCCCTCGGATGAAGCCCACGGTGTGTCGAATGTCACCACGTAATACTATCTCATCCCCCATCCCCTCAGTTGCGGTGAGATAGGGCACGCTCGCGTCGCCAGGATCACAAGAGCAAGCGGCGGCATCCCGAAACCCAGGACACCACCGCTGTTTTGCTATCGGATGGCGCGGAAACGCCCCTCCTCATGCACCAAGGGGTTGACTAGAGCTCGCAGGCAACCTTGTAGCCATCGCCGATGGCATCGCGGATGTTGCCACACTTCTGGGCATCGCCCAGCACGTGGACAGCAACGCCAGCAGCGGCAAGGTCGTCGGCCAGCTTAGTATTGGGACGATAGCCCATCGCCAGCACCAGCGTATCGGCATCGGCGATGGTGTGGACCTCGCTATCCTTCTCGTAGCTGATAGTGTCCTCGGTAATCTCGGTCACCTTGGCCTCGGTCAGCACGTGGACACCCTTGGAGAGCATGCGCGTGATGAGCACCGCGCGACCGGCACCGCCCTCGTTGGCGGCAAGCGTCTTGGTCATCTCGATGACGGTAACATCGCGGTTGGCCGGCGACAGGTCGTTGACCAGCGGAGCCAGATAATCGGCCGTCTCGCAACCGACGGTGCCGCCGCCCACGATGACGATCTTCTTGCCCGGGAAAGCCTTGCCGCCCAGCAGGTCGTCGGCCGTCATAACCTGCTTAAAGCCCTGCATGAAGGCCGGAGCGATGGGCTCGGCGCCATAAGCCAGGACAACCTCGTAGCCCGCGTAGTCACGCTGAATGTCCTCGGCAGTAAGCTCGGTGCCAAATACGCACTTCACGCCCGCCTCAGCAAGACGGCGATACTGATATTTGATCACGCGGGTGAGTTCCTGCTTTGCCGGCGGCACGGCCGCGATACGCATCTCGCCACCCGGCTCATCCTGCTTGTCAACGAGCACCACGTTGTGTCCGCGCTTGGCGGCAATGTAGGCAGCCTCCATACCCGCAGGACCAGCGCCCACAACGAGCACGTTCTTAGCCTCGGCGGCAGGCTCGTAGCCAGCCTCGTCGCGCTCCACGTCCGGGTTGACGGTGCAGGAGATGCGCTTGCCGAACATGATGCCGTTCAGGCAGCGCAGGCAGCCGATGCAGGGGCGGATGTCGTCGGCGTTGCCGGCAGCGGCCTTGTTGCAGAACTCGGCATCGCACAGATTGGCGCGGCCCATCATGCAGATGTCGGCAGCGCCGTCCTCGATCAGCTCCTCGGCAATCCAGGCCTCGTTGATGCGGCCGACCGTGGCGACGGGAATGTTGACGTGTTTTTTAATCTCACGCGAGCAGGCGGCGTGCGACGCCTGCTGGGTACCGGCGGCGGGAATCGCGGAGCCGCGCTTGATGGTGGTGCCGCCCGACACATGAATCATGTCGACGCCGGCCTTCTCCAGGCGACGTGAGACGTAGATCATGTCGTTGAGGGTCAGGCCGCCATCGGTGTACTCATCGCCCGAAATACGGACGTCGATGATAAAGTCCTTGCCGCAGCGCTCGCGAATCTCGGCGATGACCTCGAGCAGGAAGCGCATGCGGGCGTCGAGCGAGCCACCGTACTCATCGGTACGCTTGTTGTAGAGCGGGGTCAAAAAACCACCGAGCATGCCGTGGGCGTGCGCTGCGTGGACCTCGACGCCATCGACACCGGCCTTCTGCATACGCACGGCAGCGTCGCCAAACTGATGCGTGAGCTCGTGAATCTCATCGACCGTGATGGGGCGCGGCGCCTCGCGGGCATAGGACGGGCCCACAAAGGACGGAGCGATCAAGCGCGGCGTGCCCGGAATGTTGAAGGCCATGTAGGCGGGGTGGAAGAGCTGCGGCATAATCTTGCAGCCGTACTCATGCACGGCGGCGGCGAGCTTTTCCCAGCCGGGGATGAACGTGTCGTCGTAGCAGCACATGTCGCCCGGCAGATAGGTATAGGTGGGCTCGACCGTCACGACCTCGGTGATGATGAGGCCCACACCACCCTTGGCGCGGGCGCGGTAGTGGTCGACCAAGTCGTCGGTCACATAGCCATGATCGGCCAGGTTCGTGGACACCGGCGGCATAAAGACGCGGTTCTTGACCTCGGTCGTACCGACCTTGATCGGACTAAAGAGCATCGGGTAGGCGGATGACTCCATACAGGCTTCCTTTCGTTTAAGCCGCTCGGCGGCAGTTGCTAACGTACTTATCGTATCAGCAACTGCCGCATCCGCAGTCAAACATACCCAAACGCCGGTCGGCTAATGAATACCGCGGCCCAGGTCTTCGGCGATTTTGTCCACGCCCTTAAGCGCAGCGCACGTCTTTTTGCTGGAACAATGCCCCGTGCAAACGCCGCCCTGAGCGCAGTCGGCGCAGGTTCCCTTTCGGTAGATGCGCACGCACACGGCGACAAACGCAATACCGATAACAGCCAGTACAACAATATCGATAGGTGCCATAGCAAGCCTCCCCTAGTTAACCAGCACTTACTTTACCCCATTCTCCACCTACCAAAAAGGGACAGGTTTATTTTGGTCGGTTTTATCTGCGGAAACGTCACATCTCCCCCACCAAAAAGCCCGAGTGTCGCTGGGACACCCGGGCTCGTGGAAAGGGGTTAATCCTTATTCGGACTTAAGCGGAAACTGCGGCGGAAGCAGTGTTGGTCTCGTCCTCGTCGGTCCATGCATGCTTGGGCATGGGACGGAAGATCTGGAAGAGCATCGCAACCAGCAGCACGATGGCCACAATCGTCCAGATACCAAACTGTCCAAGAACAAGCAAGTTGTAGAACTGGTTGATGAACAGGCCGATCACCCAAGCGAAGGCGCACTCGTAACCGATGGCGATCGCAGTCCACTTGCCGGAATCCATCTGGTTGCGGATGGTGCCAATGGCAGCAAAGCACGGAGCGCACAGCAGGTTGAAGGCGCCGAAGGCAACGCAAGCGCCCATGGTGGGGAACATGCCGGCAAACGCGGTCCACAGGCTCGGGTCGGTCTCGCCCGCGTCGGCGACGGACAGCAGCGAGCCGGCGGTGGCGACGACGTTCTCCTTGGCGACGAGGCCAGAGACAGTCAGCGCGGTGGCCTGCCAGGTGCTAAAGCCGAGCGGGGCGAAGATCCAAGCGACCAGGTTGCCCAGCATGGCAAGCACGGAGTAGTCCATAAACTCCTCGGGGATGCCGTCCATCGCAGGCAGGAAGCCAAAGGAACCGTTATAGCTACCAAAGTTGGAGAGGAACCAAACGACGACGGTGGACGCAAAGATGACCGTGCCGGCCTTCTTGATAAAGGCCCAGCAGCGCTCCCACACGTGCAGCGCCCAGGAACGGATCGCCGGGAAGTGGTAGGCGGGAAGCTCCATAACGAACGGCGTCGGGCGACCGGCGAAGAGCTTGGTCTTCTTGAGCATGAGGCCCGAGGCGATGACGGCAAAGACGCCCAGGAAGTAGAAGAGCGGGCTGATCCATGCAGCCGTGGTGGAAGAATCGCCAATGATGGAGCCCATGAGCAGGGCGATGATCGGCAGCTTGGCGCCGCAGGGGATGAACGTGGTGGTCATGACCGTCATGCGGCGGTCCTTCTCGTTCTCGATGGTCTTGGTGGCCATGACGCCGGGGACGCCGCAGCCCGAGGACACGAGCATGGGGATGAACGACTTACCGGACAGGCCAAAGCGGCGGAACACGCGGTCCATGATGAAGGCGACGCGGGCCATGTAGCCGCAGTCCTCCAGGAAGGACAGCATCACGAACAGCAGGAACATCTGCGGCACAAAGCCGAAAATGGCGCCCAGGCCGCCAACGATACCGTCGCAGACCAGCGAATCGACCAGGCCACCGTCCTCGGTGCCACCCGCCACAAGGGCGTCGTGCACCACGGTGGTGATACCCGGGACATAGGGGCCGTACTGCGTCGGGTCAACCGAATCGGCGTCGTCGCCCGCAGCCTCGACAGCTGCGTCGTAGGCGTCGCGACCCTGGCCGAGCACATACCAGCCGTCGGTGCCGAAGAGCTGGTCGTTGGTGAAGTCGGTCACCGTGCCGCCCAAGGTAGAAACGGCGATGTAGTACACGCAAAACATGATGACCACAAAGATCGGCAGGCCCAGGATACGGTTGGTAACCACGCGATCGATCTTCTCGGAAGTGCTCATCTTGGCCGGGGCCTTGGTGAGGCACTCATCGATGATGTGCGCGATGACGCCATAGCGCTCACCGGTGATGATGGACTCGGCGTCGTCGTCGCAGTCCTGCTCGCACTGGGCGACCAGCTCCTCCACGCGAGCGGCCTTCTCCTTGGTGAGGTTGATGAGTTTGCAGGCGTCTGCATCACGCTCGAACAGCTTAACGGCGTAATAGCGGCGCTTGTTGGCGGGAACGCTCGCCGGAAGGTTATTCTCGATGTGGTCCAGAACGTCCTCGATGGAGGAGTCGAACTTGTGCTCCGGCACCTGGCCCTTGGAAGCAGCGGACTTCTTGACCTGCTCGAACAGCTCCTTGATGCCCTTGTTCTTAAGAGCCGAAATCATCATGACCGGGCAGCCGAGCTTCTTGGAAAGCTTGTCCGTGTCGATCTTGTCGCCGTTCTTCTCGACCAAATCGGCCATGTTGAGGGCGACGACCACGGGCAGGCCGGTCTCGATGACCTGAAGCGCCAGGTACAGGTTGCGCTCGAGGTTGGTGGCGTCGACAACCTGGACGACCACATCGGGCTCGCCGCTCATGAGGTAATCGCGCGAGCACTGCTCCTCGGGGCTGTAGGGGGAAAGCGAGTAGATGCCGGGGAGGTCCGTGATGGTAACGTTCTTGTCGCTTAGGAGCTTGGCCTCCTTTTTCTCAACCGTGACGCCGGGCCAGTTGCCAACGTAGCCGTTGGCGCCGGTGATCAGGTTGAAAAGCGTGGTCTTGCCGCAGTTGGGGTTACCCGCCAGCGCGACATGGATCTGAGAATCCGCCATTCAATCCTTCTTCCTTGTGTGCCCGCGCTGCTTTCTCCGCACGGGCTGGATAATGTGCTTCAAAACTGCTGCATTAAGTTAGAAATAACTAACTTTATCTGCAGAAATATACACCGCGAGTCTTTACTGGACCTCGACGACGGCCGCCTCCTCCTTGCGGATGGAAAGCTCGTAGCCGCGCACGTTGATCTCGACCGGATCACCGAGCGGTGCGACCTTCACGACCTTGAACGAAGTGCCCTTGATGAGCCCCAGGTCCATAAGGTGGCGGCGAAGCGCACCCTCACCGTGAAGCTTGACGATGGTGGAGCTCTCGCCCACCTTAACGTCACCCAACGTCTTCATCCTCTTGTCCCCCTTTCGGTTTTTATGAAATGCTACAGACTAACCGACGGTCATGATGTGCATGGCAACCTTGGAATCGATGCCAAAGCGTGCGCCCAGCACCGTGACGATGATATTGGCACCACTCGAGCTCACCACGTGGATTTCGTTGCCCTCGACAAAGCCGAGGTCCTTGAGGTGGTGTTTCATGTCCTCATTGCCCTTTACACGAGACACGCGCACGGTTTCGCCCGCTTTTACCATCGAAAGCGGCATGGCCGGCATCTGCGGTCCGCAAGACATGAGTGGCTCCTAACGTCAGTTCGTCCTCAACATCGACGCGATAAAAGTTAACCACGTCTATGTTCGCTTTAGTAAACTAGCACGTGGTTAACTTTTTGGAAAGGGTCTCTATTCAGTTTTCGAAAAAGTTTCCTATACGAAACAAAAAGGCGCGGCAAAGAGCCGTCCTTTGCCGCGCCCCGTCATGCTTAAAGCGAGAGGTTTCTAATCGACGTAACGCAGGAAGCCTCATCCACGCCCGAAACGCGGAAGATGATGTCCTCGCCGCACTCGCCGTAGAGAGCCATGAGGCCCATAACGTCGCGACCGTCGGTATGACGGTCACCGATGCTGACCGACACGTCGCTACGATGCTTGGCAATGATGTCATAGAGCAATGCAACCGGGCGGGCATGTAGTCCCAACGGATCTTTAATCGTCTTTGTAAACTCGACCATGTCCCCTCCCACGACATCGCACATTCGGCCGGCAAACCCAGCCACGTGGTAGTTATTGTAGCGTTAGATGCTTATCGAGGGCCCCTCCGGATACCCTGTGGTCAAAAAGTGGCAAATATGAGTACTGTCACCAATTTAGTAGCAGCAAAATCGAGAGCAAATTGCCTACTTTGAGCGATTCGAAGAGGTTAAAAGCCGTCAAACGCCCTTTAAAGGGGGTTAGATAAATTGATTTTGAGCCCATTTTTGCTCGGAACAGGCCGAAAAATATGACACCTCTTTTGCAGCAGTACTCATATTTGGCATTTTTTGCCCACAGGGTCCAAAACCATGCCCCAAAATCAGAACCACCCTTAAAAAGGGTGGTTTGCTCTTAGGGTATAACCCACGGGCC
>CABRZC010000026.1 GCA_902475375.1 uncultured Collinsella sp. | reverse complement strand
TGAAATAGGGACTGAATTGCTGTTTAAAGGGTCAAAACAGTCCGTATTCCACCGCAACTTATGGGGTCGGGGGATTTTGGTGCCCTGCATCTCCACAAACTCAACGCTTACGAAGCGCGCGCCGTTCGTGTTAGGGTAGTTCCACCACATAAGTAGTCGCAGACGCACGTACCACGGGCGGGCGAGATGAAGTCCCAGTAGCTCCATCTCGCCCGCCCGTTTTTGTTGTGCACCGCGGCGCAACACAGAGAGGAATCTGCCCTTTATGCCTATCAACAAACGAGAGAGCCTGCTGTTCACCTTTATCATGTGCTTTTGCATGGTGCTCTGGATGAGCATCTACAACGTTGCCCTGCAGCATGGGGCCATCAACGGCGAGGTCATTGCTGCCGCATGGCTCGGCTTCCCCGTTGCCTACGTCTTTGCCATGTGCTGCGACTGGTTTATCGCCAGCCCGCTGGCCAAAGGCTTCGCCTTCAAGTTCCTGGTTACTCCGGGCAAGAGCTCGCCGCTTGCCATGACGCTCGCCGTCAGCTCCTGCATGGTCGTTCCCATGGTCATCATCATGTCGCTGTACGGTGCCTGCGAGGGTCTGACGCACATGCCCGGCGGCATCCTTGCGAACCTGTATTCCGTGCCTGCGATCTGGATGATCAACATCCCGCATAATTTTGTGATGGCGCTGCCGTGGAACCTTTTGGTAGCCGGTCCGATTTCCCACTTCGTCTTCCGTCGCGCCTTCCCTGTGGGGACGGTTTTCGAGGAGGAGCATGCCGAGCTCTTGGAGCAGGCTATGGCTTCTGAGTGCGAGTAGCTCGCTTAGGGATCTGCTGAGCGCGGGCGACTTGCTTGGTTGGAGCCCTAAGCGTGGATAGCTCTCTCGGCGACATCGCGGGCGTGAGCGGTGCGCATGACCGGAGGGCCCGTGCTGCTCCGTTGCCCGACGTGCTAGCGCGCAGAAGAATCTGTTGGTGCATTCGGCGGCTGCTGAAGCGTTTCGGCAGCCGCTTTTTATACGGAGTTTAAATACAACAGTCTGTTGTATTACGTAGAGTGGTATATCTCTAGCAGGAAAAATGCGAGAGACGGAGCATTATGGCGTTGCTAGTAGGACTGGACGTAGGGTCGACGACGACCAAAGTTTACGCGATGCACGAGGATATGACCGAGGCGTGGTGGGGATATCGCCGCCACGGGGCGTGTCAGACAGCGAGCGTGCGCGCCATGCTCGGCGAGCTCGCCGAGCGCTTTCCCCATGAGTCGCTGCGCGTTGCGGTGACCGGCTCGGGTGCGCGCGATATCGCGACCGCGCTGGGCGCCTCGTACGTTCAGGAGGTGGTCGCCAACGCGCTCGCGATCAGCAGGTTCTATCCGCAGACGCGCTGCGCCATCGAGCTGGGCGGCCAAGACGCCAAGATGATCTTCTTCCGCACCAACGATAAGGGAGACATCGAGGTTGCCGACATGCGCATGAACGGTTCGTGCGCAGGCGGTACCGGTGCATTTATCGACGAGATGGCAAAGCTCATGGGGGTCGGCACCGAATCGGGCGAGTTCGAGCAGCTCGCAAGCCGGGGAACGACCGTCCACGAGGTCTCGGGCCGCTGCGGCGTGTACGCAAAGACCGATATCCAGCCGCTGCTCAACGAGGGCATTCCTACCACCGACCTGGCGCTTTCGGCGCTTCACGCGGTCGCCCGCCAAACGATCGGCGGTCTGGCCCAGGGTATCGACATCGAGCCGCCGGTAATCTTCGAGGGCGGTACGCTCGCCTACAACCCCACGCTGGTCCGCGTGTTCCGGGAGCAACTGAATCTATCGGACGATCAGGTTATCGTCCCGCGCGATCCGCAGATCATGGTCGCGCGCGGTGCCGCCCTGTCGCTGACCGACATGTTCGCATCGTCCCAACCGATCGACCTTCCCGACGCTTTTGTCCGGCTGGATAAGCTCGAGACGGTCGCGCCCGCAAGCGGGGAGGGACGTCTTGCCCAGCCCTTTTTTGCCACACCTGCCGAGCAGGCGGATTTTACGGCACGCCATGGCAAAGAGACGCCGGCAAAGGGTCCGGATGCGTATGCGCCCGGAGAGACGGTGCGTGTGGCGCTCGGTATCGATTCGGGGAGCACGACGACCAAGTTCGCCCTGGTCGATGAGGCGGGTGAGCTTGTCGATTCGTTCTACGCGTCTAATAACGGCAGACCGCTCGACGTCGCCCAACAGGGTCTTGTCAGCTTGAAGAACCGCTGGGAGACAGCGGGAGTCACGCTTGCGATCGATGCCGTGGGCACCACGGGATACGGCGAGGAGCTTTTCGCGCGCGCGTTCCACGCCGACTACCATACGGTCGAGACGGTCGCGCACGCCCGCGCCGCGTGCGCATGCGTTCCCGATGCGACCTTCGTGCTCGACATCGGCGGACAGGATATGAAGGCCATCTGGCTCAACCACGGCGTGCTGACCGATATCGTCGTCAACGAGGCGTGCTCTGCGGGCTGCGGCTCGTTCCTCGAGGGTTTTGCCAAAAACCTCGGAATAGCCGTTGAGGATATCGCGACCGAGGCATTTTCGTCCAAAGCCCCCGCCGTTCTCGGCAGCCGCTGCACGGTGTTCATGAACAGCAGCGTCGTTTCCGAGCAGCGGCGCGGTAAGGGTCCGGGCGACATCATGGCCGGTCTCTGCCGTTCGATTATCGAGAACGTGTTCACCAAGGTCATTCGCGTTTCAAATCTCAACCGTCTGGGCGACAAAGTCGTCGTCCAGGGCGGCACGTTCCGAAACGACGCGGTGCTGCGCGCATTCGAGCAGTATCTGGGCAAACCCGTCACGCGTGCGCCCCACCCGGGGCTGATGGGCGCTATCGGTATCGCCCTGCTCGCGCGCGAGGAATGCCGCAAGGGCGACGCCGGCACGTCGTTTATCGGGCTCGATGCTGTGGAGCGCTTCGAGCATCGCGAGTTCGGCGGCGTTACCTGCCGTCGGTGCAACAACCGCTGCCAGCGCGCGGTCGTGGCATTTGGCGACGGCTCGCTTTACGTCACGGGCAATCGCTGCCCGCGCGGCGGCGCCATCTCATGGGATGAGCTCGTGCGCGAGGTCCCCGCGGCGGAGGAGCTGCGTCCGCAGGGTGCTTGCGAGGCACAGGCACCCGGCACGGGGCGCGACCGGACCGCGGCTGCCCCCAATCTCTTTGTCGACCGCGAGAAGCTGCTGTTCGAGTCGTGCCCCGCGGTTCCCGTCTGCGGGGGGCGCGATGTCACGATCGGCATTCCCCGTGTGCTCGAGTTCTGGGACACCATGCCGTTCTGGTCGACGTTCTTCAGCACGCTCGGCTTTAAGGTGCGCGTCTCGGGACGCAGCACCAAGGCGATGTACGAGCGCGGTCTGGCGCACGTCACATCCGACACCGTGTGCTTCCCGGCCAAGCTCGTCCACGGGCACATCCGCAATCTCGTCGACGCCGGCGTCGACCGCATCTTCATGCCCATCATCACGACGGTGCCCACCGAAAACACCGCCTCTACCAGCGAGTGGATGTGCGCCGTCGTAAAGGGATACCCCTACGTGATGCGCAATTCCGATAACCCGGAGGAGCGTTTCGGCGTTCCGTTCGATACGCCGCTGTTCCACTGGTACGACGAGGGCGACCGAAACCGCCAGCTCAAGGCGTGGTGCAAGGAGACCTTCGATATCGATGCCGACCTGGTTGCCAAGGCGACCGAGCAGGCGGACCGCGCGCAGCAGACGTTTGAGAACCAGCTGCAGCTGCGCGGCAGGCAGGTGCTCGAGAACGTGCGCGAGGACGGCGGCTACGCGGTGGTGATCGCTTCGCGCCCGTACCACAACGACCCGCTGGTCAACCACGGGCTGCCCAAGCTCTTCTCTGAGCGCGGCATCCCCGTGCTGACGCCCGATGCGGTGCCGGGGGTCTGCAACGTCGATCTTTCCAACAGCCGCATCGACATCGTGAACAACTACCATGCGCGCATGCTGTCGTGCGCGGTCATCGTCGCATCGACGCCCGAGCTCGAGCTCGTGCAGATGGGCAGCTTCGGCTGCGGCCACGATGCGTATCTCACCGACGAGATCGCGCGCATGATGGGCGAGATGGGCTCCAAGGTTCCGATGATGATCAAGCTCGATGAGAGCGACGTCGCCGGTCCCATGGGCATTCGCGTGCGTTCGTTTATCGAGTCGGTCAACCGTCGTCGCGCGGAGGAGCGTGCCGAGGGCGCCCGGGTGCACGCGGTCCATCCGCTCGACGACCCGTATAAGGTCAAGTACACCAAGCGCGACCGGCACGACAAGATCGCGCTGGTCCCCAACACCTCCCATGCGTTCTGCAGGCTCATGACCGCGGCGATGCGCAATCAGGGCGTGCGCGCCGAGGCCCTTGATATCGGGCGCGAGGATGCCATCCGCCTGGGCAAACGCTATGTGCACAACGACATCTGCTTCCCCGCGCAAATCGTGATCGGCGAGGCGCTCGCGGCACTCGAGAGCGGTAAGTACGACCCGCACGACGTCGCCGTGGTGACTGGCAAGTATATCGGCGACTGCCGCCTGACGCACTACATGCCCCTGCTGCGCCGCGCGCTCGACGACGCGGGATACGACTATGTCCCGGTGCTCACCAACGACGACGTCGATGCCCACAATGCGCATCCGGGCTTCAAGCTCGGCCTTGGCCCGAGCATCCAGATCGCCTACGGTCTTCCCATGATCGATGCCCTCGAGGCCATGCTTAGGCGCATCCGTCCCTACGAGCTCGAGAAGGGCGCGGCGGACGCTGCGTTCGACCGCGCGCTCGATGAGGTTATCGAGGGCATGGAGCGCTCCGGGCTGAGAGGCCAGGCGACGGGCTTCAAACGCGCGCTTGCGATCATGGACGCCGTTCCGTACGACCGCTCGAACCCGCATCCGACCGTTCTCATCGTGGGCGAGTACCTGCTCAATTTCCATCTCGGCGCCAACCACGAGATCGAGCGCTACCTCGAGGACAACGGGCTCGAGGTCATCGAGGCGCGCATGACCGACGTGATCCGCAAGACCTATTTCTACAAGCATGCGCAGTCGCGCGAGTTCCACGTCGACCTGTCGCTGCCCGAAAAGGCCTGGTACGCCACGGCGGACAACCTGTTCGAGCTCGCGCACGACCGTTGCGACCGCCTGGGCGCGGCGAGCCCGCTCTACGAGCCGCCGACGCGCATGCCCGAGCTCGTGCGCGCGAGCGATAAGATCCTGCACCATACGTTCGATGCGGGCGAGGGCGTGCTGATTCCGGCGGAGATCCTCGAGCACGCCAAGCGCGGCTGCCGCAACTTCGTGATCCTGCAGCCGTTCGGGTGTCTGCCCAACCATGTCGTGGGGCGCGGGCTCATCCATGCGCTCAAGGAGCAGTATCCCACGGCGCAGTTCCTGCCGCTCGACTACGATCCCGACGTGAGCTTCGCCAACGTGGAGAACCGTCTTCAGATGCTCATCATGAACGCCAAGGCGCAGGGGTGCGGTGAGGCGCATGGCGAGACCGCGTAAGGACGCCGATGCGCCCGATGCACGCACCCGTATCATCGAGGCGTTTTGGGAGCTCATCGAGAACAACAGCATCTTCGAGCTGTCGGTTGGCGAGGTGACCCGCGCCGCCCAGTGCAATCGCGGAACGTTTTACTACTATTTTCACGATTTCGATGAACTCGTCACCATCGCCATGACCCAGCTGCTGCAGGATAACGAGCTTATCACCGATGCCCTCTGGCATTTTTCGAGCGAGGGCGACCTTTCGGCGTTCGACCGGCGCGACGTCCGCTGCCTGCTGCGGCGCATCGTCATCACCATGAGGGCGGGTGCCGCCGAGCAGGTCGTGCAGGGCATCCATACGATCATCATCGACCGCGTGAGAGAGATCGTCCACCCTGACGGAGAAGAGCTCAAGGCAGATTCGAGCTTTGCGGTGGGCTTTCTGGTCTCGGGCATCATGGGCTTTGTGATGGCGGTCGGCTTTGCCCGGGAGGGCGGCGAGGAGATAGACCTCGAGCAGCTGGGGGACAGCGCGTGCGCGTACCTGAGGGCGGTCGCCATGCAGACGGTTGAAACGGTCGCGCAAGTCGAGGGCGTCGATACATCCGAGCTGCTCGAACGCGTCTCCAAGGAGGCCGATGCCTATCGCGCATCGCGTGCGACGAGTCCCGACGTGGTGAAAGACGTCTAGGGTTTCTCTTGCGGGGCGCCCGTCGCGCATCGCGCGGTGAGTCCCGCGATGCGGTCATAACCTGCATTCATGTGAGCCGGGTTTATAGATATTCCTCCAGCTGTTAACATAGACGACCTGTGGGTAAAGAGACAAAAGCGCCGCCGACGGGCGGGCGTTTTGATTTCGATGGACTCATGTAAGGAAACGAGCATGTTAGATAGATTTACCGATCGCGCGCGCAAGGTCATGTCCATGGCCAAGCAAGAGGCGCTCGATCTTCACTCAAATAAGGTGGGTACCGAGCATCTGCTGCTCGCGCTCGCCAAGGAGGACGAGGGCATTGCCGCCGAGGCGCTGCGCTCGCTCGATATCTCCTACGACGACATCATGGACACACTCAAAGAGGTCCAGACTACCGTTCCCGAGCTCAGCGAGGAGACCGAGGCCGCTAAGCTCGCCTTTACGCCGCTCGTCATCAGCGTGATGGAGCGCTCCTTCCGCGTGGCACGCGAGAACAACCAGACCTATGTGTCGACCGAGCACCTGCTCATCGGTATCGTCGAAGAGGGCAACGGCATGGCCATGGACATCCTCATGCGCCTGGGTGTGTCGTCCGCTTCCATTAAAAAAGCCATCGAGAAGCTTACCGCCAAGGATCAGGACAAGAAGCGTCCGCTCGCCGGCGCCGGTGCCGGGCGTCCCGGTGCGGGCCTGCCGTTCTTTAGCGGTTCGGATGCCTCTCAGCAAAAGGGGAGTGGCACCGATACGCTTAAGCAGTTCGCGACTAACCTCACGCAGAAGGCGCGCGACGGCGAGCTCGACCCTGTAATTGGTCGCGAAAAGGAAGTCCAGCGTATGATGGAAATTCTTTCGCGCCGCACCAAGAACAACCCGCTCATTCTGGGCGACCCCGGCGTGGGCAAGACGGCCATCGTCGAGGGCCTGGCTCAGCAGATTGCAGCCGGCAACGTGCCCGAGAACCTCATGAACCAGAATATCTGGACGCTCGACCTGCCGGGCCTCGTGGCGGGCGCCAAGTATCGCGGCGAGTTTGAGGAGCGCCTCAAGAACGTGATCCAAGAGGCCACCGAAGCCGACGACGTCATCCTGTTTATCGACGAGATGCACACCATCATCGGTGCCGGTTCTGCCGAGGGCTCCATCGACGCGAGCTCCATGCTCAAGCCCGTGCTCGCGCGCGGCGCCTTCCAGATTATCGGCGCCACCACGGCCGAGGAATTCCGCAAGTACCTCACCAAGGACCCGGCTTTCGAGCGTCGCTTCCAGACCATCGATGTCGAGGAGCCGAGCGTCGAGGACACGGTCAAGATCCTGACCGCGCTCAAGCCGCGCTACGAGGAGCATCACCATGTGCGCTATACGCAGGGTGCTATCGAGGCTGCCGCGAACCTTTCCAACCGCTACATCCAGGATCGCTTCCTGCCCGATAAGGCCATCGACCTCATTGACGAGGCCGGTGCCCGCGCTCGCATCGCCGCGAATCGCGCGCCCGAGCCGGTGCGTGAGGCCGAGCATCGCGTGGAGGAGCTTAAGGCCGCCGCGCAGGAGGCCACCGAGAGCGACGACATGAACAAGGCCGCCGAGATCACCGAGCAACAGAAGGCCGCCGAGATTGAGCTCGCCGAGGCCAAGGCCGCCTGGACCGCCGAGTTCGACGCCAGCCCGCTCACCATCGATGTGAGTCAGATCGCCGATATCGTGTCCGTGACTTCGGGCGTGCCGGTGTCCTCGCTTACCGAGAGCGAGAGCCGTCGCCTGCTGCAGGCCGAAAGCGTGCTCAAGACGCGCATCATCGGTCAGGATGAGGCTGTCGAGGCAGTTGCCAAAGCCGTGCGCCGCAGCCGCTCGCCGCTCAAGGACCCGCGTCGCCCCGGCGGCAGCTTTATCTTCCTGGGTCCCACCGGCACGGGCAAGACCGAGCTCGCCAAGACGCTCGCCGAGTACCTCTTTGGCAGCAAGGATGCGCTCATCAGCTTCGACATGTCCGAGTTCGGTAGCGAGTTCGAGGTCTCCAAGCTCATCGGTAGCCCTCCGGGTTACGTCGGTCACGACGAGGGCGGCCAGCTCACCAAGGCCGTTCGTCGTCACCCGTACTCGGTCGTGCTGTTCGACGAGATCGAGAAGGCGCACCCCGATATCTTCAACATCTTGCTGCAGGTGCTGGAGGAGGGCCGCCTGACCGATAGCCAGGGCAAGACGGTAGACTTCCGCAACACCGTGATCATCATGACGTCCAACGTGGGCGCCCGCGAGATTGCGCAGGATGCGAGCGTTGGCTTTGGCACCACCGGCGAGCAGGGTCTCACGTCGAGTGAGATCCGTGGTCGCGCGATGGGCGAGCTCAAGCGTCTGTTCCGCCCCGAGCTGCTCAACCGTATCGATGACATTGTGGTGTTCCAGAAGCTCTCGGGCGAGAATCTCACCAAGATCGCGCACCTGCTGGTGGACGACCTGCGTCAGCGTTTGATTGCCAACGGCATGAACATCAAGCTCACCGATGCGGCCTATGACAAGATCGTGGCCGAGGGCACCGACCTCACCAACGGTGCGCGTCCGCTGCGCCGTGCCATCCAAAAGCTCATCGAGGACCCGCTGTCCGAGGAGCTTCTGGCCGGCGAGTGGGGCGAGGGCGATACCGTCCTGTGCGACGTGGCCGATGGCAAGTTTGTCTTTAGCCACGGCACGGGCGAGATCCCGGCACCGCGTCCGGCGGGCACGCTCGGTGGCGATACCGCCCCGGCGGCACCGCACACCGGCAACGCCGCGCCCGTGAGCGGCGGCGTGACCTCGGGCCCCGGCGGCATGATGCAAGCCGGTTCCGGCGCGCTGTAGGGCGTGGCGACAATTTGATACGCGTAATCGAGGCGCTCTGGCAAGGGCGCCTCGATTTGTAGAGCTGCGAAGTTGTGACCGTTACGCTATGCGGTCCACCGTTAGCCGATGATGCGAGGGCGCTCGTCGTTTTCGACTGGTTTATGCACGTAAAGTCTGGGAATATACAAGTCGCATGTCTTATTGTCTAACCAGTTGCGCCAAGGAGGCACCATGGACTACAAGATTACCGGCTACGAGCCCGCCCAGCTGTTCCATTTCTTTGAGGAGGTCAGCGCGATCCCCCGCGGGTCTGGCAACGAGAAGGGCATCAGCGATTTCCTGGTTGCGTTTGCCAAGGAGCGCGGCCTCGATGTGTATCAGGACGAGGTCTACAACGTCATCATTCGCAAGCCCGCATCTGCCGGCGCCGAGAATGCCCCGACCGTGATGCTGCAGGGCCATATCGATATGGTGTGTGACAAGTTGGGCTCCGTTGAGCACGACTTTACGACCGACGGTATCGACTTGGTCGTCAAGGACGGCGTCCTCACCGCTAACGGCACCACTCTGGGCGCCGACAACGGTATCGCCGTCGCTCTGATGCTCACTGTTCTCAATGACGATTCGATCGTTCACCCCGCCCTCGAGTGCGTATTCACCACCGACGAGGAGACTGGCCTGGTCGGCGCTGAGACGCTCGACAAGTCCCAGATTAGCGCCCGCACCATGATTAACCTTGACTCCGAGGAAGAGGGCGTTGCCACCGTGAGCTGCGCCGGCGGCGTCGTCGTTACCTACACCTGCCCGATCGCGCGCGAGCACAAGACCGGTAGCGTCCTCACGCTCGACATCTCCGGCCTGCTGGGCGGTCACTCTGGCAACGATATCAACCTGGAGCGCGGCAACGGCAACCTCATCATGGCCCGCATCATCGACCGCCTGATGGTCGCCGGCGAGCCCGCCATCGTTAGCTTTAACGGCGGCACCAAGGACAACGCCATCAACCGTGAGTGCAAGGCTGTTCTGGTCTACGCCGACCACGCTGCCGCCGAGGCCGCGGCCCAGATCGCAAAGGGCATCATCGCCGACGTCACTGCCGAGCTCGAGGTCTTCGACCCCGGCTTTACCTGCACCGTCGAGATTGCCGACGACGCCGAGGTCGAGGCCATGGACCAGAAGTCCGCGCTTGCCCTCATCCGCGCCCTGCGTCTTGCCCCTAACGGCGTGATTCGCCGCAACGTCGCCACCGACGGCTCCGTCGAGGTTTCCTCCAACATCGGTGTGGTTGCCACTTCTGACGACGAGGTCAAGATCATGCTGTCCCCGCGCTCTTCGATCACCTCGCTGCAGAACGAGTTCAAGGACCGCCTGCAGACGCTGGCCGATGTCCTGGGCTTCGACGCCAAGTTTGAGTTCGAGTATCCCGGCTGGAGCTATGCCGAGCATTCGCCGGTTCGCGACGTCTTTGTCGAGAGCTATCGCGAGCTCTTTGGCTCCGAGCTGCGCATCGAGTCCATTCACGCCGGCCTTGAGTGCGGCCTGTTTGCCGAGGCCCTGCACGGCCTGGACGCCATCGCCGTGGGCCCGACGCTCTCCGATGTCCACACCCCGGACGAGAGCATGGAGCTCGCTTCTGCCGAGCGCTTCTACGAGCTGCTCATCGACGTCCTCAAGCGCCTCGCTGCGTAAAGGTCGCGCTAGCGGCAGTCCGAGCCACGTGCTGGTGGATTGCAAATGACATTACGAGAGGGGGCACCCGAGCTTTTGCGACGGGTGCCCCCTTTCTTCTTTTAAGAAATGGGAAATTGATTGGCGTCTAGCCCATATCCGCTTTGATGAGGTCGAGGGTGCGCTGGCAGTTTTCGCGGACGGGCCCGAGCATATGTTCGCGCAGGTCCGCCATGCCGGGCAGATCGGCGTATTCGTCCATGACCTCTTCCATGCAGATAGGCACTTCGTAGGCAAGGTCCATCATGGTTGTAAAGCAAAACTTCTCGGTTAGCCCGGCATCGGTGAGTGCCGCTTCCAGCACGGGGTTGCCTTCACCATGGTATCGGCGGATAGCGTTGGGTCCGATACGCCCCACGCGATACTCGCCGCCAACGCTCATGGCAAGGCGTGCCCGGCGGCGCACGCGCTCATACGCCAAACCCGACGCGACGTCGTACATACGAGTCATCATGGCCGTGCCGCCGTTTTCGAGTAGCAGGGAATAGTTTTTCGCATGCGCATCCGGTGCACCGATAACGGCGTTAAAGAACAGTATCTGCGTAAACAGATACAGGTTAAGTTGATGGTGGCTCGTATGTACGAGGAGCTCTTGAATGTCGCGTGTGGTCGGGCCGCCGTCTGCCGTGTACTTTTGGGCGGGCATCACCCCAAGTGCCTGACAGAGGTCTTCTTGATGTAGGCGCCTGATCGTTCCGTCTTCGACTTTCACGCGGTCATAGCGCTCGACAATGAGGGCAGGTTCGTCCTCAAACATACGATATTCGACGTTTGCCGTTGCGATACCGGCGCGCTGGGCGCTTTTCATGCAGACAAACTCATTGAGAGCCTCGAGTTTAAATCCGATAACGCCATTTTTGAAAATATGCGTCGTGGGCGAGGAGCCCATGCATTCGCACCAACGGCCGTTTGTGAACGCGAGCGCGAATTTGCCCTGGTTGCCTCCAAGTGACCAACTTTCGTCTAGACCCATCCACGATGCATTGCGGTCATCTCTGATTGACTTGAGACGCAGCGCAATCTCGTGATCGCCTATAGGGCGGTATTCGCTGGTGCGATGCAGGACGGCGTTGACGTCTTCTTCGGCACAAAACTGCACTCCGCCCGGACAGTCGAGTCCGATATGGCTGAGTAGCGCAACGGCATTGTTGGGTCTAACGTCGAATTCGGCAGCAATCGCTTTTCGCTGATCCTCGCTGTCGGGTAGAAGGCCAAACAAGTATGGATTCATGACCTGTTGGCTGTATGTACGATTTGATACGGGTATGTTGATCGATAATGCGGGCCCGTCATAGTCTTGATCATAGACAAAGCTGACTAGACCGTTCTCATCTTGCATGAGCGTTCCCGCAGGTACGCCGCAAATAAAGGTCCGAAGTGATGTTCTGGCCATTGGCTATTTCCCTTCGGGCTTGGTTTGGTTAGATGCGTTTGCGGCAATCGAGACTCCGAGATTGGACATGGCGAAATCGGCGAAGACCTCGTCGTAGAGTGCGGATGTAAAGGGGGCATCTGCAAGAGCCGGAATGGCGGTACTACGACGGTTGCGATGATGAGGACGTTGAGTGTGATGGCGCTTGGGGATGCTGCGAGGCAGCGGATTGGCATGCGGGGCGTCGACTGGTCGCTCGTTTTTTGCTTCGCCGATATCCCCTTGAGCGGCGAGTGCCAGTCCAAGAGCATTGAAAATCGTCAGCAACTTGTCGAGTCGAATGCCGGTGGCATCTCCCAGCTCGAGCGATGCGAGCAGGCGCTCCGAAACACCGGCTTTTTTAGCGAGGGCCGCACGGGTGATTCCCTGTGACTCGCGTGCCTGGCGCACGTAGATGCCAGCTTGGCGCGGCGTGGTGATGGGAAGGGTGTCCACGGCAATCTCCTAACGTGCAGACTTTTGCATATCAGTATGACATGCAAAAGTCTGCACGAAAAGGCCCTATGCAAAACTCTGCATGAGACTTCTACATTGACGTTGAGCTTATGAGAGGCGTTTTTATATCGCGAGGATCCCCAGATGCTCAAGCAAGATCTTAAGCCCGATGAGGATGAGCACAACGCCGCCGACGATGGTGGCGGGTTTTTCGTAGCGCGCGCCAAAGGCGTGGCCGATCGCTACGCCGGCGACGGAGAAGATAAACGTTGTGACGCCGATAAGCGATGCAGCGGGAACGATATCGACCGAGAGCGCCGCAAACGAGATGCCTACGGCTAGGGCGTCAATCGAGGTAGCGATGGCAAGGATTAGGTACTCGCCCAGGTCGATTTTTTCGGCATCCTTGCCGTCGCCTTCGTCCTCATCCTCGTCTTCGGTAAAGGCTTCCCACAGCATCTTGCCGCCGATAAAGGCCAAAAGGATAAAGGCAATCCAATGGTCGATGGGTCCGATGATGCCCATGAATTGACTGCCGAGTGCCCAACCGATCACGGGCATGCCGGCCTGAAACCCGCCAAAGAACAGACCGAGCACCACGGCGACTTTAAGGTTGATCTTTTTCATGCCAAGGCCCTTGCAGATGGAAACGGCAAAGGCGTCCATCGAAAGGCCAACGGCGAGCAACATGAGCTCTGCGAGTCCCATAGTCTGGCCCCCTCTTTGCGGGCGAACCCGATTACACGACTACTCCCTCATTTATATGAGACCCGATGCTACCACATGAGCAGCTAAAAGAGCCCCGTCCCAAATGAGCTACCTAAGCTGTGTTCGCTCATTCTGTAAGCATCGGATTTCGCAAGCGTCGCGGGGACAAACCGTGAGAAACTATTTAGCGTTTATGGAGCGTATACGATGGGAGCGATGCCTTGGATAAGAACGAGCTGCAAAAGCGTATGGAACAGGCCATCCGCCTGACGGCACCTGGTCAGCCGATCCGCACCGCCCTCGACATGATCATCGCCGGTCACCTGGGCGCCCTTATCTGCGTTGGCGACACCGAAAACGTGCTCGCTGCCGGTAACGACGGCTTCCCGCTCAACATTTCGTTCACCTCGAACCGTCTGTTCGAGCTCTCCAAGATGGACGGCGCCATCGTCATCGACGGCGACCTCACCCAGATCCTGCGCGCCAACTTCCATCTCAATCCCGATCCCTCGCTTGCCACGAGCGAGACGGGCATGCGTCATCGCACCGCCGCTCGCATGTCGGTGCTCACCGATGCCATTGTGATCTCGGTCTCGGCCCGTCGTGCCGTCGTCAACGTGTACGTTCACGGCAAGAGCTACGAGATCCAGCCCGTCACCACCATCATGAGCTCGGTCAACCAGCTCGTCGCCACGCTCCAGACTACCCGTCAGTCGCTCGACCGCTCCTTGCTGCGCCTGACGGCCCTCGAGCTCGACGACTACGTTACGCTCGCCGACATTACCGGTATTTTCTCGAGCTTCGAGATCATGCAGCAGGCAAAGACCGAGCTTAAGGATTGCATCGTCAAGTTGGGCAACCAGGGCAAGCTCGTGCAGATGCAGCTCGAGCAGCTCGCGGGCTCCAGCATGGATACCGAGTATGACCTGATGATCCGCGACTACGCAAGTGATTCTTCCGAGGCTAATGCCGAGAAGATTCGCGCCAACCTAAGCCGTATGACACCTAAGGACCTGTCCGACCCACAGCATGTGGCGGCGGTTCTGGGTTACGACGACCTGGACGAGGACTCCGTCATGACGCCACTGGGCCTGCGCACGCTTTCGCGCGTGTCCGTCGTGCGCGACGGCGTGGCCGAGAAGATCGTCGACGAGTACGGCTCGTTGCAGGAGCTCATGGACGACATCAGCGAGGATCCGGAGCGCCTGGGCGACTTTGGCGTTAACAACCCTGCCATTCTTGCGGACTCCCTGTACCGCATGAAGGGCACCAAACAGGGGAACGCATAATGGCGCCCGTATGCGCCGTGGTCGTTGCCGGCGGCAGCGGCCAGCGCTTTGGAAATCCCGGCGGCAAGCAGCTCGTTAACGTGGCGGGTCGTCCGCTCATGAGCTGGTCCATCCGCGCGTTCGATCGTAGCGACAAGGTCGGCCACATCGTGGTGGTGTGCCCTGCCGAGCGCCGTGCCGAGATGCGCCGCCTGGCAATCAGCCCGTTTGACTATGACACGCCCATCAGTTTTGCCGATGCCGGCGATACCCGCCAGGACTCCACCCGTGCCGGCGTGCATGCGGTACCGACGGGTTTCGAATATGTCGCTATCCACGACGGCGCCCGTCCGCTTATCACGACCGAGGCCATCGATCATGCGATCGACGTGCTTGTGGGCGACCGCGCCCTCGACGGTGTCGTGTGCGGTCAACCCGCGATCGACACGCTCAAGATCGTCGACGGCGATAATATCGTCGAGACGCCGCCGCGCGAGCTCTACTGGGCCGCGCAGACGCCGCAGATCTTTAGCATCGACGCCATGAAGCGCGCTCACGCCGCTGCTATCGCCGAGGGCTTTATCGGTACCGACGATTCGTCGCTGGTCGAGCGCATGGGCGGGCGCGTCCGCTGTGTCCAGAGCCCGCGCGATAACCTTAAGGTGACGGTGCCCGAGGACCTGCGTCCCGTAACCGCGATTCTGCTTGGCCGCATGGCCGAGGGAGAGGACCTTCCCCATGTTCAGTAACCTGCGCATTGGACACGGCTACGACGTTCACCGTCTGGTGGAGGGGCGTCGATGTATCATCGGCGGGGTTGACATTCCCTACGAGCGCGGCCTGCTGGGCCACTCGGATGCCGATGTGCTCGCGCACGCGCTGGCCGACGCCATTCTGGGCGCCTGCCGCGGGGGAGACATTGGTAAGCTGTTCCCCGACACCGATCCTGCCTATGAGGGCGCCGACTCGATGGTGCTGCTTGCCCGCGTGATGGACTATGCACGCGAGCTGGGCTTTGAGTTTGTCGATGCCGATTGCACCATTGCCTGTCAGCAACCCAAGATCACTCCGCACCGCGATGCCATGCGCGCCAACCTTGCCCATGCCCTGGGCGTTGACGTCGAAAACGTGGGCGTTGCCGCCACTACGACCGAAAAGCTCGGCTGGGAAGGCCAAGGCGAGGGAATTGGCGCCTGGGCCGTCTGCCTGCTACAGAAAACCGTTAAGGAGTAACGAATGCGTATCTACAACAGCGCTACCCATAAAAAGGAAGAGTTCC
Organism: uncultured Collinsella sp.; assembly: GCA_902475375.1. GTDB lineage: Bacteria > Actinomycetota > Coriobacteriia > Coriobacteriales > Coriobacteriaceae > Collinsella. Next base: position 6,479 of record CABRZC010000026.1, on the reverse strand, counting down.
AGCCCATCGAGTCCGGCAAGGTCCGCATGTACGTGTGCGGCCCCACGGTCTACGACAACATCCACATCGGCAATGCCCGCACGTTCATCAGCTTTGACGTGATTCGTCGCTGGCTCATCGCGAGCGGCTACGAGGTCACGTTCGCCCAGAACCTCACCGATGTCGATGATAAGATCATCAAGCGTGCCAACGAGCAGGGCCGTACGGCTGCCGAGGTCGCGACGGAGTTCTCGGATAAGTTCATCGGCGTCATGCGCGCCGCCAACGTGCTCGATCCCGATGCGCGCCCCCGCGCCACCAAGGAGATCGGCCCCATGATCGCCATGATCAAGACGCTTATCGAGCAGGGCCACGCTTACGCCGCCGATAACGGCGACGTGTACTTTGCCGTGCGCAGCGATCCCAACTATGGTCAGGTCTCGGGCCGCAACATCGACGACCTTATGGTTGGCGCGCGCATCGAGGAGAACGAGGACAAGAACGACCCGCTTGACTTTGCCCTGTGGAAGGCAGCCAAGCCCGGCGAGCCCAGCTGGCCGAGCCCCTGGGGCGAGGGCCGTCCCGGCTGGCACACCGAGTGCGCCGCCATGGTGCACCGCTACCTGGGCACCCCGATCGACATCCACGGCGGTGGCTCCGACCTTGCCTTCCCGCACCACGAGAACGAGTGCGCCCAGGCCACCTGCGCCTGGCACCAGGGCTTCTCCAACACCTGGATGCACACGGGCATGCTGCTGGTAGACGGCGAGAAGATGTCCAAGTCGCTCGGCAACTTCTTTACGCTGGCCGAGGTCCTCGAGCAGCACTCCGCTGCCGCCCTGCGCCTGCTGATGCTGCAGACGAGTTATCGCTCGCCGCTCGACTTTTCTTGGGAGCGCCTGGAGGGTGCCGAGAACTCACTCACGCGTATCGCCGGAACGGTCGAGAACCTGCGCTGGGCCGCGAACCATGCGACGGCCGATGCCGATGAGGCAGCATCCGAGGCGTTTGCCGCCAAGGCCGCCGAGACCCGCGCCACCTTTAAGGAGTGCATGGACGACGACTTTAACACCGCCGGTGCCATGGGTGCCGTCTTTGGCTTTGTGACCGAGTGCAACCAGTACCTGGAGCAGGCGGGCGACGCTGCCGACAAGGCCGCCGCGCTTGCCGCCGCCGATACGCTGGTCGAGCTGCTCGATACGTTTGGCGTTGAGCTCCCCGAGCCAAAGGTCGAGTTGCCGCTGGGCCTGCTGGGCGTAGCCGCCGGCCTGGTTGCCTACACGGGCGACGACGTGGACGAGGCCGCTGTCAAGATTCTCGAGACCCGCGCCGAGGCCCGCGCCGCCAAGAACTGGGATCTGGCCGACGCCATCCGCGACCAGCTCAAGGACCTCGGGCTGACGATCGAGGACACTGCCGCTGGCACCCGTATCAAATCTCTCTAATCCCCGCGGGTTTCCCAAGCACCCGATCTTGCCGTTCAAACCGTCGCTCGCGTACTCAAGTACGCGTCGCTCCTCTTTCACGGTAATCTCGGGCACTTGGAAAACCCGTACCGACCGCTTGAGCTATTCGTCTTAAGCGGTCGCTTCTTTTGTCCTGTTTGAATATTTTTTAAAGGAGGCCGTTTTATGGCCGACAATCGCAAGCGTGCATCGCGTGGAGGCAAGCAGGCTGCTTCTGGCTCGCGTCCGATTCGCCGCAACGACCGCGCTGCCGCTCCCAAGGGCCAGCGCGAGCGCTCACAGGCTGCTCGCCCGCAGCGCGAGCGTAGCCGCGATAATGTCCAGGTTCCCAAGGGCGAGTTTATCGAAGGTCGCCGTGCTGCCGCCGAGGCGCTGCGCACCGGTTTTCCCATCAAGTGCGCGCTCATTGCCGAGGGCGGGGAGCGCGATGCGGCCCTGTCTCGTCTGGTCGACGACCTCAACGCCGCGGGCGTCCGCATTAAGTATGTGTCGCGCGCGCAGCTTGATGCGCTGTCGAGCCATGGCGCTCACCAGGGCATTGCGCTCGAGGTCGGCAACTTCCCCTATGCCGATGTCGCCGATATCCTCGATCGCGCGGGTGACGGACCGGCGCTCGTCGTCGTGCTCGACCATGTGACCGACGACGGCAATTTTGGTGCGATCGTGCGCTCCGCCGAGGTCGTGGGCGCGGTGGGCGTCATCATCGCCAACAAGCGCGCCGCCGGTGTGACCGTCGGCAGCTACAAGACCTCTGCTGGTGCCGTCATGCACCTGCCCATCGCGCAGGTTCCCAACATTGCCCGTGCGCTCGACGATCTTAAGGCCGCTGGCTTTTGGGTGGGCGGTGCTTCCGAGCACGCCGAGGGCAGCTGCTGGGATGCTCCCTTCGAGGGCCGCGTGGCGCTCGTCATGGGTTCCGAGGGCGATGGCATCTCGCGTCTGGTGCTCGAGAAATGCGACTTTTTGACCAAGCTTCCCCAGCGCGGCATGACCGAGAGTCTCAACGTGGCCCAGGCGACCACCGCGCTGTGCTTTGAGTGGCTGCGCCGCAATGCCGGCGAGCTCATGGGGGAGGAGTAGCGCATGTCCAAGAAGAACCGCGCCAAGTCCAAGGCCAAGCGCTTTGGCGAAGGCTCGGCCAAGCCGATTGTTTCGGCCGCGACCTATGGCGTGGGCGGCAATGCGTTTGCGCAGGCCATCGCCGATCCGGTCTCGACGGTGCACTCCAATAAGCCCGAGCTGCTGGTGGTCGACGGCTACAACGTGATTCACTGCACGCCGCGCTACGAAAAGCTCGTCTACGACCATTCCGACGATCCGTATTCCAGCGACGTCCACGATATGGCGCGCACCGCGCTTATCAACGATGTTGCGGCGTTTGCCCAGGGCCGCTACGAGGCCGTGATCGTGTTCGACGGTGCGGGCAATATCTCCAGCGAGCGCCCCAACCTACCGGCCCGCGGCGTGCGCATCGAGTTCTCGCCGACGGGCGTCTCCGCTGATACCGTGGTACAGAAGCTCTGCATCGAGGCGCGCGAGGAAGGCCGCGCGTGCTCCGTGGTGTCGAGCGACGGTACGATTCAGGCCGTCGTCATGGGCAAGGGCGTCACGCGCATCTCGAGCCGCATGCTGGTGGACGAGATCAAACAGATCGATAACGACGTTCACGAGGCAGAGGAAGCCCCGCAGATCAAGATGACTCTGGGCAGTCGCCTGAGCCCCGATGCCCTGGCCAAGCTCAAGGCCCTTCGTGGCCGGTAGGGGAGTATCTGTAGAGACCAGCTACTCGGCTGGTCAATTCACTGGCTTGTAGTTATTGGATTGTGGACTTGCCATCGCCAAAACGAATAGTTTTTTGTTTTGGCGAACAGACGAAACTATTCGTTCTGGCGAATAGTTTTGAGATGTGGTCGGTCGAAGGGCCTGTTGCGCCCCATCCTCAATTCCTTTATCCTTAACAGGCTTCGCGCGAAAGCGCCAAGTGTGCCAGTGTGGCGCAACGGTAGCGCAACTGATTTGTAATCAGTGGGTTGCAGGTTCGATTCCTGTCACTGGCTCCATGAGAGTTTCGGGCTCTGTTCCCTTGTGGGACAGGGCCCGTTTCTATTTAGGTGGTGCGCCATCGGGTTAGCGCCCATCCCGTTTTTGGTTTGTCTCGTCCTCCAGTTTGTCTAAATCTGTAACACCAAGACCGATATTCGGCATCTAACTGTTACAGATTGAGATGAAACTTAGGGTGTTTTAGGAATATCTTGATCTGTAACATCTAGAAGCGGAATAGGCCTCTTGCTGTTACAGATCGAGACAAGGGCGAGCGCGGATCTGGATGTCCTGCTCGAGCGTGGATTTCTGGATACGCGAGCTAAGAAAATCTCCCGACCGGAGAACGAGCGTGGATAATTAACTTGGATAGGGAGCTAAGGTAAACACCGATTGTCTATCGACGGCTTTAGAAACAACGACCCCGATTTCATTGTGGAATCGGGGTCGTTTGTGCCTCAGGAATCCGAATGGATTAATCGAGCTCCTAAGGAACTTCTTGGGTTCTTGCTAATGGTCTGCCGAGGATGTCCCCAATGCAAACAGCGGGCATCTACTCAATATAGCTGGGGTTCTTCTTGATGATCACGCGTGCAGCGATGAAGGAGACGACGATGGCGATGATGGCGACAACGCATGCCAGCACGAAGTTACCCATGGACCCATCGGGAGCGATAAAGATGAGTGCCGAAAGAAGGCCGGGGCATGCTCCCGCAACATACTCTTTCAGAACAAAGATGCCTGCAGGGAGTCCAGCGCAGAGCGCGCCGATTGCCGTGCCGACAAGCAGGCGGGGACGCTCGATGAGGCAACCGTAGAACGCGGGCTCGGTTACGCCACAGAGTGCGGTGACGGCAACCGTGGTGACCATACCCCTCTTCTCTTTGTTTCCCTTCATGGCAGTTGCCAGGGCGAGGCTCGTGCCGCCAATGCAGAGGTTCGAGATGAATCCAAAGATAATGGGTGCCCAACCGAGCTGCGCCAGGCTCGTAACTTCGATTGCGATGTAAGCCTTATCGAGACCGAGCATGACGAAATAGGGGTTAAGGGCTGCCAGGATCGGAGTAGCGATAAATGCCACGTTGTCCATAAGCCACGTGACGGCATCGCTCAGCGCGTAGCCCATCATGCTGCCGGCGGGGCCAAGGATAATAAGCTCGACGGGCACGACGATGATCATGGTGAGCAGCGGCTTCAAGAACAGTTTGGTAACGTCGGGAATGATCTTCTGAAGGCCGCGGTCGACAAAATACATGAATACAACGCCCAGTACGATGGGCACTACCGTACTCGAATAGTCGTTCGTCGGGATGGGAATACCAAGAAAGTCGAGACCCTCGGCACCGCTAATGGACGAGCTGATCATGATCGCGCCCAGCAATGCGCCCATGATGGGCTGCATCTTCATGACGGCCGCGAGCTGATAACCAAGATAAACGGGTAAGAAGCTAAACGAAGCGCTAAAGATCGCCAACAGGACCTGGGCGGTTCCGCTATCGGTGCTCAATCCGCAATAATTGACCAGGAGATTCTTGATCGAAAGAATGAGTCCGCCAACGATGAGCGCCGGGACGATGGGCATGAATACCTGTGCAGAGACGTTCCCGAATTTCTCAATCAAGCCCATGGCGGTGTTACCGCTTTTAATGCCTTCTGCAAGGTCTTTGGCGGTTTGGGCATCGTCGGCAACCGTGCCACCGCCGACTTCGATTCCCGCGAAGTCGAGGAAGTCGTTGTAAGCCTCGGTGACGTTGGGGCCGATGATCACCTGAAGCTGGCCACCGCTGACTACTGCCCCGAGCGCCTGATCGGCCGATTTGGCGAGCTGGAGATCGATGATCGAGGTGTCTCGTGCGTCGATGCGAAGGCGCGTCGCACAATGAGTTACCGATGTAATGTTCTCTTTGCCGCCAACAGCCTTTAGGACTGTTTCGGACATTGCCTGATATTTCATCTCTTTCTCCTAACCTTCCTGCTCCTGATACTTCGAGATAAGGTCTCGGTACCAATACCAGCTCTTTTTGGGGGTGCGCTCCAGATTGTTCTCGAAGTCGATATGGACAAGTCCGTATCGTTTTTCGTAGCCGTTGATCCAGCTATACAGATCCATCGTCGACCAGAGGTAGTAGCCCTCAACGCGCGCGCCGTCGCGCTTAGCCCTCATCATGTGCTCGATGAACTGGCCCAGAAGCTCGATGCGGTCATCATCGTGGATCATTCCGTCTGCGTCTGGTTGCTCATAGGCGCCATGTCCGTTTTCCGTAATAAAGATGCGGGGCGCGTCATAGCGCTCGTGGACATCCATGATGGTTGAATACATGCAACCTGGGAGTATTTCGCGGCCCCATTTATTGCGGGGAACATTGCTGTCGCGGGCGCTTTCAAACAAGGGCGCAATGCATTTTCCTTCGACCTTTTTGCTCGAACCGCCCTTATTGTTCGCCGAAACGGCAAGCTCTCCACCGTGCCAGTCGGTTACATACTCTCGGCAATACACGTTGAGTCCAATAAAATCGACTTTACCGTCTCTGAATTCTTCTACGTCATTTGGGGATCGATAGAGCGAGACGCCAAGTTTTTCAAGGATTTCGTCCATTTCTGGCGGCAGTTGACCCTGAAGCGCTGGTGCCAGAATCATGCGATTGGCGAAAAAGTCTGCGTATCGAAATACGTCATCAGGGTGCTCGGTTGCCGGGTCGAGTTCGACAACGCCGCCATCGTGGACGGCGCCGATGATGCCGTCGTAGCCCATTTGACGATATGTTCGGACTGCGAGTGCGCTCGCGCGCATCAGGTTGTACTGAAACTGCATGTACGACTGAACGTCGAGCGATCGATTGGGGGGATAGTTGCCCAACATGTTTACGCAGTAGCTGTAGAAATGCGGCTCGTTAACGGTAGCCCAGATTTTGACGCGGTCTCCAAAGCGCTCAAAGCAAATCTTGGCGTATTTGCAGAACCACTCTGCCATGTCGTTGTTCAGCCATCCGCCTT
>CABRZC010000025.1 GCA_902475375.1 uncultured Collinsella sp. | reverse complement strand
TTCCTAAAAATTAGTTTGGGCTCACTTTGCCATAAACCCCACCTGTTCGCAAATAACGAAAGCGTCGCTGCGTTATGTGACCGTTCGGCGGCGAAAAGATACCGATTACGGCAACAAACAATTTGTTAGGTTTTCCAATCAAAAAGTGTGATAGAACAGTGCTAACAAACTTTTTGTTTGGCATCCACATAAAAGTTCAGTCGCATGAATGGGAATGGGCTGAAACGCGTATGCGGGGGCCGGCAAGAGAGGACTTAAGGAGTTCACCGTATGGCCGATAAGATCCAGTGGGCGGGCAACACGATGCCCAAGAGCGATGACAAGCACTTGGGAATCATGAGCCTCGACCACGTGAAGAAGGCCCGTGCCTTCCACCAGTCGTTCCCCCAGTACACCGTCACTCCGCTTGCCCGCCTGGATGGCCAGGCTGCACGCCTGGGCCTGTCCAACCTGTGCGTTAAGGACGAGAGCTATCGCTTTGGCCTCAACGCCTTTAAGGTCCTGGGCGGTTCGTTTGCCATGGCCAACTACATTGCCGACGAGACCGGCAAGGACGTTGCCGACTGCACCTTCGATTACCTGACTTCCGATCAGCTTGCCAAGGACTTTGGCCAGGCCACCTTCTTTACCGCCACCGACGGCAACCATGGCCGCGGCGTGGCATGGGCTGCCAACAAGCTGGGCCAGAAGGCCGTCGTGCACATGCCCAAGGGTTCCACCAAGCCCCGCTTCGATAACATCGCCGCCGAGGGCGCCACGGTGACCATCGAAGAGGTCAACTACGATGAGTGCGTGCGCATGGCCGCTGCTGAGGCCGATGCCTGCGAGCGCGGCGTTATCGTTCAGGACACCGCCTGGGAGGGCTACGAGAAGATCCCGTCTTGGATCATGGAGGGCTACGGCACCATGGCTTCCGAGGCTGCCGAGCAGCTGCGTGAGATGGCCATCAACCGCCCGACGCACGTCTTTGTCCAGGCTGGCGTAGGCTCGCTCGCCGGCGCCGTGGTGGGCTACTTCACCAACCTGTATCCCGATAACCCGCCCACCTTCGTTGTGGTCGAGTGCGCTCCGGCCGCCTGCCTGTACAAGGGCGCTGCCGCCGGCGACGGCGACCCGCGCATCGTGGACGGCGACATGCCCTCCATCATGGCCGGCCTGTGCTGCGGCGAGCCCAACATCCTGGGCTGGGATATCCTGCGCAACCACACCACCGCTTTCGTGTCCTGCCCCGACTGGGTTACCGCTCGCGGCATGCGCACCCTGGGCGCTCCCGAGAAGGGCGACCCGCGCGTCATCTCCGGCGAGTCCGGCGCGGTGACCACCGGCCTGGTCGAGACCCTCATGCTCGATCCTGAGTACGCCGAGCTCAAAGAGCTCATCGGCCTGGATAAGACGAGCTCCGTGCTCTGCTTCTCCACGGAAGGTGACACCGATCCGGATCAGTACCGTCGCATCGTCTGGGAGGGCGAGTACCCCACCTGCTAGCAGGCCTGACCTGTCTGGGTGGCGGAGCATATGTTTGCTCCCTGCTCGGACAGTCCTGCTCGCACGGAGAGCACATTAAGTGCTCTCCGGCTCGTGCGGAACTCGCGACGGAGCAAAGTCCTCCGTCCGCCACCCTACGTTTACTTGCTTGCCGGGTGCTCGACCTCACGCTGCTTGGCACAAGTGATCTATCTGAAATATCTACCTGTAGGTAAACCCTTGTAGAAAGGTTAACTGTTATGACTAAGGAACTCGATTTCGAGGCAATTAAAAACGCTGCTGAGTCCCATCGTGCTGATATGACTCGCTTCCTGCGCGCTATGATCAGCCATCCCTCTGAGTCCTGCGAGGAGGGTGAGGTTGTCGCCTGCATCAAGGCCGAGATGGAGAGCCTTGGCTATGACGAGGTCAAGGTCGACGGCCTGGGCAACGTCATGGGCTTTATGGGCGAGGGCGACAAGATCATCGCCATCGACTCTCACATCGACACCGTCGGCATCGGCAACATCGAGAACTGGGACGCCGATCCCTATGAGGGCTACGAGACCGACGAGATCATCTATGGCCGCGGCGGCTCCGACCAGGAGGGTGGCATGGCTTCTGCTACCTACGCTGCCAAGATGATGAAGGACATGGGCCTCATCCCCGAGGGCTACAAGATCATGGTCGTCGGCACCGTCCAGGAAGAGGACTGCGACGGCATGTGCTGGCAGTACATCTACAACAAGGACGGCATTAAGCCCGAGTTCGTCATTTCCACCGAGCCCACCGACGGCGGCATCTATCGCGGTCACCGCGGTCGCATGGAGATCCGCGTCGACGTTCACGGCACCTCCTGCCACGGCTCCGCTCCCGACCGCGGCGACAATGCCATCTACAAGATGGCCGACATCATCGCCGACGTTCGCGCCCTCAACAACAACGGCTGCGACGAGTCGACCGACATCAAGGGCCTCGTCAAGATGCTCGACCCCAAGTACAACCCCGAGCACTTCGAGGACGCCCGCTTCCTGGGCCGCGGCACCTGCACCGTCAGCCAGATCTTCTACACCAGCCCCAGCCGCTGCGCTGTCGCTGACTCCTGCGCCATCTCCATCGACCGTCGCATGACCGCCGGCGAGACCTGGGAGTCCTGCCTGGACGAGATCCGCAACCTGCCGGCCGCCAAGAAGTACGGCGACGATGTGAAGGTCTCCATGTACATGTACGACCGTCCGTCCTGGACCGGCGAGGTCTACGAGACCGAGGCTTACTTCCCCACGTGGATCAACAAGGAGACCGCTCCGCACGTCAAGGCCCTCGTCGACGCCCACAAGGCCATGTTCGGTGACGAGCGCATCGGCTGCGAGCCCAGCATGGACAAGCGCACCGGTCGTCCGCTGTGCGACAAGTGGACCTTCTCCACGAACTGCGTTTCCATCCAGGGCCGCTACGGCATCCCCTGCGTGGGCTTTGGCCCGGGTGCCGAGTCTCAGGCTCACGCTCCCAACGAGGTCACCTACAAGGACGACCTGGTCACCGCTGCCGCCATGTATGTGGCTGCCCTGAACCTCTACGATCCGAGCCAGGCCGATGGCGATGCCACCGTGTTCCGCGCCGGTCTGACCAACAACAAGATCGACTAGTCCCATTCCTCGATTTTGTTGAGCCGGGGGCCGCTCGTGTCCCCGGCACCCCCTGTTGACTTGGGGCCCGCGGTCGTTATCTCCCATGCTTCCTCAACGGTAGCGGGTCCTCGTCATAGCGCTTTGCATGTTCTGGCCACACGCGCATGCCGGAGCGCATCTACTCATTGCGATCGTTTCACCTTTAGAAAGGACATTTCCATGGACGCCAAGTTTACCGAGCTCGTCGAGCAGCTGAACGGTCTCGACTTTAAGGGTATGTACGGCAGCGACTTCCTGCACACCTGGGACAAGACCACCGATGAGCTCAAGGCGCTCTACATCGTCGCCGACGCCCTGCGCGAGCTGCGTGAGAACAACGTTTCGTCCAAGATCTTCGATTCGGGTCTGGCTGTCTCGCTGTTCCGCGACAACTCCACCCGTACGCGCTTCTCCTTCTCTAAGGCCGCCAACCTGCTCGGCCTTGAGCTGCAGGATCTGGACGAGAAGAAGTCCCAGATCGCCCACGGCGAGACCGTCCGCGAGACCGCTACCATGATCTCCTTCATGGCCGACGTCATCGGCATCCGCGACGACATGTACATCGGCAAGGGCGACGCCTACATGGCCGAGGTCTCCGAGTCCGTGCAGCAGGCCTACGAGGATGGCGTTCTGGATCACCGTCCCACGCTCATCTCCCTACAGTCCGATTCCGACCACCCCACGCAGTCCTCTGCCGACATGCTCTACCTCATCAACGAGTTTGGCGGCCTCGAGAACCTCAAGGGCAAGAAGGTTGCCGTTACCTGGGCCTATTCGCCCTCTTACGGCAAGCCGCTGTCCTGCCCGCAGTCGCTGATTAGCCTGCTGCCCCGCTTTGGCATGGACGTCACCCTGGCTCACCCCGAGGGCTACGACCTCATGCCCGAGGTCGTCGAGCGCGCCAAGGGCTATGCCGCCGAGTCCGGCACCACCTTTAAGCAGGTCAACACCATGGCCGAGGCCTTCGAGGGCGCCGACATCGTGATCCCCAAGAGCTGGGCTCCGTTTGCCGCCATGGAGAAGCGCACCAACCTGTACGCCGAGGGCGACGATGCCGGCATCGCCGCGCTCGAGAAGGAGCTGCTCGCCCAGAACGCTACGCATCAGGACTGGTGCTCCACGACCGAGCTCATGGAGAAGACTGCCAACGGCCAGGACACCATCTTTATGCATCCGCTGCCCGCCGACATCTCCGGTGTCTCCTGCGAGCACGGCGAGGTCAACGCCGACGTCTTCGACATGCACCGCGTGGGCATGTACAAGGAGGCCAGCTACAAGCCGTACGCCATCGCAGCCATGATGTTCCTGCAGAAGGTTGCCGATCCCGCCGCTACCCTCAAGGCCCTCGACGAGCGCAACACCGCCCGTTGGTTCCAGGCCTAAAGCTGGGTTGAGGTAAGCCATGTAAAGGGGGCGCTCTGCCAACCGGCGGGGTGCCCCTTTTTGCATCGTGGGCGTGCGGGATAAGCGCTTTCGATGTAGATGCCCCGCGACGCGAGTTATGGGTACGATGGTTTCAGGGGAGGTATCGCCATGAAACTTGGTTGCGTCATTATGGCTTCGGGCGAGGGCAAGCGATTTGGCTCTAACAAGATGCTCGCTGATATCTATGGCGAGCCGCTGATTGCCCGGACCATTGATTCGGTTCCCCGGGGCTTTGACGTTGTGGTTTCGACGCGTTGGCCCGAGGTCGCTCAGATTTGTGATGACAAGCATTGCCCGTGCGTGCTGCACGATGGCGAGCTGCGCAGCGAAAGCGTCCGTGCGGGCCTTTCGTGGGGAGTCGAACGCAACTGGAAAGGTTGCCTCTTTTTGCCGGGCGACCAGCCGCTCGTGAGTTCGGATTCTTTTGAGGCTATGGTTCGTGCATTTGACGAGCGTGGCCGCAAGCATCCGGTGCGTCTTGCGTGCAACGGTGAGCCTTCGAGCCCGGTGCTCTTTCCGGCGGAACTGTTCGATGCACTTATGTGTCTTGAGGGTAAGGACGGCGGCGGTTCGATCCTCAAGGACCGTACCGACGTGGTGCTGGTCGAGGCGCGTGCCTACGAGCTGTGGGACGTCGATACCGTCAAGGGACAGCGACGCATAACGGAGCATATCGCCGCCTGCTCGTATTTTGATCGCGTGGCCAACTGCATCAATCAATAAGGAGCAATTATGATCATCATCAAAAACGGCGCACTCGTGACGCCCCAGGGGCTTCGCCGCGCCGATCTTGCCATGGATGGCGATAAGATCGTGCGGATTGCCGCGGCGATTGAGCCGGCCGAGGGCGATACCGTCGAGGATGCTGCGGGCTGCTGGGTGTTCCCGGGCTTTATCGATGGGCACACGCACATGCAGTGCTGGACCGGCATGGATTGGACAGCCGATAGCTTTGAGACCGGCACGCGCGCGGCTGCCTGCGGCGGCACGACGACCATTGTGGACTACGCGACGGCCGATCGCGGCGTGACCATGCCCGATGCCTTGGTCGAGTGGCATCATCGCGCCGACGGCACCTGCACCGCCAACTATGCCTTCCATATGGCGCTTGCCGAGTGGAATGAGCGCAACCGCGCCGATCTTTCGGCCATGCGCGAGGCGGGCGTGTCGTCGTTTAAGACCTACTTTGCCTACGACCATCTGCGCCTGGACGATGCCGAGACGCTCGAGGTGCTGGAGGAGCTCAAGCGCGTGGGCGGTATCCTGTGCGTGCATTGCGAGAACGGCACGTTGGTCAACGCGCTGCAGAAGCGCGTGTTTGAGCAGGGTATCCACGGGCCCGAGGGCCATGCGCTCAGCCGTCCGGACGTGTGTGAGGCCGAGGCCGTGAGCCGCCTGCTGTATCTGGCGCACTTGGCCGGGGACGCTCCGGTCAACGTGGTGCACCTTTCGACCAAGCTGGGGCTCGAGGCCATTCGCGCTGCCAAAGCGCACGGGCAGAAGAACATCTATGTCGAGACCTGCCCTCAGTATCTGATGCTCGACGACACCTGCTACCTTGAACAGGGAGAGGACGGCTTTGCGGGCGCCAAGTATGTGATGAGCCCGCCGCTGCGCCATGCCGGTGACCGTGCCGCGCTGCGCGAGGCGCTTGTGGCTGGCGAGATCGATACTATTGCGACCGATCATTGCAGCTTTAACCTGCACGGGCAAAAGGACCGAGGACGCGATGATTTCCGCGCGATTCCCAACGGCGGGCCCGGCGTGGAGCATCGTCCCGTTGCGATTGCCACGAGCTTTGAGGGACAGCTGGGTCCCGAGGATCTGTGCCGCTTGATGAGCGAGAATCCGGCGCGCGTTTTTGGCATGTATCCGCGCAAGGGCTGTCTTGCCGAGGGCGCCGATGCCGACGTGTGCGTGTGGGATCCGTGCGCGCGTTGGACGATCAGCGCCGCGACGCAGCATCAGGCCGTGGACTACACGCCGCTCGAGGGCTTTGAGGCGCATGGCCGCGCCAAGGCCGTGTTTGTGAACGGCGTGCTGGCGGCACGCGACGGCGAGCCCACCGGAGCCCAACCCGGCCGCTACGTGCCCCGCTAACGGGAAGACCGCCGGGGTAGCTAATTTGGGAGATGATTTTTTGGGACGGGGTAGCAAAAAGAGCCCCGTCCCAAATTTGCTACCCCTGGAGGCTGGTGGCGATGAGGGGGCGGTTGAGGGCTGCCTCGAAGCGATCTGCCATTGTTGGGTCGGCAAGCGTGTCGGCTTGGTTGAGCATGACGCGTGCGGTGCTGAGTCCCAGCGCCTGCATCTCGGCATTGAGCACCTGGGCGACGCGCTCGGGCGTGGCGATGTCGGTAGGCTCGCAGCCGCAGCGCTCGCAGAAGAGCTCGGGGCGGTGGACAACCTCGGCGACGGGCTTGCCCAGCCCCGAGGCGCCGACGACCCAGACAACGTTTGCCGTGGCGGCGGGAATTACTGGCTCCCAGGCGGCATGCGCCTTGAGCGGGAGTCGCTTGCTGCCATCTGCCTCGGCCAACACATAGTCAAAGCGCTGCGCCAGCTCGTTGGGCGGCTCGGCGGGGGCGGAGAGCTTGCCTGTCTCCGGGTCCAAAACACCCGCCTGGCAGATGCTTCCGCGGCTCATGCCAGCGCATACCTTGCAGGTGCAGCCGGGGGCATGCGCGGCACCCGGCTTCCAAGGCGCGGCATCCAGGCGACGGTTTGACCCGTCCCACGGCACGCCGGCGACGGGAAACATGTGCGTGGTGGTGCAGAGGAGCACGCGGCCGCCAGCGCGCATGAGCTCGAGACCCAGCGTCTTTAGCAAGGTCGACTTGCCACCGCTGCCGATAATTGCGGTAATGCCCGGCTCGATCTTGAGCGCGGAGGCAAGGTTTCCGCTCGTCGTTTCCATCTGTTCACCGCCGTATAATACTGTGATAATAAATAATCATCAGAGTAGCGGCCGAACCGCTTTTGCTCTGCTCAAACCGTAGCACAGGGAGGTGCCCCGGGAATGCTCGTTTATGTTCGCGGCGCCGGCGATATCGCCACGGGCGTCGCCGCTCGCTTGGTGCGCGCCGGCGTTTCGGTCGTTATGGCCGATATCGCGGTTCCCACGTGCATCCGCCGCACAATCTGTTTTTGCGAGGCCATTCGCCTGGGCGAGGTCGAGGTCGAAGGCATTCGCGCTCGCTTGGCACGGACGCCGGCTGAGGCGCTTGAGATTACCGAGGCTGGAGACGTCGCCGTTGTGGTGGACCCTCAGGCCAAGATGCTCGATGAGCTTAAACCCGCGGCTGTGGTCGACGCGATTTTGGCTAAGCGCAACTTGGGCACCACGCGCGACATGGCGCCTGCCGTCATCGCTGTGGGGCCGGGCTTTACCGCGCCGGTTGACTGCGACGCCGTGGTCGAGACCATGCGCGGACATTTTCTCGGCCGTGTCATTACCCAAGGTTCGCCCCAGCCCAACACGGGCGTGCCGGGCATTATCGCCGGCTATGGCAAGGAACGTGTTATCCACAGCCCCGCCGCCGGCGTGTTTAGGTCCGACCGCACCATCGGCGACATCGTGAGTGCCGGCGATGTGATCGGGTATGCGGGTGATACTCCCATGGTCACGCAGATTGACGGCTGCTTGCGCGGCCTTTTGGCCGACGGTGTTCAGGTGACCGAGGGCTTTAAATGTGCCGACGTCGACCCGCGCGGCGATGCCAGCTATATCAACTATATTTCGGACAAAGCGACGTCGGTCGGCGGCGGCGTGCTCGAGGCACTCGCTATGCTCACCGATGTCTTTAGAGGATAGAAGGCGGCAATGGAAAAGCTCGATGTTGTGAATGCGGCGCTTGCCGCCCTGCGTGCTGGCGAGACGTGCGAGCTGGTGGTAGTGGCCGGTACGGCGGGGTCGTCCCCGCGCGGTGTGGGCGCATGGATGACTGTCTTTGCCGATGGCAGCCAAGCGGGCACTATCGGCGGCGGCAAGATTGAGCTCTTTGCGCTGGACGAGGCGCGCGAGCTGCTGGCCGGGGGTAAATCGCGTCTGGTCCGCTACACCATGGGCGGCGAGAACTCCGATACCGGCATGATTTGCGGCGGAGCCATCTGCCTGTGCTACCTGCATCTGGATGCGACCCAGGCACCGTTGTTCCAGTCGGTTGCCGACGTCTTGGCCTATCGGCGCATCGGCGACTTCGCCATCGACTTTGAACCGTTTATCGCAAGTGCGCATGAAGGCGACGTTGCCGAATACCATGGCGAGGAGTCGCGCCGCACCATAATGGGCTGCCCCGAGCTTTCGCTGGTGGAGGAGGGGAGTAAGGTCACCTACACCAACGCGGCCTCCGAGATTCCCGCGGCGCACATCGAGACGCTCTGCCCCGAGGGCCTGACCTATATCTTTGGCTGCGGCCACGTGGGTGCTGCGACGGCGCGGGTGCTCACGGCGGCGGGCTTTGCCGTCGTGGCTTGCGACGACCGCCCCGGCACACTGACCCCCGAATGGGTGCCCGGTGTCTACGACCGTCGTCTGGTCGACTACAAGAACCTGAGCAAGCAGTGCCCCATCGGCCCGCGTGACCTAGTGGTCGTCGCCACGGCGGGTCACAAGTCCGATATCGACGTGGTGATTCAGGCCATGCGCGCCAAACCCGCCTATCTGGGCTGCTTGGGCTCGCGCCGCAAGACCGCCTTTGTGCGCGCCCGCCTGGAGCAGGAGGGCTTTACGCAGGAGCAGATCGACGAGCTGCACCTGCCGATTGGTGTCGCCATCGAGGCCGAGGACCCCGAGGAGATCGCCATCTCCATCGCCGCCGAGATGATCCACCTGCGTCGCACCAAACTCGTCCCCCGCAAGCGCTAGTCGCATCCCAAATGAGCTGCCCCAGCCCTCTGCCGCATGCGGGTCAAAATGCTACCTGTGCCATATGCCCTATAATGTCCGACCGTTGAGCGGCATGGGGCCGCTGCCTAGGGTATGGGAGGCGCAAATGGCAGAGTCGGCAGCAGGGGATGCCCTGTTCGAGCGTACGGGAAAAGTTTCGTTTGTGCAGGTATTACCCCATGCACTGCAGCATGTGCTGGCGGCATTCGCGGGTATCGTCACGCCCGCCATCATTATCGCGTCGGTCTGTGGCTTTACCCCTCAAGAGGAAGCCGCTGTCATCCAGGCGTCGCTCGTCCTCTCGGCGATTGACATTTTCCTTCAACAGTTTCCCATAAAAGGTGTCGTCGGTTCGGGCCTGCCCATTGTGATGGGTGCGAGCTTTACCTTCGTGCCGGCGCTCAAGGCAGTCGGTCTTGAGCTTGGTTTTGAGGCCGTACTGGGCGCCCAGGTAATCGGCGGCGCGCTCGTCGCGCTCTTCGGCCTACTGTTTAGGCGCGTGAGTTTTCTGTTTCCGGCCCCGGTGCTTGGCACCGTCATCTTTGTCATTGGCCTGTCGCTATGCCCAGTGGCAGTTGCCTCCATGGCGGGCGGGGAGGGCGCGGCCGATTTTGGCAGTGTCACCAACTGGGCCGTCGCACTTGTGACGTTCGTCGTCACCTTTATGGCTGGCAACTACGGCAAGGGCGCGCTTAGGCTGGGCAGCATCCTGGCTGGTATCTGCGCGGGCTTTGTTTTGGCTGCGGTGTTGGGCATGGTCGATTTCTCGGCCATCGCGACCACCAGCTGGTTCGCCCCGCCGGCCCTGGGCGCCCATCGCCTGGTGTTCGACCCGGCCGCGTGCGCCGTTGTGGGCGTTGTCGCCATTGTCAACGCAGTACAGGTCATGGGCGAGTTTGCCGCCGTGTCGTCCGCTGCGCTCGATACCCCTGCGACCGATAGCCAGATCTCGGGTGGCCTGATCGCCAACGGCCTGGTCGGTATGCTGTCAGGCTTTTTTGGCGGCGTCCCCACGGCAACCTTTGGCCAGAATGTGGGCATTATCGCCGAGAACAAGGTCGTCAACCGCATGGTCTTTACGCTTGCGGCTGCCATCCTGCTCATCGCGGGCCTGCTGCCCAAGTGTGCGGCGGTGCTCACGTCTATTCCGCAGCCGGTCATCGGTGGCGCCACGATTGGCGTGTTCGCGACCATCGGTATGAACGGTGTGGTCATGTTTGCCCGCCACGGCCTGTCTCAGCGCGATACCACGCTCATGGGTCTCTCTATCGCCTTTGGCACGGGCATTGAGCGCACGGCCGGCGCGCTTGCCGGCGCTGGATTCCCCGCATGGGTTGGCACCGTTTTTGGCGGATCCTCCATTGCCGTCGCCGCGCTCGTTGCTGTGATCCTCAACCTGGTCCTCCCGCGCCAAAAATAACGCCCCATATATGAGTTGCGGTGAGATAGGGACTGTTTAAGCCTTTTAAGCCATCAAACAGTCCCTATCTCACCGCAACTGCTGTTTTCCTCCGTGCCCTAGGGATCAATTTGTGCGGGGGAGTTGTGGAGTTGTGCAGGCAGACGAGGTTTTTCTGGAAATACGCTCCCGATGCGCGTATAGTACCGATTGTTTTGTCGGCTCCTGCTGCGTCGAGTCCAAACCGCGAAATGCCATGAGCGGCGCGGATGCAGCCAGGAGGCACGAGGACAACCCATCGTGGCCACGCCCCGTGCTTAAAACCCCAAGAAGGAGTGAACAATGGCAGAAGAGAAGTATGTGCCGCGTCTGAAGACCAAGTACAACAACGAGGTCAAGCAGCAGCTTCAGGACAAGTTCCAGTACGAGAACGTCATGATGATCCCCAAGTTTGAGAAGATCGTCGTGAACATGGGTGTCGGCGAGGCCGCTACCGATTCCAAGGCCATCGACGGTGCCGTGCGCGACCTGCGCGCCATCACCGGCCAGCAGCCGATGATTACCCGTGCCCGCAAGTCCATCGCTACCTTCCGCCTGCGCGCTGGTATGCCGATCGGCTGCAAGGTTACCCTGCGTGGCGACCGTATGTGGGAGTTCTTCGATCGCCTGACCTCCGTCGCGATCCCCCGTATCCGCGACTTCCGCGGCATCTCCGCCAAGAGCTTCGACGGCCGTGGTAACTTCTCCATGGGCGTCACCGAGCAGCTCATCTTCCCCGAGATTGACTTCGACTCCGTCGATCACCAGCGTGGTATGGACATCACTTTCGTGACCACCGCCAACACCGATGAGGAGGCCAAGGCCCTTCTGGACGCCTTCGGTTTCCCGTTCAAGAAATAGGTTCACCTGCCCTATGAGCGCCGTTCCCAGAAGGGGGCGGCGCTTGGGGCGAACAATACTCTATGTGAGGAGGATATAAGTGGCTAAGACATCGATGATCGTCAAGTGCAATCGCAAGCAGAAGTTCTCTACTCGTGAGTACACGCGCTGCCAGCGCTGCGGCCGTCCGCACTCTGTGTACCGCAAGTTCGGCCTGTGCCGTGTCTGCTTCCGCGAGCTTGCACTCAAGGGCGAGCTTCCCGGCGTTAAGAAGGCCAGCTGGTAAGTCACTACCAGCGTTTCAAGCATCAGTTTGGAACAGGGAAAACGCGCTAAAAAGGCTTTGCCGTTAAGGGCGGCGAAGAACCAAGAGCACGTGTTCATCAAGAACGAAGGAGAATCTGTATGAACCTTACAGACCCGATCGCAGATATGCTTACGCGCATCCGTAACGCTAACTCTGTGAACAAGGCCACGGTCTCCATGCCGAGCAGCAAGAAGCTCGTCGAGATCGCTCGTGTTCTGCACGAGGAGGGCTACATCGAGGGCTACGATGTCGAGGACACCGTTCCCCAGAAGACTCTGCACATCACGCTTAAGTATGGTCCCAAGAAGGCTAAGGTCATCAACGGCATCCGCCGCATTTCCAAGCCGGGCCTGCGTAAGTACACCGGCGTTGCCGACATGCCCCGCGTCCGCGGTGGCCTTGGTACCGCCATTATTTCCACCAGCCATGGCGTCATGACCGACCGCGATGCTCGCAAGCACAACGTCGGCGGCGAGATCATCGCTTACGTCTGGTAATTCGCTCGGTAGGTAGAAGGAAAGGAGATCACCGTGTCTCGTATCGGTAATAAGCCTGTCCAGATTCCCGCCGGAGTCGAAGTGGCAGTCAACGGCAACAACGTTGTCGTCAAGGGCCCCAAGGGCCAGCTCGAGCTCGATGTCTTTGAGAAGCTCGCTATCAACGTCGAGGACAACGTCCTCACCGTTTCCCGTCCCGACGACGAGCGTGAGACCCGTGCCCGCCACGGCCTCACCCGCGCCCTCATCCACAACATGGTTGTTGGCGTTTCCGAGGGCTTCGAGAAGAAGCTCGAGCTCGCCGGCGTCGGTTACCGCGTGCAGCAGAAGGGCAAGAACCTCGAGTTCTCCCTGGGCTTCTCGCACCCCGTGATCGTCGAGGCTCCCGAGGGCATCACCTTCGAGGTTCCCGACAACACCCACGTGAACGTCAAGGGTATCAACAAGCAGCAGGTCGGTCAGATCGCCGCTGAGATCCGCGGCCATCGTCCTCCCGAGCCTTACAAGGGCAAGGGTATCCACTACGTTGGCGAGCACATCCGCCGCAAGCTGGGTAAGGCCGCCAAGTAGTCGTAACCGACTCACTCGCATAAGACCAGCACCCCGTCAGGTGCTGGCAAGATCAACCTTTTTAGGAGTTTACGTATGAACAAGCATAAGGCGAAGCTGGAAGGCCTCAAGCGTCGTCAGCGTCGTGTTCGCGGCAAGGTCTCGGGTACCTCCGAGCGTCCGCGTCTTCGCGTGACCCGTACTAACGCCAACATCTATGCCCAGATCATCGACGACAGCAAGGGCTCCAGCCTGACGCTCGTCTCTGCCTCGACCCTCGAGGCCGAGTTCAAGGGCACCCACACCTCGAACAAGGAGGCTGCGGAGAAGGTCGGTCAGCTCGTTGGCAAGCGTGCCATCGAGGCCGGCATCACCAAGGTCGCCTTCGATCGCGGTGGCCGTATCTACCATGGCCGCGTCAAGGCCCTCGCCGACGGTGCTCGTGCCGCCGGTCTCGAGTTCTAGGAGGTATGTAGCACATGGCTCGTAATCAGAAGCAGCAGCGCGAGGCCTCCGAGTTCGAGGAGCGCGTCGTTTACATCAACCGCGTGTCGAAGACCGTCAAGGGTGGTCGTCGCATGAGCCTCGTCGCTCTCGTCGTCGTTGGCGACGGCAAGGGCAACGTCGGCGTTGGCATGGGCAAGTCCGCTGAGGTGCCCCTGGCCATCTCCAAGGCGTCTCTCGATGCCAAGAAGAACATGTTCCACGTGCCGGTGACCGAGCAGGGCACCATCCCGCACGAGGTTCTCGGCCACTTTGGTGCCGGCCGCATCATCATCAAGCCCGCTGTCGAGGGTACCGGCGTTATCGCCGGCGGCGCTGTGCGTCCCCTCTTTGAGCTTGCTGGCATCAAGAACGTCCTGTCCAAGTCCCTCGGTACCGACAACGGCCTCAACATCATCAAGGCTGCCGTCGAGGGCCTCAAGGAGCTCTCCAGCCCTGAGGACGTCGCGGCTCGCCGTGGCCTGACGGTCTCCGAGATGTTCGTCGGTAAGGAGAACTAAGCATGGCTGACACCATCAAGATCAAGCAGGTCCGCAGCACCAACGGTTGCAAGCAGGACCAGGTCCGTACTGTCCGTGCCCTCGGTCTCCACAGGATCCGCGAGGTTCGCGAGATTGCTGACAACGAGTCCGTCCGCGGCATGATCTTCAAGGTCAAGCACCTTGTCGAGATTGTAGAGGAGTAGCAAATGCAGCTTCACGATCTTACTCCCGCGCCCGGTTCCACCAAGAACCGCAAGCGCGTCGGCCGTGGCAATTCTTCGGGTCACGGCACCACTTCTGGCCGCGGTCAGAAGGGCCAGGGTTCCCGCTCTGGCGGCACCAAGGGTGCCGGCTTCGAGGGTGGCCAGACTCCGCTGGCTATGCGCCTGCCCAAGCTTCCGGGCTTCCGCAACCCCCGTCGTATCGAGTACACCGCTGTTAACGTTGAGCGTCTCGAGCGTAAGTTCGAGGATGGCGCTGTGATCGACGGTGCCGCTCTTAAGGCCGCTCGCATCACCAAGAGCGAGTTCGAGCCCGTCAAGGTGCTCGGCAATGGTGAGCTCACCAAGAAGTTCACGGTCAAGGTCGATAAGGTCAGCGCTTCTGCGCAGGCCAAGATCGAGGCCGCCGGCGGAAAGGTCGAGCTGCCGTGCTAAATGGTCTTAAGAATGCTTTCCGCATCAAAGAATTGCGCGAAAAGATTCTTTTTACCATAGCTATGCTCGTCGTGTACCGCATTGGTGCGCACGTTCCTGTGCCCGGCATTCCCTTCCAGGGGATGCTGGGCCTTTTCTCGACCGATAACAATTCGGTCGCCGCAGGTGCTATGGCCCTCCTGAATCTTTTCTCTGGCGGCGCGTTGAGCTATGTGTCGGTGTTTTCGCTGGGCATCATGCCTTACATCACCAGCTCGATCATCCTCCAGATGCTCCAGGCCGTCGTGCCTTCCCTGCATGAGCTTGCCCGCGAGGGCGAGGTCGGTCAGACCAAGATTACGCAGTATTCGCGTTACCTCACCTTGGCTCTGGCAATCCTCAACTCCGTGGGTTACCTCTTCCTCTTTAAGAGCTTCGGCATCAGCTTCAATGGCGCCGGCGCTCCCGAGATCATCTTCGACCTCATGATCGTCGGTACGCTCACCGCGGGCGCCATGCTGATCATGTGGATTGGTGAGCTCATCACCCAGCGCGGTATCGGCAATGGCATGTCGCTGATCATCTTCGCGAACATCATGGCCGGTCTGCCGCAGGCGATCTTTTCCAGCACCGAGGGCAATGCCGGTGGCATCATCACCATGGTGATCATCTGCGCCATCATCCTGCTGGTTATTCCGCTGATTGTTTTCCTTGAGCGCGGCCAGCGCCGCATCCCGGTCTCCTACGCCAAACGCGTCGTTGGCCGTCGCATGATGGGTGGCCAGACCACCTACCTGCCCATCAAGGTCAACACCGCGGGTGTCGTGCCGATCATCTTCGCTTCGGCGCTGCTGTACTTCCCGGCTCAGATTGCCGTGTTCTTCCCCGGCATCGGCTGGATTCAGGCAGTTGCCTCCGCGCTTTCGACCGGTTGGCTCAACTGGGTGCTTAACGTTGTCCTCATCGTGTTCTTCGCGTACTTCTACACCTCCATGGTGTTCAATCCCGATGACACGGCCGACAACCTTAAGAAGCAGGGCGGCTTTATTCCGGGCGTGCGTCCGGGTAGGGCTACCGCGGCCTACATCAAGAACGCGCTCAACAAGATTACGCTTCCCAGCGCTGTCTTTTTGGCGCTCATCGCCATCGTGCCTTCGATCATCTTCTCCTTCACGGGTAACCATCTGATCCAGGCATTTGGCGGCACGTCCATCCTCATCATGGTCGGCGTCGTGCTCGACACGGTCGATAAGCTCGAAGGCCAGATCAAGATGTATGATTACGATGGATTCTTTAAATAGGCTAGAGGAGGATTGCTCATGAACCTCGTATTGCTCGGAGCTCCGGGTGCCGGTAAGGGCACCGTCGCACAGGAGCTCGTCGCCGAGTTTGGCGTCGCTCACATTTCCACGGGCGACCTGCTGCGTGCTGCCGTCAAGGGTGGCACCGAGCTTGGTATTCAGGCTAAGAAGTACATGGACGCTGGCGAGCTCGTTCCCGACCAGCTCGTGATCGACCTTGTCAAGGAGCGCCTTGCTGCCGATGACGCCCAGCAGGGCTTCATCCTCGACGGCTTCCCGCGCAACACCGCCCAGGCTGTGACGCTCGATTCCGAGCTCTCCGCCATGGGTCGCGAGATCGACTGCGCCCTTCTGGTCGACGTGGCCCCCGAGGTCATCATCGATCGTCTGTCTTCGCGTCGCACCTGCCGCGCCTGCGGTTACACCGGCACCGCTGCCGATGCCACCTGCCCCAAGTGCGGTGGCGAGATGTATCAGCGCGACGACGACAAGCCCGAGACCATCAAGAACCGTCTCGACGTCTACGAGAAGTCCACGAGCCCGCTCGTCGACTACTATCGTGGCCAGGGTCTGCTCAAGTCGGTCAACGGTGACCAGGCTCGCGAGACCGTGTACGGGGATGTCAAAGAGGCTCTCGGTCTATGATCAAGATTAAGTCTGCAACGCAAATCGAGCAGATGAAGAAGGCAGGAGCGCTATCTAAGATGGCGCTCCGCCACGTTGGAGCCATGGTGCGCCCCGGCGTTTCGACTTTTGAGCTCGATCAGCTCGCGGAGCAGATTATCCGCATGCATGGCGGCACCCCCGCCTTTAAGGGTTACGGCGGGTTCCCGGGGACCATTTGCGCATCGATCAACGATGCCGTGGTCCACGGTATTCCCAACCCTGACATGATCCTGCGCGATGGCGATATCATCTCCATCGATACGGGAGCCGTTGTCGACGGTTGGGTCGGCGATAACGCATGGACGTTTTTCGTCGGCACCCCCACGCCCGAAGCCAAGGCTTTGTGCGAGGTCACGCGCGATTGCCTTAAGGCTGCAATCGAGCAGGCTGTTCCCGGTAACCATATCGGGGACGTCGGTTATGCCGTTCAGTCCCTTGCCGAGTCTCACGGTTACGGCGTGCTTCGTGACTATGTGGGTCATGGCATTGGCCGCGTGATGCACGAGGACCCCAACGTTCCTAACTATGGAAAGAAGGGGAGGGGCGTTCGCCTCCAGGCCGGCATGGTCATTGCCATCGAGCCGATGGTTACGATGGGTTCCAACCATGTGAGCACGGGCTCCGACGGTTGGATTGTTACGACCAACGACCACCTGCCCGCCGCGCACTACGAGAACACCGTCGCCATTACCAATGACGGTCCGGTGATTCTCACCACGGATGCCCAAGGTGCTTGGTGTTCGCTCCAAGGCGGAGAAATGTAACAAGTTCCGCTTAGTTGTGGAGCCATTACGAAGTTAATACGATGCGTGCATACGTGTTGTAGAATACTCAATCGCTGTCGTTTTCTAGAGAAAGATGATTGCTTGTGAAGAAGGAAGACGCAATTGAGCTCGAGGGTACGGTAAAGGAACCGCTGCCCAACGCCATGTTTAAGGTTGAGCTCGAGAACGGTCATTCGGTTCTGTGCAACATTTCTGGCAAGATCCGAATGAATTACATCCGTATTCTCCCCGGTGACAGGGTTGTCGTGGAGCTTTCCCCGTACGACCTGACCCGCGGCCGCATCACCTATCGCTATAAATAGCGGCACGCATACACGCACTCCTTTTCCGACTGCAGGCTTAGCTCAACCTACGGTCGGATTGTGTGTGAAGACCAGCCATAGTTTTAAACGCCTGCGGCTGGGCGAGTAGATAGTAGGGAAGTAGTTTGAGCGCTACCGAAAGGAAGAACGATGAAGGTACGTCCTTCGGTCAAGAAGATGTGCGATAAGTGCAAAATCATTAGGCGCCATGGCAAGGTCCTCGTCATTTGCGAGAACCCCCGTCATAAGCAGCGTCAGGGTTAAGAGAGGAGACTACGTTGGCCCGTATTAATGGTGTCGACCTCCCGCGTGAGAAGCGCGTTGAGATCGGTCTGACCTACATTTACGGCATCGGCCGCACCACTGCGACGAAGATTTGCGTCGAGTGCAACGTTAACGTGGATACGCGCGTTAAGGACCTCACCGAGGATGAGGTTAACGCCATCCGCGATTATATCGACAAGAACCAGATCATGGTTGAGGGCGACCTCCGCCGTGAGCGCAACCAGAACGTCAAGCGCCTTATGGACATCGGCTGCAACCGCGGCCTTCGTCACCGCAAGGGCCTCCCGGTCCGCGGCCAGCGCACCCACACTAACGCTCGTACCCGCAAGGGCCCGAAGCGTCAGATCGGTGCTAAGAAGAAGAAATAAGGAGCGCTAGATAGATGGCTACTGCTAAGAAGAACGTTCGCGCTGCCCGTCTGAAGCGCGCGGACCGTAAGAACATTTCCGTGGGTCAGGCTCACATTCGTTCTACGTTCAACAACACGATCGTTTCGATCACCGATCCCCAGGGCAACGTCATTTCCTGGAAGTCGGCTGGCCAGGTGGGCTTCAAGGGCTCCCGTAAGTCCACGCCGTTCGCTGCCCAGATGGCTGCCGAGGCTGCTGCCAAGCAGGCCATGGAGCACGGTATGAAGAAGGTTTCCGTCTTCGTCAAGGGCCCCGGCTCCGGTCGTGAGACCGCCATCCGCTCCCTCCAGGCTGCTGGCCTCGAGGTCTCGAGCATCCAGGACAAGACCCCCATCCCGCACAACGGCTGCCGCCCCAAGAAGCGTCGCCGCGTGTAACTGAAAGGATCGTATCAATATGGCAATCGACAGGACTCCTGTTCTTAAGCGCTGCCGTCAGCTCGGGATCGATCCCGCTGAGCTCGGTTACAGCAGCAAGAAGGAATCTATCCGTCAGCCCAAGCGCCGTCGCAAGGAATCTGAGTACGGCATGCAGCTGCGCGAGAAGCAGAAGGTTAAGTTCATCTACGGCGTTCTGGAGAAGCAGTTCCACGGCTACTTCAACAAGGCCCGTAAGATGAACGGCGTCACCGGTGAGAACCTCATGATCATTCTTGAGTCTCGCCTCGACAACGTCGTCTTCCGTCTTGGCTTCGCCCGCACCCGCAAAGAGGCTCGTCAGTCCGTCCGTCACGGTCACTTCACCGTGAACGGCAAGCGCGTGGACATCCCGTCCTACCGCGTCAAGGCCGGCGACGTCGTCGCTGTCGGCGAGAAGTTCCGTGACCTCCTCCCCATCAAGGAGGCCCTGATTTCCTCCGAGCGTTTCGAGGTCCCTGGCTGGCTCGAGGTCGATATCGAGAAGCTGTCTGGTAACGTGCTCGCTCTGCCGACGCGTGAGCAGATCAGCGGTGATATCAACGAGCAGCTCATCGTCGAGCTCTACTCTAAGTAGTCCATCCGGGCTGCTGAGGCTGGAGGTAATACATGTCAGAATTCATTAGGCCTCAGGTTCAGGTCGAAGAGATTAACGAGACGTCTGCTCGTGTCTCCGTTGAGCCGCTCGAGCGTGGCTACGGCGATACGCTGGGTAATTCCCTTCGTCGCGTTCTTCTGTCCTCGCTCGAGGGTGCCGCCGTCGAGGCTATTCAGATCGATGGCGCGCAGCACGAGTTCATGACCATCCCTAACATGGTCGAGGATGTCACCGACATCGTCCTGAATGTCAAGGGTCTTGTCTTCAGGGCTCTCGGCACGACCGACGAGGCGACCGCCACCATTTCGGTTGACGGCCCCTGCGAGGTCACCGGTGCGGACTTCTTTATTCCGTCCGAGTTTGAGCTGGTCAACCCCGAGCAGCACATCGCTACGCTCACCGAGGGTGGCCATCTTACCATGAGCATGCGCATCGGCTATGGCCGCGGCTATGTCTCTGGCGAGGCTAACAAGCGTGACAACGATCCCATCGGTGTGATCCACGTCGACTCGCTGTACTCGCCGGTGTCCCGTTGCGCCAAGCTCGTTGAGGCTTGCCGTGTCGGTCAGCACACCGACTACGACCGCCTTGTCCTCGAGATCGAGACCAACGGCTCCATCGCTCCGCGCGACGCCGTGGTCCAGGCTGCCAATATCATCAACCAGCATATGGCTGCCTTTATGAACCTTGCCGAGACCCCCGAGGTCGAGGAGGAGGCTTCGATCTTCGCTCCCGAGGTCACCAACGACAACGCCGAGTTGGACAAGCAGATCGAGGATCTGGACCTTTCCGTCCGTTCCTACAACTGCCTTAAGCGCGCCAGCATTCACTCGGTCCGTCAGCTCGTTGAGTTCTCGGAGAACGATCTGCTTAACATCCGTAACTTCGGTGTTAAGTCGATCGAGGAAGTGAAGGACAAGCTTGAGTCCATGGGCCTGAGCCTGAAGGCTTAATGCTTCGCATATTTGAGGAGAAACTAGACCATGCGTCACAACGTTAAGAAGGGCCTGAAGCTCGGCACCGATGCGAGCCACACCAAGGCCATGAAGAAGAGCCTGGCCAAGGCCCTCTTCGAGAACGACCGCATCAAGACCACCGAGACCCGCGCTAAGGCGCTGCGTTCGGTCGTCGATCCGATCATCACCTGGGCCAAGAAGGGCGACCTGCACTCTCGTCGTCTGGCCATCGCCAAGCTCGGCGATAAGCAGCTCGTTGCCGAGATTTTCGACAAGGCTGCCCAGGGCATGTGGCAGGACCGCAACGGCGGTTACACCCGCATCATGAAGCTCGGTAACCGTAAGGGCGACAACGCTCCCATCGTTATCATGGAGCTCGTCACCGAGCCTTGCACGCCTAAGGCCAAGAAGGCTGCTCCGGCCCCCAAGAAGGCCGCTGCTCCCAAGAAGGTCGAGGCTGTCGAGGAGGCTCCTGCTGAGGAGACCGCTGAGTAGACATTCTGTCTGCATAGGCTATATTCGAGGGGTACGTTCGCGTACCCCTCTTTTTTTGTCGCAATACCGTTGCTAGTTTGTTGGGAGCGCCCATGACTGCGCCGTCTGATTTCAATTCGACCCCCGAGCTCGACGCCACCCTTGTATTTCGCGTGGCCTACGATGGCTCCTCCTATAGCGGATTTGCCGAGCAGCCGGGCCAGACGACGGTCGCGGGCGAGCTACGCCGTGCAATCGAGACGTTGCTGCGCCGCCCAATCGATCTGACGTGCGCGGGGCGTACCGATGCCGGCGTTCATGCGGTGGCCCAATACATCAGCGTGCCCGTAACGGACGCTGAGCTTGCGTATACGCGCCGTAGGTGGCTGAGGGCTATGGATGCCCTCCTGGGCAAAGATATCGCCATAAACGAGGTCTACAAGGCTCGTAAGGGCTTTTCTGCACGTTTTGACGCGCGCTCTCGCACTTACACCTATCGCATTGCCGACCGTGATGCGCGGCCCGTGCTGTCACGCGGTGCAGTGTGGTGGCATCGCTATCCCCTGGACGTCGATGCGATGGCGGCCGCCTGCCCTGCGCTTTTGGGCGAGCAGGACTTTAAGAGCTTTTGCAAGGTCGCCTCTGCCGTGGGCAAACCTACGCACCGCTGCGTAATGCGTGCCGAGTTTGGCCATGAGGTCGCCTTTGGCGAGGACATCCTCACGTTTACCATCGAGGGCAATGCGTTTTTGCATTCGATGGTGCGAACCATTGTGGGCACCCTTGTTGAGATCGGCATGCATCGCCGCGATCCCGAGTGGATGCGCGAGGTAATTGATGCCTGCGATCGTACTGCAGCTGGTCCTACGGCACCCGCATGCGGTCTTACCTTTATGGGCGTGGACTACGACCCCACCGAGCTTGTGGTGCTCGATTAGGGAAGTGGCTGCCTGACGGCGATCTTTGTGTGCGGTGCCTGTGAGCGGGGCGTGTGCAACATCTGTTCTTGACGTGCATCGCGACGGGCGACCATCCGCATTAAATGACGGGGTGTACCATGAACGACAGTTTGTTACTGGCTGTCGAGAGGACGGAAAACTTGGTTCGACGTGGTTCGCATCCGCGACTTTCGGTGATCCTGATTGTTGAGGGTTCGCCCAGTTATACGATGCGCGCTCTCGAGAGTGTCCAGAACCAAGACCTCTACGATTTGCAAATTGTCGTCGTTTGCCGCGGCGTGGTAGCTGGTGTGCGCCATTCACTCGAAGTTGCCGCCGGCAGAGACATTCATATTGATTTGATTGATGTTGAGGACCCAGTGCCTGGCGCCTGCCTGCGTGCCGGCTTTGCGGCTTCGCGCGGCTCCCAGATCATTGCGATGAATGCCAATGAGTGGTTTGCGCCGCAGTCCCTTTCGCAGATGGTCGAAACCTCCTGCGACGCTTCGGCTGACATCGTGTTTCCCTCTGTTTCGCTCGATCGCTACGATGTTCACCGCGAACGTCATTCCCGAGTTTTGGACGCGACATCCGTTTCTGAAGATGAGGACCGGGCGGCTTGCCTGACCCAATTGGTTTCCTGTGGTTTAATCCGACAGACCTCTGGCGTGCTGTATGATCGCGCCCTCTTTGAGGCGTGCCTTGCGCATGGCGATGCGTTTCGCACGGTGTCTTTTTTGACGCTCGCGCTTTCGCAGGCAAAGCGCGTTTCGGGATGTGGCCATGCCCGTTTTCATGCAGTGGCGCCGTCGATTACGGAGACGTTTGACCCCACAATGTTTGCCAGGCTTTCTGATGATATCGGGGCGCTCGACAGGCTTGCCGACTCGCTTGCCGTCGCGGGCGGTGGCGATCAGTTGAAGCTGGTCTGCCAGCGGTATTACTACGCCGGTCTGGTTGCCTGCATCGAAAATTTGTGTCTGAGCCCCCATGGGGTGTCTTCAATAGAGCGTTCGGCCCGTTTGCATGATATGCTCGAAGCGCAGCGTACCCGTCAGATGGTTGCGGCTCTTAAGGGCAATCATCGGGGCTTAGGTCTGCTCTATGGTTCGATAGCTAGTGCCAAGCCTATGCGGTGTGCGTTGTATACGCATCTGGCGGCCTTTTTCAATCGTTCGGGCGTCAGGACTGTCTAGTAGCGTGTTTTTCGAAATAAATTGCATGGAATTGTTTCGAAATACGTTCTTATT